>CAIKYO010000120.1 GCA_903831655.1 uncultured Burkholderiales bacterium
CTCAAGCGATGCGTTGGGTGGAGCAGCCTCTCAGAGTCCGATTGGCCCAAGTCCTCAATGAAGCCCGTGGCCACCCTTCAAGATCCGCTTCAAGCCGAACCCACCTTTGAGGAGTTTCACCCAAGTGGGACGCGTTATGACTCTGAGGACGCCCCCTTTGCGGTTGAGTTCTTCCCTCTCAATCGCAGTCAACTCTTTGCCTGCAAGCAATGCGATCGCTTGGTCTTGAGGTACACCGAGTTCGGAGGCTATTACGTGGATCCGCGCGCCCGGATTTTAGAGCCCTCCCTCATTGCGCAAATTGACGACACACACACGCCTTGATTTTGAATGCGTCCTCTAGAGTTGATAGGTCTTGAGCCGTTTTTCAAGAAAACGCCCCTTGCTTGGCCTAAAATAGCACCTTTATCCATTGAGCAAGACACACCACCATGGGACGCACTCTGTACGACAAGATTTGGGATGAACACGTTGTTCACACCGAAGAGGACGGCACCTCCATCCTCTACATTGACCGCCATATTGTTCACGAAGTCACGAGCCCTCAAGCCTTTGAGGGCTTGAGACAAGCTGGACGAAAGGTTTGGCGTGTGAGCTCCATCGTGGCCACCGCGGACCACAACACCCCCACCACAGGCTGGGAGTTGGGGTATGACGGCATCACAGACCCCATCAGCAAAGAGCAAGTCACAACCTTGGATCAAAACATCAAGGAATCTGGTGCTGCTGCTTTTTTCCCTTTTCTACACAAACGCCAAGGCATTTGTCATGTCATTGGTCCTGAGAATGGTGCCACCTTGCCAGGCATGACAGTGGTGTGTGGTGATTCACACACCTCCACCATGGGCGCCTTTGGCGCTTTGGCACACGGCATTGGCACCAGTGAGGTCGAGCACGTGATGGCCACTCAAACACTGCTCGCGAAAAAAGCCAAAAACATGCTCATCAAAGTCAATGGTGTGCTCCCCAAGGGTTGCACTGGAAAAGACATTGTGTTGGCCATCATTGGCAAAATTGGAACCGCTGGTGGTACAGGACACACCATCGAGTTTGCTGGAGACGCCATACGCGCGCTCTCCATGGAAGGGCGAATGACCGTTTGCAACATGGCCATTGAAGCTGGCGCCAGGGCGGGTCTGGTCGCAGTGGACGAAAAAACCATTGAGTATGTCAAAGGCAGACTCCTCTCCCCAACGGGATTGGAGTGGGCCATGGCCACCAAAGAGTGGAGCACCTTGCAGTCTGATGCAGACGCTCACTTTGACACCGTGGTCGAACTAGATGCATCTCTCATATTGCCTCAGGTCACCTGGGGCACCTCACCCGAGATGGTGCTCGACATCACAGGTCATGTGCCCGATCCAGACCGTGAGAAAGATGCCAACAAGCGCGCTGCTATTGAACGTGCCTTGGTCTACATGGGTCTCGAGCCCAAGAAGCCCATGAACGACATCCATGTGGACAAAGTCTTCATCGGATCTTGCACCAATTCTCGAATTGAGGACTTGCGAGAAGCAGCTCAAGTGGTCAAACACATTGGACAAAAAGTAGCCAAAAACATCAAATTGGCGCTCGTGGTACCTGGATCTGGCTTGGTCAAAGAGCAAGCCGAAAAAGAAGGACTCGACCAAATTTTCAAGGCCGCTGGCTTTGAATGGCGTGAGCCTGGTTGCTCCATGTGTTTGGCCATGAATGCCGATCGCTTGGAGCCTGGTGAGCGCTGTGCATCCACCAGCAACCGAAACTTTGAAGGCCGCCAAGGTGCGGGTGGACGGACCCACTTGGTCTCCCCCGCCATGGCCGCAGCCGCAGCGATTCACGGACACTTTGTGGACGTGCGTCAATACATCTCTTAAGGAGCGCAGCATGCAAAAATTCAACCTCCACAAAGGCTTGGTGGCTCCCATGGACCGCGAGAACGTGGACACCGATGCCATCATCCCCAAGCAATTCCTCAAGTCGATTAAAAAAACGGGCTTTGGGCCCAATTTGTTCGACGAGTGGCGCTATCTTGATGCTGGCTTTCCAGGTCAAGACCCCAACTCTCGTCGCATCAATCCTGACTTTGTATTGAATCAAAAACGCTACTCGGGCGCTTCGATTTTGCTGGCCAGAAAGAATTTTGGCTGCGGCTCATCTCGTGAACACGCCCCTTGGGCGATCGACCAATTTGGTTTCAGAGCCATCTTGGCGCCAAGTTATGCAGATATTTTCTTCAACAACTGTTTCAAAAACGGCTTGCTCCCCATCGTCTTGCCTGAGAGCGTGATCGATCAATTGTTTGCTGAAGTGCTCGGATTTGTGGGCTACGAATTGACCATTGATTTAGAGCGCCAAGTGGTGGTCAAACCTCAAGGGGAAGAAATTCGATTTGAAGTGCAAGCATTCCGCCGCCACTGCTTACTCAATGGGCTCGATGACATTGGACTGACACTTCAACACTCTCAAAAAATCCGTGACTTCGAGGCACAACGCTTGGCAACACGTCCTTGGCTTGCCCACACCGTTTAAAAAAATTCCAAAATGATCAAAATTGCAGTTCTCCCCGGCGACGGCATTGGCCAAGAAATTGTTCAAGAAGCGGTCAAAGTTCTCCGCGTTTTACCCCTGAGCTTTGACATGCAAGAGGCCCCTGTGGGGGGGACGGCTTATGACTTAACGGGTCACCCTTTGCCACAAAGTACCATCGACCTGGCTCAAAATTCTCAAGCCATTTTGTTTGGCGCCGTGGGTGACTGGAAGTACGACACACTCGATCGCCCTCTAAGACCAGAGCAAGCCATTTTGGGATTAAGAAAGCACTTTGGCCTTTTTGCCAATTTCAGACCAGCGATTTGTTACCCCGAGCTTGTCGGGGCCTCGAGTCTCAAGCCTGAGATCGTCTCAGGTCTGGATATTTTGATCATCAGAGAGCTCACCGGAGACATCTACTTTGGTCAACCCAGAGGCAAAAGAATCGCAAGCGACGGACATTTCCCTGGGAGCGAGGAAGCTTTTGACACGATGCGCTACAGCGTGCCCGAGATCGAACGCATCGCACATGTGGCCTTTCAAGCCGCTCAAAAAAGATCCAAGCGCGTCACAAGCGTTGATAAATCCAACGTGCTTGAGACCTTCCAGCTTTGGCGCGACGTGCTCACATGCGTTGGCAAGTCTTACCCAGAGGTCTCTCTCGATCACATGTACGTGGACAACGCGGCCATGCAATTGGTCAAAGAGCCCAAGAAGTTTGATGTCGTTGTGACAGGCAATATGTTTGGAGATATTTTGTCTGATGAGGCCTCCATGCTCACGGGCAGCATTGGCATGCTGCCCTCAGCATCCTTGAACAAAGACAATTTTGGACTCTATGAACCCAGTCACGGCAGTGCTCCTGATATTGCAGGCAAAGGCATTGCCAATCCACTGGCGACGATTTTGTCAGCGGCCATGATGTTGCGGTTTTCATTGAACCAAGCCCAGGCCGCTTCTTTGGTGGAGAAAGCTGTACAACACGTGCTCTCCAATGGACTGCGCACCGCGGACATCTATTCTGAGGGCACGCAAAAAGTCAGCACCTCAGAGATGGGGGATGCAGTCGCCAAAGCGCTCAAGACTTTGGTCTGAGCGCATAGAGGTACAAAAGTAATTGGGTCCTCTTTGAAGGACATCAACCGTTTTATCAATGAGTCGAGTGGGCCAATTAATCACTTACCCACCTCGCACCTGAAGCATAGGAGCTCAAAATGAGTAATCAAAAACCAGTGGTCGGTTTAGTGGGATGGCGTGGCATGGTGGGCTCTGTCCTGATGGAGAGAATGGAGGCGTTGGGAGACTTCGCAAAGATCGAACCCCATTTCTTCACCACCTCCAGCGTTGGCGCACCTGCTCCAAAGTGGGCCGCAAATGAAACCAAACTGTTGGACGCACATGACTTGAATGCGCTCAAACATTGCGACATCATCATCACCGCGCAAGGTGGAGACTACACCAAGGCTGTTCACGGCCCCCTTCGCGCAACGGGCTGGAAGGGTCACTGGATCGACGCAGCCTCTACGCTTCGCATGAAATCTGACGCCATCATCATTTTGGATCCCGTGAACTTGCCCGTCATCGAAAAAGGCCTTGCCTCCAATAACCTTGACTGGGTGGGTGGAAACTGCACCGTAAGCCTCATGCTCATGGCACTGGGTGGACTGTTTAAAAACGACTTGGTCGAATGGGTGAGTGCCATGACGTACCAAGCCGCCTCTGGCGCTGGTGCACAAAACATGCGCGAATTGCTCTCTCAAATGGGCGCCCTTCACGCCAGCGTTCAAGCCGAACTGGCCAACCCATCTTCTGCGATCTTGGACATCGATCGCCGAGTCGCTCAAACCATGCGGGATCCACAATTCCCCACTCAAAACTTCAGAGGCTCCGCCCTTGCAGGCAGTTTGATCCCTTGGATCGATGTGCCAGTCGAGCACGGTCAAAGCAAAGAGGAGTGGAAGGGTGGAGCTGAGTGCAACAAAATTTTAGGACTCCCCGCATTCAGAACACCTGGGAGCATTCCCATCGACGGTTTGTGCGTGAGAGTGGGCTCCATGCGCTGTCACTCACAGGGTCTCACCGTGAAGTTAAAAAAGAATGTGCCCATGGCTGACATTGAGCACATCATCTCCACAGCCAATGATTGGGTCAAGCTGATTCCCAATGAAAGAGAGCTGAGTGAGCGCTTACTGACTCCAGCCGCTGTTACGGGCACTTTGGATGTGCCAGTGGGTCGCTTGCACAAACTCGCCATGGGTGAGGACTACTTGGGTGCATTCACCGTGGGCGACCAATTGCTATGGGGTGCGGCAGAGCCTTTGAGACGCATGCTCAACATTTTGCTCACCCACTGAGAGCTGACAACGGATTCAACTCCTTCGTGGGGTTTGAACATCACCGACGGGTTTGCGCCTTCTTTGGAGGGGTAAAACTCTCCGGAATCGGATAAGATAGACCGTAACGTTTGACCTGTCTTGATCATTAGCAAGTGCTCACTTACGAGCCTACTTTGAGGCTTGGCAAGTCAAACTCGGTTTTGGCTCCACTTTCAAGAGGTCAGCATGGCTTTTAAGCTTCGACAATTGGCCCGTTTATTTACCCAACAGGCCCTCAAAACGGTTTTGAGCTTGGCTGTCTTGGGGCTGAGCGCGAGTGCATGGTCGTTTTCACTGGGTCACCCCAATTTACTCAGTCGCCAAGGCGAGCCTTTGAGAGTTGAGATTGAGCTCTTGGAGCTCAGCAGCGAAGAGGCCACCTCTCTCGTGGTCACACTGGCCAATGAAAGTGCCTACCAAGCGAGCCGCACCGAGTGGGAACCAAGTTTGGCAAGCACTCAGGTTAAATTGATCGATTTAGGCGAGAATCGCCACGCATTGCGCATTGCGGGCCAAAACGCCGTGAGCACGACCTTTGTCGACTTGATGCTGGATTTCCATTGGGCCACGGGCTCATCGAGCAAGGAAATTGGACTGCTCTTGGACAGCACCAGCACCGGCAACACCACCCCAACCAACGAGACCGAGATAAGGGTCGTTCAGGGTGACACAGCTGGCGAAATTGCCGAGCGTTTCTTGGATGCTTCCACCAATTTAAACCAAATGCTGGTGGCCTTGTTGCGCTCAAACCCCAAGGCATTTGTTGACCACAACGTGAACCGAATGATTGCGGGTCAAACACTGAGCATTCCGTCCCCTGCACAGGCCAGCGCCATCTCTTTGGTGCAAGCGCGCGAGGACATCAATCTTCAAAACATCGACTTCGCCAAATACCGTGAAAGCGTCTTGGCCAAAGTCAATGCTCAATCAAGTCTGAACCCCAGCAACAAAGCAGGTCAAGCCTCTGGTTTGGTGAGTCAAAAAGGAAAAGTGCAAAACACGCCCAACAAAGATCAACTCAAACTGAGTCAACCCAACAGCCCATCGGCCAAGACTGCTGAGCAACTGGCCAAGGAGCAAGAAGCACAACAAAATGCTTTGCGCGCCAAGGAAATTGAAAACAACATCAATGAACTCACCCAAATCGCCAACGAACAAAAGAGTTGGTCACACCGCTTTGAGGTCTTTAAAACCGATGTTCAACACACCTTTGCAGCGTTTTGGAGCCAATTGCCCAGCACCCAATCCGATCTCAAAACATGGCTGCACCACCCTCTGGCACCCGTGGTCGGTGGCTTGGGACTCACTGTTTTGATTTTGGGCATTTTGTGGAGCTCACGCAACCGTGCCACCTCCACCTCTCAAATGCCTCCCGCCGCTTTGGATGGCAACAGCCATGACGAGCTCCATTTGCCACCTGAATTCGAAAATCACAATCCCTTTTCTCAAGGGATCATGCAAAATGCGTTTGCCCAAGCCGCACCTTCCCACATGGACTCCGAGGAGCACACAGAGCTGGAGGAACACGCTGCTCCTCTTGAGCACGCCTTGGCTAATGGTCAACTGAGAGATCACATCAAGCTAGACTTTGATTTGGATCTTCCCCATCTCCACGAGCCCGAGCTCGAGGCAGAAGATAGTGGACATCAAGAACACGTGCCCTTCTTGCCCACCACGCCAACAGAGCATGCTGGCAACCGTTTCATTGCAGACTCAACCCCAGCTCTTCACAAGGAGTCAGAAAATCCCTTGGAGGTCCGGTTTGATTTGGCACAAGAACTCTGGCAAGTCGGTCAGCATCACACCGCTCGCGCCATCGTGCAAGAAATTGCACAACAAGCCACTGGAGAGCTCCTGCACCAAGCGCAAGCTTGGCTTGCTCAAAAGGGATAAGGCACAAAGTGAGACGCATTGCACTGGGCTTGAGCTACAACGGTCAAGCCTATGAAGGGTGGCAAAGCCAGCTCTCCGGACAAACCGTTCAAGACGCGCTTGAGAGTGCCTTGGCTCAATTCACACAAGTGAGTGTTCGAACCCTATGCGCGGGCAGGACCGACACAGGCGTTCACGCCTTGCAACAAGTGGTTCACTTTGACTGTGCAATTGAACGCGACAACACCTCATGGGTCAGGGGCACCAACCGCTACTTACCCAAAGACATTGCAGTGGAGTGGGCCAAAGAGGTGCCCGAGACTTTCCACGCTCGAAGAAGTGCCCTCACGCGCCGCTATGCCTATTGGATCTTGAACTCACCCGTGAGGCCAGCCCTAGGGCATGCACGTGTGGGTTGGGTTTTTCGCCCCTTGAACTTAGAGAAAATGCAATCAGCCGCCCAAATCCTCTTGGGCACTCACGACTTCTCATCCTTTAGGGCCGCACAATGTCAGTCCCCCACGCCCATCAAAACATTGCTCCAAGCCGAGGTGAGTGAGAGAAAACTGAGCGCCGATCGGTCTTATTTTTGTTTTGAATTTGAGGCCAATGCATTTCTTCATCACATGATTCGCAACATCGTGGGCTGCTTGGTGAGTGTGGGACAAAATGCCCATCCAGTTCACTGGATGGAGGAGGTTTTGAATGCCAAAAATCGCGCCCATGCAGCCCCCACCTTTGCACCTGATGGCCTTTATTTTTTAGGCCCAAGCTACGACGCCTCCTACGAGATCGAACGCGTGAACGCCAATTGGGTAGGGTTCATCTAAAATGAACCCCAGATGAACAACAAACACCCCATCAAAATATGCGGACTCACCCAAGAGTCAGACGTGCTGAGCTGTATCGAGCACGGCGTGAACGCCGTGGGCTTTGTTTTGTACGAACCCTCTCCTCGCTATGTGAGCCCAAGCCGTGCAGCTGAGCTCGCAAGCCTCCTTCCCGCCTTTGTGAGTCCGGTGCTGCTCTTTGTGAATGCCAGTGCCCAAACCGTCATCGATGCGGCAAAGCTCGTTCCCGGTGCCTGGCTGCAGTTCCATGGAGATGAAAGTCCGTCATTTTGTGAAGATTTAGCGGCCCAATTGGGGCGCAGATGGATCAAAGCCATCCGAATACCCACAAATCTGCAAGAAAGCGCCCAAGGGCGCGACAAGCTCAGAGATGAGATCGTAAAATATGCCAAGTTGTACCAAAGCGCTCACGCCTTGCTGCTTGACACTTGGGTGGCCGAGTATGGTGGCTCGGGGACGAGCTTTGATTGGTCCGTGGTTCCTCAGGCTTTGGATGTGCATTTGATTGTCTCAGGCGGCTTGACCCCCCTTAATGTGCGCCAAGCCATTGAGACCTTGGGTCCTCGTGTGAGGACGTTGAGCGTGGATGTGAGCTCTGGAGTTGAACAAAGCAAAGGCATCAAGCAGGCGTCTTTGATTGAAGCTTTTGCCTTAGCTGTCAGGTCCTGAGTTTTCACAAAGGGCCTCTCTTTTGTAACGGACTTTGTGTCGCCCCCAACCCTCAAAATCCATGGATTCAATTGAGACATCGAAGAAGTATCAACATCAGACCCCTCACTCACATTTGAGTAACAGGTCTGGTGTGCACCGTTTTTAATTTGGAGTTTGAATGAGCACCTATCAACAACCCGACCCCAGTGGCCATTTTGGCCCCTATGGAGGGAGTTTTGTCAGTGAGACACTGACCCATGCGATCAACGAACTCTCATTGGCCTACGCCAAATACCAACACGATCCGGATTTTTTGGCCGAATTCAACAGCGAGCTCAAACACTTTGTCGGACGCCCTTCTCCCATTTACCACGCCGCTCGCATGAGCCGTGAAATGGGGGGTGCACAAATCTACTTGAAGCGAGAGGACTTGAACCACACAGGTGCTCACAAAATCAACAACACCATTGGACAAGCGATGCTTGCCAAACGAATGGGTAAACCACGTGTGATTGCTGAGACTGGAGCGGGCCAACATGGTGTGGCAACCGCCACCATTTGTGCGCGCTACGGCCTGGAGTGCGTGGTCTACATGGGAAGTGAAGACGTCAAAAGACAAAGTCCTAACGTCTATCGCATGAAGCTCTTAGGCGCCACTGTCGTCCCCGTTGAGAGCGGGAGCAAAACGCTCAAAGACGCGTTGAACGAAGCTTTGAGAGACTGGGTGACCAATGTTGAGAACACCTTCTACATCATCGGCACCGTGGCGGGTCCACACCCCTACCCCATGATGGTGAGAGATTTCCAAAGCGTGATCGGTAACGAGTGCTTGGTTCAAATGCCATCCATGTTGGATGGACGCCAGCCCGATGTGGTGGTGGCCTGCGTTGGCGGGGGCAGCAATGCGATGGGTATCTTCTACCCCTACATCAATCACAGCCAAACGCAACTCGTGGGCGTGGAGGCTGCAGGTGAAGGGCTCGACACTTTGAAGCACTCCGCTTCGCTGCAAAAAGGGACTCCTGGCGTTTTACACGGCAACAGAACCTACATCTTGCAAAACGATCAAGGACAAATCACCGAAACCCACAGCATCTCTGCTGGACTTGACTACCCAGGCGTGGGCCCAGAGCACGCCTACCTCAAAGACTTGGGGCGCGCGAGCTATGTGGGCATCACCGACCAAGAAGCCTTGGAGGCCTTTCACTACCTCTGTCGCACCGAGGGCATCATTCCAGCACTGGAGTCAAGCCACGCGGTGGCCTATGCCATGAAGTTGGCCAAAACCATGACATCAGATCAATCCATATTGGTGAACCTCTCAGGACGAGGTGACAAAGACATTGGAACGGTCGCCGATTTGAGCAACGCTGACTTTTATTGTCGACCCTCTTGCCGTGGCCAAGAAATCAAAGGTGGCCAAGCCCCTGTGCTCTCTCCAACGAACGGAGGCAAGGCTGCACGATGAATAAAATTCAAACCACCTTTGCTCGCCTCAAAGCATCCTCCAAAGCGGCCCTCATCCCTTACTTGATGGCGGGTTTTCCAAGACCCCAGGATACGGTCTCACTCATGCACACCTTGGTGAGCTCTGGGGCTGACATCATCGAGTTGGGCATTCCCTTTAGCGACCCCATGGCCGATGGCCCTGTGATCCAAAAGGCAGGGGAATTGGCACTCGAGCAAGGCGTTGGACTCGAGCAAGTCTTTGAGATGGTTCGAGCGTTCCGGCTCACCGACTCTCAAACCCCCATTGTGCTGATGGGCTATGCCAACCCCATTGAGCACTTTGACATCAAGCACGGGCCCGACGCCTTCGTTAAAACCGCTCAAAGTGCTGGCGTTGATGGTGTTTTGGTGGTGGATTATCCACCTGAGGAATGCGCTCATTTTGCCCAAACACTCAGACAAGCGGGCATGGACTTGATCTTCCTATTGGCCCCCACGAGCACAGCACAACGCATGGAGCGAGTTGCACAATTGGCAACAGGCTATGTTTACTATGTGTCCTTAAAGGGCATCACTGGAGCAGCACATTTGGACACCTCAGCGGTGGAGAAAATGATTCCCAAGATCCGAGAGTTCGTCAAGATTCCGGTGGGCGTAGGCTTTGGTGTGCGCGATGCGGTGTCGGCCAAAGCGTTATCAAAGGTGAGCGATGCGGTCGTGATTGGCACCAAACTGATCGAACTCTTGCAAGCGCCTCCCCTAGAGGAGGGCAGCGCCAGATTGGCCAGTTTTATGCAGTCCATCCGCCACGCCATGGACGAAGAAGAGTGAGATAATGCTTTTTATGTCGTCCAATAGGATTTTTCAATGAGTTGGCTTGAAAAACTGCTTCCCCCAAAGATTCAACACACCGACCCCGCTGATCGCAGAAGCGTTCCTGAGGGTCTGTGGATCAAATGCCCCAGTTGTGAGACGGTTTTGTACAAATCTGATTTGGAGCAAAACCAAAACGTTTGCCCCACTTGCTCACACCACCATCGGTTGGGAGCGAGATTGCGCTTGGACTCCTTTTTGGATGCAGAAGGGCGTTATGAAATCGGCCAAGAGGTCATTCCCGTTGACGCCCTCAAATTCAAAGACTCTCGCAAATACCCTGAACGCCTAAAGCAAGCGATCGAGCAAACCGGTGAGACCGATGCTTTGGTGGTCATGGGAGGCAGCATTCACCAAATCAACGTGGTGGCCGCTTGCTTTGAATTCGACTTCATGGGTGGGAGCATGGGCTCTGTGGTGGGTGAGCGTTTTGTGAGAGGTGTCACCGCTGCCATTGAGCAAAAGGTGCCCTTCATTTGCTTCACCGCCACGGGTGGCGCTCGCATGCAAGAGGGACTTCTCTCGCTCATGCAAATGGCCAAAACCAACGCTGCGCTGACTCGATTGGCCAAGAAGGGACTGCCCTACATCAGCGTACTCACAGACCCCACCATGGGTGGTGTGTCTGCTGGCTTTGCCTTCATTGGTGACTTGGTCATTGCTGAGCCCAAAGCCTTGATTGGCTTTGCTGGCCCTCGAGTCATTGAGAGCACCGTGCGCGTGACCCTCCCCGAAGGCTTTCAGCGCTCAGAGTTCTTGCAAACCAAAGGAGCCATTGACTTCATTTGTGATCGCAGAGAACTCAAAAAGACCATTGCCACCGCTTTGGCCATTTTGCTCAGACAACCCGCAGATTCTTTGGCCTAAAGCGCCACCAACCCCGCCCTTGGGTCTTTGGCTCTAGGGTTGGGTGACGAAGGCATTGACAGATTGGCAAAGGGTGCCAATCCCCACGCCATGAATCAAAGAGTCTTTGAGTGAGTTCATTTTTTTCCTACCCATCCACATTTTTTCTCGCCATGATGCAAACGCCCAACTCCAACCCCGAGCACCACCACGCAACCCCAGAGGATGCACCCAAGGTTGATGAGAACCAGTTGATCGTTGAGCGAAAAGAAAAACTCAAACTCATCAAAGAAAAAGAAGCCCAAGGACTTGGCGTTGCCTTTCCCAATGACTTCAAACCCACACACAAAGCACACGCTTTGCACGTCGAGTACGGCAAATCAGATCCCGAGAGCTTGAAGGCCCAAGGACACAAGGTCAAAGTGGCCGGACGCATGATGCTCAAGCGTGTGATGGGCAAGGCCAGTTTTGCGACCTTACAAGATGACAGCGAGAGGCTACAGATCTACGTCACCAAGGAGGGTGTGGGTGAGGATCTCTACGAGAGCTTTAAGCACTGGGATTTGGGCGACATTGTGGCCTGCGAGGGCACACTCTTCCTCACCAAAATGGGTGAGCTCTCGGTTCACGCCACCACCATCAGGCTGCTCACGAAAAGCCTCAGGCCCATGCCCGATAAATTCCACGGCATTGCGGATCAAGAGGTCAAATACCGCCAACGCTACATCGATCTCATGATGGATGCGGGAACCCGCGAGCGCTTCAAAACCAGAAGCCAAGCGATCACCCACTTGCGCGACTTCATGGTTCACCACCAATTCCTAGAGGTGGAGACACCCATGTTGCACCCCATTCCAGGTGGCGCCAATGCAAAGCCTTTTGTGACCCATCACAACGCGCTTGACCAAGAAATGTTCTTGCGCATCGCGCCTGAGCTTTATTTGAAACGCCTCATTGTGGGCGGGTTTGAACGAGTCTTTGAGATCAACAGAAATTTCAGAAACGAGGGCATGTCGGTGCGCCACAACCCTGAGTTCACGATGATGGAGTTCTATGCGGCTTATTGGAACTACAAAGATTTGATGGATTTCACCGAATCTCTCATTCGTGATGTGGCTCAAAAAACCCTGGGCACTTTGCACTTGAGCTACGGACATGACAGCGTCGATTTGAGTGTGCCCTTTGAGAGGCTCAGCATCAAAGAGGCGATCTTGAAACACGGCCCCAAAGATGTACAAATCGATGACGCCCAGTGGTTCATCCATGCCCTTCAAAAATTGGGCCTGAAAGAGGACCAAGACGCCTTGTCCACTCGCACATTGGCTTGGTTACAGGTGAAGTACTTTGAAGAAACGGTGGAGGAAAAACTCTGGCAACCCACCTTCATTTGCGACCATCCCGTTGAGATCTCTCCCTTGGCACGAGCCAGTGACGTTGACCCCACCATCACGGAGCGCTTTGAGCTCTACATCACGGGACGTGAATTTGGCAACGGTTTCAGCGAACTCAACGACGCCATCGACCAAGCGGCGCGCTTTCAAGCCCAGGTTCAACAAAAGGAAAGTGGCGACGATGAAGCCATGTTCTTTGACCAAGACTTTGTGCGAGCTCTGGAGTACGGCATGCCACCGACAGGTGGATGCGGCATCGGTATCGATCGCTTGATGATGTTGCTCACCAACAGCGCGAGCATTCGAGACGTGATTTTGTTTCCCGCGTTAAAGCGCGAACACTAAAGCGCCCTTGAGGCGTGCGCACTGGGCTTAGGGAGTGCCCAGTTGCGTCGTGTGAGCAGCTGCTGACTCTGAGTCCTCTTGCTGCGGGGCAGAGCCCTCTGTGCCATCGCTCTTTCTGGACTCACGCTCTTTGAGCTTTTCTTCTTTTTTCTTCTTCTTGGCGAGTTCTCGCTGGCGTTTTTCGTAGTTGTAATTGGGTGTTGCCATGAATCGCTCTGATAGGTTGTGGTTGTGAAGGTGGTTGAGGGGGCTCGCTTGAGGCGCAAGTCAAAGGCTTGGATCGACCAAGGGCTTGGGCACGATGGCCAATGGCTTGCACTCGTGACAAAAGAAGGCCAGACCACCTACAAATCGACGTTGTGAGCCAAGTCTTCTGGGTTTGTGCAGTCCACATTTCATGCAAGACATGGACTCCCCCACTTTACCCATACCCATGAAGGGCGAGCCGTTCTCACGACTGGTAAAGCGAAGGCCACTTTGATCGACTTGGTTCTTGCCATTTTTGGTCGCCAAACAGGGCTCCTTTGGACAAGGGCACTCAGTCAATGGACCTTGCTTGACCCTCAAACCCGCATCTCAGTCTAACCGTTATTCATCCATAAAATTGCAAGCCAAGAGTTTTATTATTGAGTGCGCACACGCCAAAAGTGATCCCCCAAGCCTTCACGCCTCTTGGGTCAATTCAGAACTCAAAGCCTGTGGCCAATCGGTCTGGTGTTTGACTCAACAACTTTGCAATGCACGGTGATAGGATGGCTCGCGCATCAAAGCACCCCAATCAAGCCCTTTGTCGTGGCCTTTGAGTGCCAAGCGCCTGTGCTCACTCTCCTCATTGGCTTGCCACTGGTGTGTCAAAAGAGCTTGTGTGAGCTCATCCAAAAAGACATCCAAGGTGGGATTGGATTTGGCGACTTTGGAGATCACACTTTGATTGCAGATGAGCAACAAATCACAGCCCGCGTTCAAAGCCTTCACGGCAGCTTGTGAGAAACTCACCTCTTGCCCTCCAAGCACTCGTGCGCCTTGCATGGACAAATCGTCACTGATGATGGCGCCCGTGAACTGAAGTTGTTCGCGCAAGACCGCTTGTAGCCAAACGCTTGAAAATCCCGCAGGCATTTGGTCCACCTTGGGATAGACGACGTGCGCGGGCATGATGGAGGTGAGCGAGGCACCCAACCATCCGTAAGGCATCAAGTCCTCTGAGGCGATGGACTTCAAGGCCCTTTCATCGACGGGCATGTCCACATGTGAGTCCAACGTCACAAACCCATGCCCCGGAAAATGCTTCCCACAATTGGCCATGCCCGCTTGCAGCATGCCTTGCATGAAGCTCTTGGCCAAAGCACTGACCACTTGTGGATCTCGGTGAAAGGCACGGTTGCCGATGACTGAACTGTGACCGTGGTCCAAATCCAAGACTGGCGCAAAACTGAAATCAACACCACAGGCCTTGAGCTCGCTGGCCATCACATAACCCATCGAGGTCGCGCGGTCCATGGCCTTCAATGCCGCATCTCCTAGATGCTTGGCGCCTTTGGCACTCATCCAAGCATGTCCCAAATCCCCCATGGGAGGCAAGTGGGTGAATCCATCGCTTTTGAAACGCTGCACCCGACCTCCTTCGTGGTCCACACAAATGAGCAAATCCTCTCGGACATCTTTGATTTGCTGACAAAGCTCAGTCAATTGCTGCCTTGAGTGCCAATTGCGCGTGAACAAAATCACACCCCCGCACAAGGGATGGCGAAGGCGCTTTTTGTCTGTCTTGGACAAAGACTTGCCGTCGATGTCGAGCAAAACGGGTGCATGATGTGAAAAATGTTTTTTCATAGGAAGAAGTGAAATAAGAAAATCTTGGGAGTCAAAGGCCTGCTCAGTCCAAAAGGGTTTGCTCGACCACCACAAAGGAGACCGCGTATTCGCGCTCATCACTGATGCTCACCTTGGCCGTGAGTCCTTGGGATTCAAACCAAGGTTTGAGCACCCCCAAGACCCTCACCACGGGAGCGCCACTGGGGGAGTTGACCACCTCACAATTGTGCCAAGACATGGGCATCTTCAGACCCAAGCCAATGGCCTTGCTGAAAGCCTCCTTGGCGCTGAAGCGGGTGGCCAAAAAAGAAATCCCCCGCTCGGGCCATCGCTGACGGCGAGCTAGAAAGATCTGCATTTCCGCAGGGGTCAATATTTTGTTGGCGAACCTCAACCCGTGCCGCTCAAATGAGGCACGAATCCTTGGGATCTCACACACATCGGTGCCAATGCCAAATACCTTGCTGCCCGCACTCATGCTCATCTTGCACTCAACGTTTGCTTCATCTGGAGGAGATACAAGCGCACCGCTTGCTCGTACCCCACTTCCAGCGCATCGGCCATAAACGCGTGCCCAATGGAGAGCTCCAGTACGTGGGGCACATGAGCGAGAAAGGGTTGAATGTTTTGAGCATTCAAATCGTGTCCTGCATTCACCCCCAAGCCCAAAGCGTGCGCCTGCCGGGCGCAATCGATGTAGGGCTTCAACGCCTTTGACAAAGCCTCTGCAAGAAGATTCGTGTGCTGCTCTGTGCTCCCCACTCCATTGGCGTCGTATTGGGGCCAAGAGCCCACAGCGCGAACAAAATCCCTTGCATACTGCTCCGTGTAGAGCTCAACCCGGTCGGCTCCGAGCTCCTTGCAGTGGTGCATCTGACTGGGATCGGGATCCATGAATAAGCTGACCCGAACACCCCATTTTTTGAGGCGCTCAATTAAAGGCGCCAAAACAGACAAGTCCCTAGGGAAGCTCCAACCGTGATCGCTGGTGAGTTGAGATTGTGAATCGGGTACCAAAGTGGCTTGGGCAGGCAGATGCCTCTCAACCAAGGGCATCAAGTTGTGCAGTGGGTTGCCCTCGATGTTGAATTCGCGCCCCTCCCATTGGCCACGCATCAAAAGCGATAGATCCTCAACATCAGAGGAGCGGATGTGGCGTTCATCGGGCCTGGGGTGCACGGTGATACCGTGCGCACCCGCGCTCAAACACAACTGTGCAGCCCTCACCACACTGGGCACCCCCAATGTTCTGGCATTCCTCAACAGCGCCACTTTGTTCAAATTGACAGACAAGGCAGTGTGCTCAACCGAGCTCAATGAGGGGGTGGTTAGCGCTTGGGCTTGCATAAAAAAAATTTCAGAATTCAGGGATGTTGAAAATAATAAATCGATTCAATCTGTATCACGCGTTTCACCTGCTGGGTCTACAAGTTCAAGCTCTGCACATCGATCATGAATTGACGAGTCTTAAAAGGCACTTGCCCCCCATGATAATGAATCAATTGTCTCATTTGTGACTGCAATGCCAAACGGCTTTCATTGTCCAAATGTGCGCACCAACGAAGCGTTGACAAGAGGTCTCCCTCGCCTTGCAAAGTCTCACACAACACGAGCCACTGAGAACCCAAAAGGGCATGCTGGGAGGGAGGCGCACGCTCTTCGTCCACCCGCACCAAGCCCGCTTCGGGGTGCAAGTGATAGGACCAGTTTTGACCCAAAGCTTGGACCCTGGAGCCCTCATGGTCCAAGTCAGGGAGAAGCCCTAAGTTTTGCAGCACCCACAACTCAAAGCTTCTGAGCAAAGGGGCAATGGCCGCATCGGCTCCACTGGACAAAATCTCCACCACTTGAGCGTACAGGTCAAAAATCTCTGTATGTGGATCATCTCTGGCCAACAACTTCAAGATCAACTCATTGATGTAGAAACCCGCCAACAGTGCCTCACCCTTGGGCAAGGGGTGAGCGGCGATCCATTCGGCCTTGGAGAGGGTTCTCACCTCGCTCTCACCCCGATAGGCCAAGCTCAAGCGCTGCAAGGGCATCAACACGGATCGAAAATTGGAATGGGGCTTTTTAGCGCCCTTGGCCAAGATGGCCACTCGCCCTGATCTGCGAGTGAAGACCTCGAGCACCAAACTTGACTCACTCCATGGGTAGCGGTGCAGCACGAAGGCTGGCTCGTCGCTGATGAAACTCTGCGCTGAACTCTTACTCGTAGCCAAAGCTGCGCACCCGCGCCTCATCATCGGCCCAACCCGATCTCACCTTGACCCAAAGTTCCAAGAAAACTTTGGCTTGCATCAAGTGCTCAAGCTCGTGGCGAGCCTCGGTGCCCATGCGTTTGAGTTTTTCACCTTTCTCCCCAATCACCATCGCTTTGTGACCCTCTCGCTCAACCACAATGGTGGCTGCGATTTTGACCATGCGACTGACGGTTTTGCCAGCCTCCTCTTCAAATCGATCGATGATCACGGTCGATGTGTAGGGCAACTCATCACCCGTTAAGCGAAAGAGCTTTTCACGAATGATCTCACTGGCCAAGAAACGCTCCGAACGATCGGTTAACTCGTCGTTGTTGTACCACCAAGCTTGCTCGGGCAGGTAAGAGTCACACAATTTGACGAGACGAGCCACGTCTTTCGCGTTTTTGGCTGACATCGGAAACAAGGCCTCAAACCCATGCTTGTCTTGCATCTCTTTGAGCCAAGGCATGAGCTCTTCTTTATGGGTGATGTGATCGATCTTATTGGCCACCAAAATCACGGGACAATTGGACTTGAGAAGGGAGAGTACTTTGGCGTCTCCTGGATAAAAATGTCCAGCCTCCAAAACAAACAAAATCAAATCCACATCGCTCACAGCCCCCAAAACCGTTTTATTCAAGGAGCGATTCAACGCATTGTTGTGATGCGTTTGAAAGCCAGGGGTGTCCACAAAAATGAGTTGGGTCTGTCCCTCATTGCGAATACCGGTGATGCGGTGACGGGTGGTTTGGGCTTTGCTCGATGTGATGCTGATTTTTTGACCCACCAAGGCATTCATCAACGTGGATTTACCCACATTGGGACGACCCACAATGGCCACCAGTCCAGCCTTTTGAGGTCCTGTGGGGGTGGCCTCGATGGTGGCTGGCGCATCCTCGCCCCTTTTTTCTTGGGGAGCTTGGATCAGCTCTTGACTCAGTTGAGCCAACCAGTCCTCTGTTTGCTCAGAAGAGGCCATTGGGGCGGCTTTGGGAGCAGTAGACTTCGCACCCGCGGTTTTTTGACGCTTTGGGGGCGTTGAAGTCAAGGGTTTCATAATTTGTTTTCTTCGATCGTTTTTAGCATGGCTTGCGCGGCCACTTGCTCGGCCGATCTCCTTGAGTTGCCAATGCCTCGCTCCATGAGAGAGAGCTCAGTGACCTCACACTCCACATCAAAGGTTTGTTGATGCGCAGCCCCCAAAATACCAATGACACGGTAGATGGGCAATTTGTAACGCCTGGCTTGTAGCAACTCTTGGAGTTCTGTTTTGGGATCCTTGGAGGCGGCTTGCATCGTGGGGTTGATCTCAATGGGCTCAAATAGCCTGAAGACCAACTCCTCGGCGACTTGGTAGCCACTGTCCAAGTAGACCGCTCCGATCAAAGCCTCCAGTGCGTCCGCCAAAATGGAGGGGCGACGCTGTCCACCGGACTTCATCTCCCCCTCTCCTAGGCGAATGAGGCCCGAGAGCCCTAAATCGACTGCCAAGCGGTGCAAGGTGTCTTGTTTGACCAAGTTGGCCCTGACGCGCGAGAGATCTCCCTCTGGCAAGTCTGGCAGTGCCACAAAGAGCATCCTAGAGACCGCCAAGTTGAGCACCGAGTCACCCAAGAATTCGAGCCTCTCGTTGTGAGAGGCGCTGAAACTCCTGTGAGTGAGCGCTTGCTCCAGCAATGCATCTGACTTGAAGCCTAGCTTCAGGCGCTCAAGGAGTTCGAGGTGCAAAGAGCTGAGTCGAGAGGTCATAGAGAGGGTCAATCAAATCCGCCTATGCGCTTGAGGTTACCAAAATTCATCCACACATAGAACGCACGTCCCACGATGTTGGCATCAGGCACAAAGCCCCAATAGCGTGAGTCCAAAGAGTTGTCTCTGTTGTCACCCATCATGAAATAGTGTCCCGGTGGAACCTTGCAAATCACACCTTCAACGGTGTACTGGCAATTCTCTTTGAAAACAAAGTCATCTGCACCTGCCACAAAGGCGGGGCGATCGGGTTCATTCAATATCTTGTGATCCACCAAAGGAGCCTTGGGGTCTTTGGGATCTGTTGCGGGCAGCCACTCCTCAAATTGCTTGATGTAGCGCAATGAATCCTCTTCAAAGAAATCGGCCACCGCCTCCTTCTTGATGGGCACACCATTGATGGCCAATTGTTTGTTCAAATAAGAGACCTCGTCTCCAGGCAAGCCAATCACTCGTTTGATGTAGTCCACACTCGGGTTGGGTGGGAAACGAAACACCATCACATCGCCCCTTTTGACAGGTGAGCCTTCTGTGATTTTGGTGTTGAGCACCGGCAGACGAATCCCGTAGTGAAACTTGTTGACCAAAATCAAGTCCCCCACCCACAGCGTGGGAATCATGGAGCCCGATGGAATCTTAAAGGGTTCAAACAAAAATGATCTGAGGATGAAGACCACCACAATGACGGGGAACAGTCCTGCGGTCCAATCCAACCACCAAGGTTGGCGCAGTATCTCCGCTTGCTTGGTTTGCAAATCAATGGGCTCTTGGGCAATGCCCATTTTGCTCAACTGATCTTGGCGCAAGGCCTCAGTTGCCGTGAGCGCAAGAGCCGCTTTGTGCCTGGCCGGTGCAAAGAGCCATTTCTCAAGCACCCAATAGACACCTGTGACACAGGTGGCCAAAAAAAGCAAAAGCGCAAAATTGCCCTCAAACATGCCCAAGTACCAAGCACCAATGTAGGCGGCAAAGCCAGCTAAAACAACCGAGGTGAGTATGGGCATCAATCTTCCACCTGCAAAATCGCCAAAAACGCCTCTTGTGGAACTTCCACTGCGCCAATTTGTTTCATTCTTTTCTTTCCAGCTTTTTGCTTTTCAAGCAATTTCTTTTTGCGCGTGATGTCACCACCGTAACACTTGGCAAGCACATTTTTCCTGAGCGCCTTGATGGTTTCACGTGCAATGATATTAGCACCAATCGCTGCTTGAATGGCCACATCAAACATCTGACGAGAGATTATTTCCCTCATCTTTGCAGCCACCGCACGCCCCCTGTACTGTGACTGCGTGCGATGCACGATGATGGACAAAGCGTCGACCTTTTCGCCGTTGAGCAAAATATCAACCTTCACCACATCAGAGGCTCGGTACTCTTTGAAGTCATAGTCCATGGAGGCGTAACCCCTGGAGACCGATTTCAACTTGTCAAAGAAGTCCAACACAATCTCGCCCAAGGGCATGTCATAGGTGAGCATCACTTGGCGACCGTGATAAGCCATGTTGAGTTGCACGCCTCGCTTTTGATTGGCCAAGGTCATCACCGCGCCAACATACTCTTGGGGCATGTACAGGTGAACCGTCACAATGGGCTCACGAATTTCTTCTATCTTGCCTTGGTCGGGCATTTTGGAGGGGTTCTCCACCATGATCAACTCACCATCGGCTTTGAGCACTTGGTAGACCACGCTGGGCGCTGTGGTGATCAAGTCTTGATCAAACTCGCGCTCGAGTCGCTCTTGAACAATCTCCATGTGCAAGAGACCCAAAAAGCCACAACGGAAACCAAAACCCAAGGCCTGAGACACCTCAGGCTCAAAGTGCAAAGAGGAATCGTTGAGCTTTAATTTCTCTAAACTGTCTCTTAACTGATCGTATTGATTGGCCTCAGTTGGGTACAAACCCGCAAACACCTGAGGCTGGATCTCTTTAAAACCGGGAAGCGCTTGAGTCGCTGTCGCACTCGCTCCTCCAGAGCCCAATTTGATTTGTGTGATCGTGTCTCCCACCTTGGCCGCTTGCAGCTCTTTGATCCCTGCAATGATGTACCCCACCTCCCCCGCTTTAAGGGAGGTGCGGGGCACGTTGGCAGGTGTAAACACGCCCAAGTTGTCCGCGTTGTAAGTGGCCTCTGTGGCCATCATCTTGATGCGGTCTCCTTTGTTCAAGCAACCATCGACCACACGCACCAACATCACCACACCCACGTAGCTGTCAAACCAACTGTCCACAATCATGGCACGCAAGGGCCCGTTGGGATCTCCTTTGGGTTGAGGCACACGGGCCACAATCGCTTCTAAAATTTCATCGATCCCCATGCCCGTCTTGGCTGAACACGGAATGGCATCTGTCGCATCAATGCCGATGACGTCTTCGATTTCGTTTTTGGCATTCTCAGGATCCGCTTGCGGCAAATCCATCTTGTTGAGAACAGGCAATACCTCAACACCCAAATCAAGTGCGGTGTAACAGTTGGCAACAGTTTGTGCCTCCACCCCTTGGCTGGCATCGACCACCAAGAGCGCGCCCTCGCAAGCCGATAAAGACCTGGAGACCTCGTAGGAAAAATCCACGTGCCCAGGTGTGTCGATCAAATTGAGGTTGTAGGAGATGCCATCTTTTGCTTTGTAGACCAAAGAGGCTGTCTGAGCTTTGATGGTTATCCCACGCTCTTTTTCAATGTCCATGGAATCCAAAACTTGCGCACTCATCTCTCGCGCTTCAAGTCCTCCACAACGCTGAATCAAACGATCCGCCAAGGTGGATTTGCCATGGTCAATGTGAGCAATGATTGAAAAATTTCTGATGTGGTTCATCAACGGAAAGACTTAAGTGATTGAAATTAAACGCTTGGAGAATAAAAAAGGGCGCGTCAACTTGTGACGCGCCCGGAACCAACAATCTATGGCAACTGCGATAGTTGGAACTTCATTGTAGGCAAAATTGCCCAAGTCCACATCGCCCAAAATGCCTTTTACAGATCGTTGCCGGACCGCAACACGAATGTTATTCACAGTTTGTGCACAATTGTACATGAATAATTTGAGAACAACTTGTGGGTGAGCTGTGGAGTAATTGTGCGGACGGCATCATTGTAGAGATTTAGTGGTAATTGAAGGGCCATGTCGGTCAAAGTCAGATGAATTCTCGAAAACCCTTAAACTTTCATGTAATGATTAATAATTAATTTCTGTAAATTTAA
>CAIKYO010000121.1 GCA_903831655.1 uncultured Burkholderiales bacterium
ACCTTTTCTCTTGGACCACGGCGAGTGAACAATTTTTAAGTGCACTTCGCTCAATGCGAACTTGATGGTCAATTCCACTATTGAATAGACGGCTTGGTTGAGCCGTCTATTCACTCAAAAAAAACTTATTTTGATTGAAATGCGCGAGGCGCTTACGTTTGAATGGCTTCGGATGCCATGGGATTGAGCCTTCCAACCCCGTGATACTCAATTCCCAATTCAGTTAGATTTTCTGGCTCAAAAAGATTGCGTCCATCAAATATAGCGGGTGTTTTCAACTCCGCTTTGATAACGCCAAAGTCAGGACTCCTAAAGGCTTTCCACTCCGTGACTATCAGCAACGCATCGGCCCCGACCAAGGCCTTGTACTCATGATCCATGAAGATCACGTGATCTAACATATCCGACTTGTGAGACCACTCTCTTTTGATTTCAAGTCTCGCCGATTCGGTTGCCACGGGATCGAATACCTGGACAGTGGCTCCCAGTTGAATCAACTCTTTCATGATGACCAAGCTCGGAGCCTCCCGCATGTCATCCGTATTGGGCTTGAACGCCAATCCCCAAATTGCAAAAACCTTTCCGACCAAATTGTCACCAAACCGTGCCAACACTTTTTTAACCAACAAATGCTTTTGCGAATCATTGACGCTTTGCACTGAATTTAGAACGTGTAAGTGGATGCCATTGCTTTGAGCTGTCTGCTGAAGTGCCTTGATGTCTTTTGGAAAACACGAGCCACCGTAGCCAGTGCCTGCATATAGGAAGCTGTATCCAATCCTTGGATCTGAGCCCATGCCTTGGCGAACCGATTCAATGTCAACACCAATTTTCTCAGCCAAATTGGCCAATTCATTCATGAACGAAATTCGTGTTGCAAGCATTGCATTGGATGCGTATTTGGTGAATTCGGAGGATCTCACACTCATCACCAAAGTGCGCTCGTGATGCCGATTAAATGGTGCGTAGAGTTGACGCATTAACTCTTTTGCGCGAAGACCTTGTGGGCCTTGAGGAATTCCCAAAATGATTCGATCTGGACGCATAAAGTCTTCAACCGCAGAGCCTTCTTTTAAAAACTCAGGGTTGGAGATCACACAAAACTCAGGTCTTGCCTCAAGCTGCAGTTCACCAACGGGCTTGAACCATCCCCTTTTCGCAAGTTCGCGTTCAATCACGCCATGGACCGCATCTGCAGTTCCAACAGGAACGGTGGACTTGTTGACGACAACTTTGTCAGTTCTCATCCAAAGCCCAATATTTCTTGCCACCTCTAGAACTTGAGAAATGTCGGCTTGACCGCTTTCACCAGGTGGGGTACCCACTGCAATAAATAAAATCTCACCATGGTGAATCGACGCCTCAATGTCGCTTGAAAAATGCAGTCTTCCAGCCAACCTATTTTTATTCAGAAGTGAATCTAAGCCTGATTCATAAATGGGAGACTGTCCAGCATTCAACTGAGCGACTTTGCTTTGATTGATATCAAAACAAACGACCTCATTGCCTAGATCTGCCAAACAAGTACCCGTGACCAAACCTACATAGCCAGTACCAATGACGGTCACTTTCATGAAGCACCTTTAATTGAAACAAAATAGACATTACCTGTAAATCATTGTTCAATTAAATTATTTCGATTTGATGACCATTTCTTGAATATTCAAAGACAAGGGATTGTGGCTGACCAAATCAACGCATTTGAAATGCGCAAGTACATTAACGCTTGGCTTTAAGCGGCAGCACTTTACCCAACTGAAAAGTCTCACCTGATAAGAATTTGAAGGTTCTGATGTTTTCAAATTCCTGCCTCAAAGCCTCAGCGCTGGTGTGAGACTGCGTTAGCATTTTGACCAATGACTCAATTTGCTTGATCATTTCTATGGAATCGGCACTCAATTTTTTCCGATGCTCAATCCATGTCTCTTGGTCATGAATCAAAGGTTCCTCGTGATCATGTTCAATCAATGAACCCGATTCCAAAGTAGGCGTCCCACCCTCAGAGCCTGAATCGTTGTTTGACTCTTTGATATCCACCGAGTTGAGCTCTTTTAAACTCAATGCGTGAGCTTGCATCAACTCATACAAAGCGTAAATAGTGTCAGCGATTTGTCGATCGAGTTCCATGGACATTTTGACTTACTCACCCCTGCTTTATATAAATGAAAAAACTTGCCTATATTATGCGACAAGCTCCTCAATAAATGGCACCTGGAGCAGGCGTATACCCATCGAGCCAGCCCCAATACACCGTAACAAGCGTAAAACAGGAACAAAAAAGGGAGGCAAAGCCCCCCTTTTTGGTCTAATTCGCAACTCAAGGAAACAAGCCTAGAGATGCGGTTACATCCACTTTAGGCTGGGATGTGGGGAATTTTAAATACGCGCTCAGCATTGGTTTGGAAGAAAGCCAATTTATCTGCATCTGACATCTTCATTTGATCCAATACATTCACCTCTTCAACTGCGTATTGATAGGGATAGTCCATCGCATACATCACACGGTCTACACCAACAAATTCTTGCGTGAATTTGATCGCTGGTTCCCAAGCGACTCCAGAATTGGTGAACGTGAAATTCGATTTCATGTAATCGCTTGGCTTTCTACCGATGGGTTTCATGGAGTCATAACGCTTGGACTTAACAGTGGCTGTGTGCATGTAATCCAGACGATAAGCCCAGAATGGCAACGCCTCGCCCATGTGACCCAAAATGATTTGAAGCTTGGGGAAACGATCAAATGCACCAGAGGTGATGATCCTCATGGCGTGCAGGCCAGTCTCAACGCCGAAACCATAAATCGCGCCATCCAAACCCGCCTCCAAGAAGTGCTGAATCATTGACTTGGGCATGGAGTTGGGGTGCAGATAAATGGGGGTATCGTGGGCTTCAGCGGCTTCAAAAATTTCCCAGAATTTTTGATCAGACAAGTATTCACCGTGAGTGTGTGAATTGATCACAACTGCATTCATGCCATATTTGTTATGAGCTCTCTCAATTTCTTTAGCAGCGGCTGTTGGATCTTGTGGAGCAACAGCAATCATGCCCACTAAGCGTGTGGGGTGCTTTTTGCAAGCTTCAGCCAAAATGTCGTTTGATATAGGTGCAAATGAAACAGCTGTTTCTTTGTCCATGATCTGAACCCCAGGCGAAGTCAAAGCAATGACTTGCGTATCAATTCCAGTGGCATCCATGTGGGCCAGGCGAAGTTCATCCATGTCTTGCAATCCGCTCATGATGTGCTGGGCACGCTCACTTGGACTACTCATGTAAAAACCCATCAAGTTTTTAAAGCCAACATCTACATCCGACTTGGCCAAAATCTTGTTATAAATGTCAAGCATCTCCTTTGGTGCAAATGCCTCTTCTGTTGCAATGCGGCGATAAGGAACCTTGGCTGGACGTGATGAAAGTGGATTAGACATGTGTTTCCTCAAAAATTAAATTTCAAGTCTGATTCTATTTCAATTAAGAGTTCCGCTCTATTGAACAATCGCCATAGAGTGATTTTTGCTCTTTGCATTGACCATATAACTGTTGTGGATTTAAACTTCAACACATTGCAGTCCTCCATTGTTTCAATAACCACTGACCCACACCCAAATGAATTCACCTCTGATTGGCTTGGACGTAGGTGGAACCAAAATAGAAGTGGCAGTCTTAACAAGAGATACACCACACACATTTTTATTCAGACACCGACTCTCCACACCGAAAAATTCCTATGAGAAAACGCTCGTAGTCATAGAAAATTTGGTTCAATTGGCTCGAAATCAAATCCGAGCCTTGAACCTAGAGCAACCTCACTGTATAGGCTTTGGCATTCCTGGTTGCTTAGATCGAGAAACTCAAACAGTAAGAGGTGCAAATTCCCAAGTTCTGAACAATCAACCATTGGCAAATGATCTGCAAAACATCTTAAATACCCGAGTGGTTTTGCAAAACGATGCCAACTGTTTGGGTTTGAGTGAGGTCAAAGATGGCGCTTGCGCAAACGAACCCCTGGTTTTTGCCGTCATCATTGGCACTGGGTGCGGGGGCGGATTGATCTTGAATGGTCAAATTTGGGAGGGTCCAAATCAAATCGCAGCAGAATGGGGTCATACGCCTTTGCCTTGGATGACTGAGACGGAGCAACAAAATTCACAGACTTGTTGGTGCTCCAAAAGAGGATGCATGGAGACTTTTGTAAGTGGTACCGCCTTTGGCAAAAGTGCTCTACAACAACTAACCGCCCAAGACATTATTGAACAAATGCGATTGGGTAATCACCCCTCTCTCATGCTGTTTCACCAGTACGCAAACCAACTTGCAAGAGGTTTGGCGCAAATCACCAATATCTTAGACCCAAGCTGCTTTGTACTAGGTGGCGGGATGAGCAACGTCGATGAGCTTTACCCTTTACTTGAGATAGAGATGAATCGATACACGTTTTACAAAGAAGCGAATATCTCTGTCAGAAAAGCGCTTCACGGAGATTCTTCAGGCGTCAGAGGCGCTGCGTTTTTAAGCGCCTAAAAGAATTTGAACACTCTTCAATCGAAATTTTTAATCATCAAACATCGCTTGTAATCAAGGCATTCCCTCATTACATTTTGGAAATTCCTCTCTATACTCAAAGCTCACTTAATAGATTACTGACATGATAGAAACCGAGGTATTGATCGTTGGCTCTGGCCCTGTAGGCCTTGCGTTGGCTGGTGATTTGGGTTGGCGTGGTCATTCAGCACTCACCGTAGAGAGAGGCG
>CAIKYO010000122.1 GCA_903831655.1 uncultured Burkholderiales bacterium
AGTTAAACACTGAATGGAGGATTGGCACGTTTGATCACGTTGTATACTCTTGCACATATCCAAATGAATGCGATATATACTACAATGGTATACTAATGTTAACGCAGACAGTAGAGATGCAGGAACAATCATTTTTGACCGTCGCCGGTACCGATTTTTTTTACTAATCTCGAAACCAAACCATTCAATTTGGGCCGCCATATGAGTTGAGGTTTCGATACTCTCCTTTTGTAGCTCGCTGAGCGATTTTTCTTCAATTGATCTTTAAATATTTTATGAAACCACAGATTCACCGAAATGCCCTCGTTTTGTTTTCGGGAGGACAAGATTCCACTACTTGTTTGGCCTATGCGCTTGCTCAATATGAAAGGGTAGAAACCTTGGCTTTTGACTATCGCCAACGTCACATCGTGGAGTTGCAAGCACGATTGAATGTACTGAATGCCATCAGAGAGCGCTTTCCGCAGTGGGCTAGTAGATTGGGAGATGATCACCTGCTGGACTTGGCGGTACTTGGTCAAGTCAGTGAAACCTCTCTCACGCGCGATATGGAATTTCAAATGGAGAGTTCGGGCTTGCCAAACACCTTTGTGCCCGGTCGTAATTTAATGTTTCTCACCTTGGCCGCTGCCTTGGCATACCGACGTGGTTTAGATGTCATCGTGACGGGCGTTTGTGAAACCGATTTTTCGGGCTACCCCGATTGTCGCGACGACACAATGAAAGCGATGCAAATTGCTTTATCGCTTGGTATGGACAGACGCTTATTAATTGAAACGCCACTGATGTGGATAGACAAAATGCAAACGTGGCAGCTTGCCCATGATTTGGGCGAAAGAGCTCAAATCGGTGGTGGTAAAGCTTTAGTACAACTCATTGTGGAACATTCCCATACTTGCTATTTGGGCGACCGCGAGCATCGGCACGAATGGGGCTATGGCTGTGGATCATGTCCCGCTTGTGTCTTGCGCTCGAATGGCTGGAATAGCTGGTGTCGTTAACGCAGGATGAGCGAATATTGAATGATTGGACTTAACCCATTGAGTTCAAGCTTCTAAAACAGATTATTCGAGTCATGGACCTGCCAATAACAGGAATCCCGGCTTGTCAAATATAAATATGAATCAATATGTTAAATCCCAAAAACTCTACTGTGTAATAAACTCTGGCTATAAATTTCATTCACTGAAGGGTGGACTATCACTGATGCGATCTTTAAGAAATCCTAATCGTAAACCCATCCACCCTGGTGCCATACTTCGAGAGGATAAACTACCTCAATTGGATTCAAGGTGAATTTGCTTTGAAGCTCATGGTTAGTAGACAAACAGTGTCAGACTTATTGCATGAAAAAAAGGCTGTTACAGCAGAGATGGCAATTCGCATTTCAAGAGCAGTGGGTGGTACTCCCGAGAGTTGGTTACGGATGCAAGAAGCGGTTGATCTTTGGACGGCTGAGATGAAATTTAAAAAAATCCCCTATTAGCTCCAAAAGCATTGGCCTCATAGTACTGATAATTGATCAATAATTGCAACTATGTCCGTTTTTTAGAAATAG
>CAIKYO010000123.1 GCA_903831655.1 uncultured Burkholderiales bacterium
CCCGATGCTGAAGAGTGGAAAGACGTTAAGAACAAACTTGATCAGCTAGTAAAGTAATTTTCTAGCCAAAGAAATTGGTGTCGAATAAACCTATAGAAACTGATGCCGTCATCATTGGCACCGGTCCTGTGGGTCTCTTTCAGGTTTTTGAATTAGGCCTCTTAGAAATTAAAGCGCATGTCATTGATTCGCTTCCAGAGGTTGGCGGCCAATGCATCGAACTTTATCCAGATAAACCTATCTACGATATCCCCGCCATCCCTGTTTGTACTGGGCGCGAACTCACCAATAATTTACTCAAACAAATTGCACCCTTTGGCGCTCAATTTCATTTGGGTCAAGAGGTTACCAAGGTTGAACCCCAAGCCGATGGCCGCTTTCTCATTAGCACCTCGCAAGACAATCACTTTCTAAGTAGATCTGTATTCATTGCTGGTGGTGTTGGGGCCTTTCAGCCACGTACCATCAACCTTGAGGGCATTGATGCCTTTGTGGACAAACAACTCTTCTATCACGTTAAAAATCCCGAGCAATTTGCGAGGAAAAGAATTGTGATTTGTGGTGGTGGAGATGCGGCTTTAGATTGGGCAATTCATTTTTCTGAAATTGCGGCTAGCGTTACCTTAATTCATCGTCGTGATGATTTTAAGGCTGCGCCAAAATCGATTGCTAGAATGCGCGAACTTTGCGCTAACAAACAGCTGCACCTTCTCATCGGACAAGTGACCGGCTTCGAAGCAAAAGAGGGTCGTCTCACTGAAATAGTCTTCACCAACATTGGTGGCGAATCTAGGCATATTCCCCTAGATGATCTTTTGGTATTTTATGGACTCTCTCCTAAGTTAGGCCCGATCGCCGAATGGGGTCTAAATATCGATCGCAAACAAATCTGCGTTGATACCGAGAAATTTCAAACCAGTACTCCTGGGATTTATGCTGTTGGCGATATCAATGTCTACCCCGGTAAGAAAAAATTGATCCTGTCTGGATTTCATGAGGCAGCTCTTGCCGCCTTTGCTGCGGCAGCATACCTAAACCCCGAAAAACAGATTCAACTCCAGTACACAACCACCTCCCCTAAGCTTCACAAGGCCTTGGGAGTGAAGTCGCCCACATTCGAGTAAGCTATCCTTAATTCGTTAATACATAACCACTTTTAGCCAATCTATATGCATCAATATCACGATCTAATGAAAGAAGTCCTCGCCAAGGGGGTTCAAAAGTCCGACAGGACCGGAACTGGCACAGTCTCCGTATTTGGGCACCAGATGCGCTTTAACTTGGCCCATGGCTTCCCCATGGTGACCACCAAAAAGCTTCACCTGAAGTCAATCATCTATGAATTACTCTGGTTCCTCAAGGGCAGCACAAACAATAACTGGTTGAAAGAGCGCGGCGTATCGATTTGGAATGAATGGGCAGCACCCGATGGTGATTTAGGTCCTATTTACGGTTATCAGTGGCGCTCATGGCCTGCGCCGAATGGTCAGCATATCGATCAAATCTCAGAAGTAGTGGAGACCATTAAAAAGAATCCCGACTCGCGTCGCATTATTGTTTCCGCATGGAACGTGGCGGATATTCCTCGAATGGCTTTAGCGCCTTGTCACGCCTTCTTTCAGTTTTATGTAGCCGATGGCAAGTTGTCATGCCAGCTCTACCAACGAAGTGCAGATATCTTCTTAGGTGTGCCCTTTAATATTGCTAGCTATGCATTACTAACGCACATGATGGCGCAACAATGTAATTTAGAAGTGGGTGACTTTATTTGGACTGGTGGTGATTGTCATTTGTATAGCAATCACCTAGAGCAAGTTGATCTCCAGCTCTCTAGAGAGTTCTTCCCACTGCCCAAGCTCAATATTTTGCGCAAACC
>CAIKYO010000124.1 GCA_903831655.1 uncultured Burkholderiales bacterium
ACGCTATTGAACTTCAAAACTGACGACTTCATTTTGGAATTGAGCTGCGTTTGAATCTGCTTCTGATCATGTTTGCCCTCAATATGTTCAAGTCTTTTTGCAATCTTATCGATTCGCTTCCGTTCATTTCCCAAAGATATTCCATCGAGACATTTAACAGCTTTCTTTTTGGCCTTGCTTTTCTGATCTGCGAAGAAAGTTGAAAACTCCCGAGGTTCAACGCCATTTAGCTTTTGCTCTCTGAGTCCCGTTAAAGCCGAAGATTCGACCTGAATATCGCGCAATGGCCCAAGACTTTTTCGAACCTTTTTTATCAGTGCTATTATATTTTTTGAGTGATGGGTCGCACGCAAACTGTGGGCTAAAGTCAAAACTGCCTCAAGCCTTTGGGTAGATATTCTAAGTTGATGAATATTCCGCGTCGAAGTGCTTGTGCGGGACAGGTGAACCTGATTTTCATAGGCGTTCCAAGTTTTTTTCAACGACTTGCTCAATGAATGATTTTTCAACATAACTCTCCTTAAAAAGGACATTTGCCCTTTAACGAAATAGATTCAATTTTTCGACACCAACAACAAACACTCCAGCGAGGGCAAAGAATATCCCTAGTCCAATTTCGACGGCTCGAATCGGACCAATCCGAGGAGCTAACAAAATAATTGCAAGCATATATGGGATCCAAGTGAGTATAGTTCCAGTCAGTACGAACTTGGCGTGCTGACTGACTGCCTGACCGTCCTTTGAAAGACCAATTATAACGTACGACACTAATGTGAAGACTGGCACTAGAGCTGCCAAGCCAGACCAAATCCTATAGCCGCTCATTTCAAGCGCTGAAATCAGTGCGGTAACGGTGCCACCAACAACGAAGGCAATAATAGTGGTTTCTAGATTCATGGTGTGCTCTTTCATTTCAGACTAGCTCCAAGGAGGTGCCCTAAACCAAATGTTAATCCAGCTGATAAAAGTCCAAGTCCTACTTGTCTTGGACCGGCAATCCAAAGAGACTGCCCCGTAAAAACCGTCGTGAAAAACCCGAAAACAAAAAGTGCTATAGCGCTGCAGACCAAACTGACAATAACAGCAGTGGAACCACTTAGGAAAAACAATGGAAAAACTGGCAGGATCGCGCCAACTGCGAAAAGCAAGAATGAATAGGTCGCTGCTTCAATGGCACTTCCACCTAGATCATCTGGGTTGATGCCTAGTTCTTCACGCGTAAGGGCATCTAGTGCTTTCGTTTTATCCGAGAGCATATGGGCAACGAGCTTCTTTGACTCTTCGGTGGACATCCCCTTAGCTTCGTAAATCAGCTGAAGCTCTTCACCTTCGCCACCAGGATTATGATCAAACTCATCGGATTCAATTCGTATTTCTCGCTCCGCTAGTTCACGGGCACTGGTGACAGAAATCCATTCCCCAAGTGCCATCGAACATGAACCTGCAAAAAGACCCGCTAACCCGGTCAGTAGTAAAGCATGGTTATTCATTGCGGCTCCTGCAGCGCCCATGACCAAACTCATGTTGGAGCAGAGGCCATCATTTGCGCCTAATACAGCGGCTCGAAGAGCATTGCCACCGACGCTTCTATGTCGCCCTTCAATGTTGGCAAGTGCACTGCCTTTGGCACCGGGGCCGCCGGTTTTTTCGATTTCACCAAGAATCAAAGTGTGCCACTGTTCTTGCGCCGTCATCTTTGTGCCGGATGATTCAATCTGGCCCGAATATGTATTTTGATCGGCTCGCTCCAACTGTGAAATCGTACTAAGCACCATCTGTGGTCCAAATTGTTTGGTGAGCCATATCAGGATTCGACTTCGAAAACTGGGACTTCTGTTTGGAACGAGCTTGCCTGAATCTTTTATGTACTTTTCCCAAAATAAAATGTGCTTTTCTTCTTGGGCCGCGAGATTTTCATAGACTTTGGAAATTTGGGGACTGGTTTCTGCTTTTGCAAGGGCGTGATATTGAGCCGCGCTGTCGATTTCACTTTGCCAGTTTTCGAGGTAACGGGACAACTGACGACCTAGATTTTTTGATTCGGCCGTCTTATGCATAAATTACCGGTCATTTGCCATAGGTCGGTTCTTTTCGACCCATTCAACGAAATCTGTCATAAATTTGGTTAGAAATTTCCTACTTGAATCATTTTTCAGGTTCCCGTTGGACTCAAATATCTTAGCAGCTTCTCCAATGTAAGCCTCCGGCTGAGGCATGGTTGGAACATTCAGAAAAACGAGTGATTGACGCAGATGATGATTGGCACCAAAACCACCAAGTGCCCCTATGGACACACTGATCACAGCACCAGGCTTTCCATTGAGTGCATTCTGCCCATACGGCCTTGAGGCCACATCGATGGCATTTTTTAGAACCCCAGGGACGGATCGGTTATATTCAGGAGTCACAAAAATAACAGCATCAAAATGTTTCAACCGATTCCGAAAGTCCATCCATTCTTTTGGAGGGGAATCATCAAGATCTTGGTTATACATAGGAAGCTGCCCAATTTCCAAAATTTCAAGACTCACGGACTTCGGCGCGACCGCAATGAGGGCTTTCGCAACCATTCGATTGAACGATTCTTTGCGTAAACTTCCGACGATGATCGCAGCCTGAATTTGTTTAGTCATTGTTGCTCCTTGAGGCTCCAATTTAATGCCTATATTCGCTTTGTTATTACCAATTCATCCTAAGATTATTAACGACTTCTGTAACACCAGCAGCATTCCAAGCTGCAATTTGCGCAGTCTCAATTTCAGCATATGAATTTAAGTTTCCGGAAAGTGTGACCTTTCCTCCATTGACATCAACGTCGATGCTTCTTTCCTCGGTCGCTGCGGATCTTTTTAGGGCATCCAGAATTTTGTTTCTGACTTCGGCTGTATCGAGTTTTCTTGGTTTAATGGTAATTCTATTTTCAACG
>CAIKYO010000125.1 GCA_903831655.1 uncultured Burkholderiales bacterium
CTGGGGCCATTTTCAAAGCAAGTGCATTTAAGGGTAGGGGGGGTGCTGTCAGTGCCTTCACATAGCCTCTAGGTATTGGAGGATTACATGGAGCAGCACGAACTCACAGATGAAGAATTATGGAATGTTATACAAATAGCTACGGGCAGCGAGAAAGCAGAATCCTTTTTCGAATTAGGTAGGCGGGCCTATGAAAAGGGTGACTCAAAATCCTCACTTGCATTCTGTGAAGTTGCGCTTCAAGAGGCAAGATCTTTGGTATTTGGATTCGAATCGTATCTGACTGGATCAATTCTCTTAGGGATGAGTTATTCACTGAGTGAGTTGCAAAGGCATGAAAAAGCCGCCTTTGCCGCCGAGGAAGCCGCAGACAAGCTTGGCAGTCATGGTGATGCAGAGAGAGTTCATGCGCTAATTAATGCAGGACACTTTTGGTACACAGCCGAAAAGTGGTCGAATTCAATTTCATGTTACGAACGAGCAATCGCAGAAATAAACCATGACACTGACCCCGAATTATTAAGTGAAGTCCAAGCTCACCATGGATTTTCTCTAATGCAAATGAGTCTATGGAGCCAAGCCCTTGAAAGCTTTTCCGGTTCACTTGCATTCCATTCTAAGTCATTAAATTTAGCTGGAATGGCACAGTGTGAACATGAAATTTCACATGCTTACGGAAAGTTGAACGACTGGGGGAGTTCTTTTGCTCATGCAACGTCTTCTCTCGAGCATGCGACTCAAGCAAGTAACTTAACTCGAATCGCGTGGGCAAGGCTTCGATTAGGTCAGGCGCTCAAGGGATTGGGTAAGAATGAAGATGCGCTCGCTCAATTTACAACAGCAAAAACCCTAATGGCCGAGAGTAAGTGCATTGGATTCTTGGAAATGGTCAGGTGCGATGAAGAGATTATTGAGCTTCTTGTGGTGCTTAATCGAGCAGACGAAGCAAATGAAATCCAACGGCGCCTGCTCTCCGTACGAGAGATCCTTTGTGATGACTGATCACAGTGAGAAATGTAAATTCAAGTGATGTACATAATAAGTTGACTATGAAAGGATTAATAGATGGAACTAAATGCACCTGGATTAGCCGAGCTAATGGCTGAGGCATTGTGCGAGTCATGCTCCGTGCAGGAATTGCAGTTACTTGTTCGGAATTGGCACGGGATTGCATTTCCGCAGCTTAGAATTGAGTGGCGTAGTGATTTTGATCCAAACACTTTCTATAGTTTCCATTTAGCGCGAGACATTTTTTATTACGTAGGTTTGCCTACAAATATTCGTAAAGACACTATGCAGCACGCTCATCTGTATACGCGTGAGTTAGACCAAGAGTCCCATTGGGGAAAAGCGCAGTTCGTGCTCATGCAATCTGAGATGGACTACATGTATATGTCTGATTATGAATGTAAAAAATGCGTTTCACGACATTCCGCTAAGCAATGCAAGGAAGGAAAATATTTCTCGGTTGACCCAATGCCTGAGAGCGTTCAAGAGATTATTTGGGAAGATGAATTCCAAGTATATTTTCCACAACTATTCCTTTGTATATTCAATGCCTGGTTTAAGGAGCTTAAGCAAATTTGGAACGCCGCCGGGATTAAAAATAGAGATCTTGCGATCGATATCGCAGCAAAAATTTTTGATATTCAGGCCACTTTTTACTACTTGGTGAGCGACGTAACTGAGCATCTTGAGAATGTGGCGAGTGGGCATGAAGCAAAGCACGCGGCTGTTACGACCATAGAGGATCTGGCCGTGAATTTTTTTGACTCCGATTATTTTGAGCAGTGGTTTGGAGACAACTAAATTCTGACTTTGCAATTTGCCAGGAAAGCACCAAATTTGCAAAATGAAATTTAGAGAGATCCAATTTGATAGGGACCTGCTCAGGTAACCGATTACAGCCTTCTACAGCCTCTCAGAGCATTGAAACTTGACATGGTATATAAAGTCTTGCAAAAGTTTTTTTCTTAGGCCTAAAGCACCCTCTCATCAGTTTTTGAGATTACCAGGGTTCGGTAGCGATGACTGCCTCTCTAATTCAAATATTTTCGCTACTTGAAATTGTTGCGAAAGCGTAAGTGGATTGGCTTTAACTGGGAGAAGCTTTAATAATGAGTTTAGGCTAGAAGAAATTGCCGAATGGTCTTGCATATTTCTGATGTTTCCATTTTGCCGTGCGTCGCTATATGGTTTCAAGTTTGCCACTGCCTTTCAAAATAAATTGAGTTCCCCGTCTAAGACGAGCTGTTTTAAGGACTATTCGCACTGTTATCTGATCACAGTGACTTCGGAACGTCCGTTGGTTACGGAATCTATATTTTTTCACCTGATAAGTGTTCTGTCTCTGTAAAGCAAGAGCGAGATGAGCTATCCAACAATTCTTTGGTGGTTCTAGGGGGCATGGCCCCCTATAGATACAACTACGTTAGTAGTTGTATCTATATAAGTACTAGTAGTAATAGCTATATAGTTATTACACTGTTAGATCACCTGATTTGCCGATCTCGGACCAGATTGAAGTATTTTTAGTACTACTTAGGTGAACGTAGGTGTTCCAGCGGCCATTTACCTGCTGTCTTTCGACTTCTATATAGCCTGCGTTTCTCAGTTCTCGCTTAGCAGTGAGAATAGAGTCTCTCCCTTCCCTGTATTGCCCTCTGAGCTCCTCTGTTCGAATTACTCTGCCGGCTTTCTCAAATACCGTGAGTAAGCCGATTGCCCTCAGTGAAAGTTTTTCTGACGGGGTTGTTGAATTTACTTCCTCCATGCTAATTTCCCTCCATCTCTAGTTTGACTTGATTCATTGACCTGATTTGATCCAAGCTTGGACGAAATGCATCTTCCACATCGAGCGCCGCAAGCATTGATGTGGTTGTTGCATTTGCGTAATGTTTCATCGTTACGGAAGGCGATGAATGACCGGCAATAGTTGCGGTTGTTTTCTCGTCGACGCCGTGGGTGATGTGATTCGTGATCGCAGTCTTCCTCATCTGATAACGAGTGAATTTTTGATCGACACCGGCTTTCTTTAGTAAAACTTTCCAATCTCTATGGTCTGCTTTTGTATCTTTCGGCATGCCAAATGAATTTGGAAATAGGAGCTTGTGATCTTCTTGCCAAAATACCTTTGCTGTCTCCTGAGCTAGCTTGTGTACTTGCAGGATGGCAATCTGATCTTTAGACAAGGGTAGAACTCGAGTGTTATGTGTTTTCAATGCCTTGAAAACTAATCCGACACCTGTTTGGCGCTGCAATTGGCGTTCAATAGTCATTGTTCGCATACCCCAATCGATGTCATCCCACTTTAGGCCGAGAACTTCACCGGGCCTGATGGCTTTCAACATTCCTAGTTCGATTCGAGCATGTAGGTATGGATCCTCGGTTGCTACGGCATAAATCAAATCGGCTTCTCTTTTGGGAATGTGCCGAGACGGGATGGATCGCTTCGAGAGCTTTTTTACTGATGACATTGGGTTGTACGAAATTAGTCCAAGCCGCATAGCGTCTTTAAAAGCTCGAGAAAATACGATATGAGTTAAGTGAAGTACGGAGTTACTGAAACCTAAATCATCAAGTGTGTTATAGAGATTCTCTATAATTGCTGGAGTTACATCGGCCACCCGGACATTTCCGACATGCGGCTTAATCCAGTTCTTAATGACCGTCGAATAGCTTCTCACAGTCTCGGCTTCTTTCTTCACTGTTCCATGCCAGCTATCTAGAAACTCTCCAACTTTAATTCTGGGGTTTGCAGCAAACGATGCCTTACCTAGCCCCTTGTTCGAGATGTATTCATGCAGAAAAATGTCGGCTTCCTTTTTCGTATAGAAGCTCCTCTTTCTCCGTCGCTCCGGCCGTGAGTAGTCTGGTACTGCAACAATGTAACGATTCTTGTCACGATCAAAATAGATGGATCCCTGACCGTTTGCACGCTTCTCTTGCTTGGCAGTACTTCGCGGCGCACGAACTTTTTTTGTTGTCATTATTTTTCCTTTCAATTGTGTATAGAAATGACAAATAGAGGGACAAATAAATTTGGCCCTCTATTTTCAGGATAGAAGAGATTTAGCACTCTCGCAAAACGAGTGCTAACACAGGATCTCAATCACTACCTATGTTCATAGTTCAACTTATTTTGAGCTTGTTACTGAGACCTATGATCATTAATAGCAAATTGAACGTGTTAAACCTTCCGTGCAATTTTGAGATTGCCAAATTGCTTGGAGAAAATGTTGCTCTCTCGTCGCTCCCCAGTTCCAGGAGCTCGGTCCCACAAATGCAAAAAATCCCGCAATTGATGCGAGATTTAAAGTGCGTTGTGAGGGACTCGAACCCCCGACCCGGTGATTAAGAGTCACCTGCTCTAC
>CAIKYO010000126.1 GCA_903831655.1 uncultured Burkholderiales bacterium
CCTACAATCAAGGCGTCTGCAGCGTCTTCTGAACTTTATACTTCCTTGAACCAATGCTCTTAGAGCCAGGGCTTGGAACATCGGTCAATGAGCGTGATCGTCTCGCGTCAGATGAACCCAACGTTGACCTGACCTCGCCCACCTGAACCCCCGCGTTCAGGATGACGGTTCAGCATTCACTGCAGACACCACTTTGTAGAACCAACACCATGCCCATCATTTTTCACCTCCCCCTATACGAAATCTTAGAACTCGGCTTACTGGGAATCATCTCGGGATTTTTAGCTGGACTGCTGGGCATTGGAGGCGGAGCGGTCATTGTGCCGATCGTCACCATGATTTTGGATTTCAACGATGTGGACTCAGGACTCTCCGTGAAAATGGCCATCGCCACATCAATGGCCACGATCATGTTCACGTCACTCTCCAGTGTTAGAGCTCACCACCTTAGCGGTAATGTGAAATGGGGACTGGTGGGCCGACTCGCGCCAGGTATTGTCCTTGGGAGTTTCGTTGGAAGTTTAGGTATCTTTAGCTACATCAAAGGCAACGCTTTGTCGGTGATCTTTGCCTTGTTCATTGGCTTTTCTGCCACTCAGATGTTTTTAGATAAAAAACCTCCCCCCCAAAGGCAGTTCCCCTCTGGTTGGGGACAATGGTTGAGTGGTGGAGTCATCGGAATGATATCGGGCTTGGTGGGCGCTGGGGGCGCATTCATCAGCGTGCCTTTCATGCTGTTTTGCAATGTGCCCATGCTCAATGCAGTTGCCACCAGCTCTGCGCTGGGGTTCCCAATTGCACTGACAAACTCATTGGGCTACACCATCAGCGGCTGGGACACTCCTAATTTGCCAGATTATTCTTTTGGCTACATTTGGTTGCCTGCGCTCTTGTTTATTTCTTCCTTCAGCGTGATCACCGCCCCCTATGGAGCAAGGGCGGCTCAAAAGTTACCCGTCAAAAAGCTCAAGCGATTTTTTGCTTGTTTTCTATATTTGATGGCCCTGTACATGATTTCTAAGATTTTTAGAAACACCTGAACTGTACCCTTAACGATCTAAAGTTCCCCTGTACAAGGGCTTGATCTGATGGGGGAAAATCTCCTCAATCCAGCGTTTGACCCCTTCAGGATCGTCTGCGTGAACGATGTGCCGCTCTGGCATGGATCGCAACCAAGTCAATTGCCGTTTGGCCAATTGCCTGGTCGCTGCAAGAGAGGTGCTCATGAAGTGCTCAAAGGGTGGCGAATCGATGAGGCTTTGAGTTAACGGATCCCCAACCCTTTGAGACTTCAAAGCCAAAAGGGCATTAGCATCTTTTAGCAACTCCCAAGCTTGTCTGTACCCCACACACCGCATGCTGGACATTTCAGCCTCAAGTCGATCATCTTCAAAGAGGCTCAACGCTTCCCATAAAAATCCCTCCTCTACCATTTGCGAATATCGCATGGCGATTCGATCATGCAACCATTTTCGATCCCGCGGTTCAAGGGAGATCACACAAAGATCAAGGTCTGTGTCGGACAGTTTGGGTTTGCTTTTCCCGCCACTTTGAAAAGCAGACAACCTCTCGCCCGTCATGCGCCAAACTTCAATGGCACGACCAATTCTTTGAGCATCATTGGGAGCCAAGCGTTGCGCAATCAAGGGGTCAACCTCCTGGAGTTGTTGGTGCATTGCAGGCCAACCCTTTTCTTGGGCCTCGGCCAAAATGGAGCGCCTGAGCTCTGGATCTGTGGTGGGCAGATCATCCAAGCCATTGATCAATGCTTTGTAATAGAGGAAGGTACCTCCCACTAAAACTGGAATTTTTTGTCTGGCCCTGATGTCTGAAATAAGCTTCAACGCATCGTTTGCAAATTGAGCCGCACTGTAACTCTGCCAAGGCTCAATGATATTGATCAAGTGATGAGGCACCAAAGATAAATCCTCATCTGACGGTTTTGCTGTCCCGATGTCCATGCCCTTGTAGACCAGGGCTGAATCCATGCTGATGATCTCAATGGGCCAAGTCTTGGCCAATTCCATGGCCAAACTGCTTTTACCCGATGCGGTAGGTCCTACCAGTGCCAGACCATTCCAATGTTTGAAAGAATGGGGTTGCATCATTGAGGCCACTTGCAAACACGCACGAAGTGACTCACTCACCGGCCTCGCATGAAGAGTGAATCGATGGCCTTCATGCTAAGCTCGTGCCAAGTCGGACGTCCATGGTTGCATTGATCCGCGCGCTCGGTTTGCTCCATTTGCCTCAGAAGTGCGTTCATCTCTGGCAAGGTTAGCTCACGGTTGGCTCGCACCGATCCGTGACATGCCATGGTCGAGAGCAATTCATTTCGGGCTTGTTCAACCACGAACTCTCCGTCATGAACGGACAATTCTTTGAGAACACTTCTAACCAAGGCGACCACATCGCCATCCACCAAAGCACTTGGAACCGCTCTGATGGCCAAGGTTTTACTCGACAAAGCGGACACATCAAAGCCCAGTGCACTCAAGGTCGTCGCATGCTCTTGAGCCAAAATACACTCAGCCTCGGTTGCTGAGAAAGTTTGAGCAATGAGCAATTGTTGGCTTGATACTCGGTTGTTGTCCCACTGCGACTTCAACCTTTCGTAGACGATTCGCTCATGAGCAGCGTGGATATCGACCAAGATGAGACCCCGGGCGTTTTGCGCCAAAAGATAAACGCCGTGCAATTGAGCCAAAGCTCTTCCAAGTGGCCATTCCTGTTCGTGACTGAGTTTTTCTTTCTCACGCCCCTCCACTGGCTCTGGGGGATGCACCCCACTCACCTCAACCCCTTTGAGAGCATCAAGCTCTGTGGGTCTGTCGTTGGGGCGGGACCACAGGGCTTGGAGCTGAGAGAGGCTTTGCTCAGGCAATTTCATGCTGGCTTGCCGCCATTGAGACCCCATCTCCAAGGGGCTTGACTTTGAAGAAGGCTCAACTGGATGCTCAACTTCGTGGTCCAGTTCCTCCTTGAGGTTTGCACTCAAAGGCGTGATGCGTAGACCTTTGTTTGTTTCAGTGAAAGTAAGTCCTGATGAACCAGAGACCCCACCTCCTGGAATTGAGAAGGCAGCGCCCGTGTTGTCTTGCCCAACCCGTGGAGCGGCCAAGGCCCGTTGAACACCTCTCAAAATCAGTTGATGCACCTCTTTTGAATCTCGAAATCTAACCTCTATTTTGGTGGGATGCACATTGACATCAACCCGCATGGGGTCCATCTCAATGAAGAGCACATAAACAGGTTGACGTTGGCCGTGCAACACATCTTGGTAAGCCACCTTCAAAGCATGGTGAATGACTTTGTCTTTGACAAAACGCTCGTTGACATAAGCAAATTGATGGTCCGCACGACTTCTAGAAACATGGGGCAAACCCACTCTTCCTTTGAACACCAAACCATTTTCTTGGTAATCGATGGCAACCGATTCGTTGACAAAATCTAAACCCAAAACATCGGCCATGCGGCGATCCATTGCCTCTTGTGGATTGACATGCGCTTTCCAAGCGTGGACATTTTTTCCTTCATGCCAAACAGCAAAGCTCACATTGGGTCGAACCAAAGCATGGCGGCGAACCGCTTCAACACAGTGAGCCAATTCGGTCGCATCAGATTTTAAAAATTTTCGACGAGCTGGCGTGCTGAAAAAAAGTTCCCTCACCTCTACAGTGGTCCCGCGTGCGCGGCCGACAACATCTAGTTCGCCCGATCTTGCATGCAAACACATGGCCTGAGATTGTTCCTCTGGCTTGGAGGTCAAAGTCAATTCAGAGATCGATGCAACCGCGGCCAAAGCCTCTCCTCTAAAACCCATGGAACTGACTTGCTCAAGATCGTGCAAATCTCTGATTTTGCTGGTCGCGTGACGCCTTAGTGCAAGACTCAATTGCTCCTGGGGTATGCCTATTCCATTGTCCTCAACAGAGATCAACCTGACCCCTCCTGCGGACAATCTAACTGTGATCTCAGTTGCATGGGCATCCAACGCGTTGTCCACCAACTCCCGCACCACAGAGGCGGGACGCTCTACCACCTCACCCGCTGCGATTTGACTGATGAGTTCATCATCAAGCGCCAGAATTGGCCGCCGAACTTGTGCTTGAGAAATGGATTCAGTCATGAAAGGAAGTCACCAAAGACCCAAAAAGGTTAAATCGAACGCCACGTCATTTTAAAGGGTTATTGCGGGCAGCCAATTGATCCACCCAATCAGCTCAGACAGAAAAGACAGGGATAATGCAGGCATGGACACCCTCTATCCCTACTTAGATTTGCTCATCCACATTGATCTAGTTCTCAAAAGCTGGATCACAGAACACGGGGACTTGAGCTATCTTTTTATATTCTTGATCATTTTCGTTGAAACGGGGGTCGTTTTTTTCCCAGTTTTACCAGGCGACTCGCTGCTCTTTATCATCGGGACCTTCTGTGGCCTGGGACTCATGTCGCCTGAGATTTCTCTGGCCGTTTGCTTGAGCGCTGCCGTTTTGGGAGACCAATTGAATTTTTGGATCGGCCAATACCTTGGGCAAAAAATCATTCACGCCAACTCCCCTTGGATCTCCAAGGACAAGCTCTCTCAAACCCAGCTCTTCTTTGAACGCTTCGGCTCATTGACGCTGGTGATTGCACGCTTCATTCCTTTTGTTAGAACCTTCGCCCCATTTTGCGCCGGACTGGGCTTGATGAAACCACTGCAGTTTTCCCTCTTTAATATCTTGGGAGCCGTCCTTTGGGTCTTGGGTGTTGGAAGTTTGGGCTTCTTTTTAGGAGAAGTGCTTTGGATCAAAGAACACATTCAACTCGTGGTTTGGGCATTGATCTTGATTCCCTCCATCTTGGCCATTGCTTCGGCCTTTCAACGCAACCACGCTCAAGGGTCGAATCAAATTCAACCGTGAATTTATGCCCCGTAGAGGGTAAACTGTATGAATAAACCCAATCACATCGGTGGCAAGGTCAATTGGTAAGCCATTGATGTTCAATTAACTCACTCACTTTGGGACCGCCATGAAACGCGACACCACTGCCTTAGATGATCAAAGCAAAGATACCACGACTGTGAATTGGAGTCGTGCTGACAGCTCTAGAGTTCCCTTTAACGCCTATACCAATCCCGCTCTTCATGCCAAAGAGTTGGCACGGTTTTTTTACGGCTCTCACTGGAACTATGTTGGTCTTTTGAGCGAAATTCCCAATTGGGGTGACTTTAAAAAGACTTTCATTGGGGAGCGCGAAGTGATCATGGTCAAAGACATGGTGCGTCCCGCCATGAAAGATCTAGACCATGGCGTGCGAGTGGTTGAGAACCGATGCGCTCACCGAGGTGTCAGGTTCCTTCAAGAAAGCACTGGCAACAAACGCAGCTTTGTATGCCCCTATCACCAATGGGCTTACAAATTGAACGGTGATCTAGGCGGACTGCCCTTCAAAGATGGCGTGCAAACCCCTGAGGAAACTCAAGGCGGCATGCCCAATGACTTTGACCTCTCAGAGCATGGATTGACCCAACTCAAAGTGGAGGTTTTACATGGATTGGTCTTTGCGAGCTTTGACGCATCTGCCCCAAGCTTAAAGGACTACCTTGGCCCCGAAATTCTTCCCTGGATAGACCGAATATTCAAAGGAAAAACATTGACTCTTTTGGGCTACAACCGCCAGCGCATTCCTGGTAACTGGAAGCTCATGATGGAGAACATCAAAGACCCCTATCACCCAGGCTTGCTGCACACTTGGTTTGTGACCTTTGGGCTTTGGCGTGCAGATCAAAAAAGCAAAATGATCATGGACGCCAAAGGACGTCATGCAGTCATGGTATCCACTCGCAATGAGGGAGGAGGAGGGGCTGTGACGCAAGGCGTCACCAGCTACAAACCTGGCATGAAACTGCACGATGACCGCTTGCTCGATATCGTGGGCGAACCTTGGTGGACCATCTCAGACCCCTCAGATCCACAAAAGTCCATCACGCCTTCTGTCACCATGATCACTCTCTTTCCAAGCGTCATCATTCAACAGCAAGTGAACTCTTTGTCGACCCGACAAATCATCCCCAACGGACATGGGTCGTTTGACTTTGTATGGACACACTTTGGCTTTGAGGATGATTCAGCTGAAATGACAAAACGCAGACTTCGTCAAGCCAATCTCTTTGGACCTGCAGGCTATGTGAGCGCTGACGATGGTGAGGTCATCGAATTGAGTCAATCTGGTTTTGAACAATGGAACAGCGATGGGCAAAACAGTGGCGAGACCATTTGTGAACTCGGTGGAAGAGAGGTACACGGCACACAGCACATGGTGACCGAAACATTGATCAGAGGCATGTACGCCTATTGGAGAGAGGTGATGTCATCATGAGCCAAGCACAACACCAAAAAGAATCGCTTCTAAAGATTACCCCTATCAGTGACTTTTCAAAGAAGTTGAACTTGCAACAAGAAATCAATGACATCAATGCTCGTTATGCACAAGCATTGGATCAACAAGAACTTGAGGCTTGGCCAGATTTTTTTATTGAACAAGGCCGTTATCAAATTCAAGCGCGTGAAAATGAGGACCGAAAACTCCCCCTCTCACTCATGGATCTCGAATCCCAAGGGATGATGAAGGACCGTGTATACGGAGTCACACAAACGATTTTTCATGCGCCCTACTACATGCGGCACATCATCGGTCAAGCTCTGGTTTTGGGCTCAACCACCCCAGATGCTTTGACTCAATCCATCGACATGCCAACTGATCAAGAACTCTGGGTTAGCCACACCCATTACGCCGTGTTTCGAACCAAACCAGGTTCAGTCAGTGAAGTCTTCAATGTGGGTCAGTACAAAGATCTATGGCTCTCCACAGATGAGGGGTTGAAGTTGGCTTGGAGACGATGTGTCTATGATTCAGAGCTGATTTTGAACTCTCTGATCTACCCCATTTGAGACCCCAAACCAGTGCACCTGAGCGTCAAACGCTCTTGTCTCTAGGCTCTCTAAACAGCGTCTCTGAGCCAGTGACAAGCTCACAGAGCTCTGGTTTTGATGGGCGGTGGATACTTTGAAAAATATCTCACCATCGCAGTTTTCACAGCCTTGACCAAGTCCAATTGAAAGGCCTCCGTGACCAAGAGCGCCTCCTCCTCTGGGTTGCTGATGAAAGCGGTCTCCAAGAGCAAGCTTGGGATATCTGGCGCCTTCAAAACAGCAAAGCTCGCTTGCTCAACTTGTCCCTTGTGCAACGCTCCTACGTGGCGTATTTGGCCCAACAACTCAACACCCAACTTCAAGCTGTCTTTGATTTGAGAGGCTGTGCTCATATCAAGAAGCGTGCGCTGGAGAACCGCGTCTTTGGTTTTGATGTTGATGCCTCCGACCAAATCAGCCTTGTTCTCTTGGTTGGCCATCCACTGCGCAGCAGCACTGCTGGCCCCTCCATCGCTCAAAGCAAAGACACTGGCTCCTTTGGCATTGGGTGTGATAAAAGCGTCCGCATGAATACTCAAGAGCAAATCGGCTTGCACCCTCTGGGCTTTTTCCACACGTTGATGAAGTGGTACAAAATAATCATCATCTCGTGTCAAGAAGGTGCGAACCTCAAACTCACCTTTCTTGGTTTTGATCACCGTTTGATCAAGTGCTTTTTTAAGCTTCAAAGCTATTTGAAAGACCACATCCTTTTCTTTAACCCCATCCTTGGCAATTGCACCAGGATCCTCCCCTCCATGCCCTGGGTCCAAGGCAATGACGATCAATTGCTGATCAAGACCCATAGTGTTCGTTGAATGGGGTTGAGTGGCTTGTGCATCAACAGGCTCTGGTGACTGAGGCGGGTTGCTTTGTTTTCCACCAATGGGTTGGGCTTGAAGCTGGTTACTCTTTTGGTTTGACTGCGCCAACCAAGCGCTCAGCACATCCTCGCTTGGTTTTAACGCAAGGGGCTTGGAGGATTCAGTGCTCGCAGGCACAGTGGATTTCTGTGGCGCAGCTGAAACTAAAGATGACACAGAAGGGTTACCCACTGGCACGCCAGGTAAAGATTTTTTATCGTTTGGGCCCTGTGCCAGCCCTACTCCTTTGCGTTCAATCAAAAATGCAAGCAATGGGTCAACGGCTTGAGTGGGATAGAGGTCAATGACCAACCTGTTTCCATAATGGGCTTGATTGAGCCTTTCGTTGGCGATGGGCGTTAAGTTAAAGATTTGAGGCAAAACCATTTGCCTTAAATCAAACACCAAGCGCACGACACCAGGTGAAAACTGCCCCACTCGAACGCCTGAAATGTAGGGGTCATCGGCTTGAATTTGCCCCACCAATTCGCGAAGAGCGGGATTTAAATCCACACCCACAATGTCCAAGGCCATTCTGGGGGGATTGTCGATCAAAAGGGGTTGACTTTGTAGAGCAGTGTCAGACTCTATGGTGACACGTGTGTACTCCTTGGCAGGCCAAACTCTGACAGCCAAAATGGTGGCCCCTTGCGCCAAATCACTCACGCCCAAGGACAAAGCCAAAAGCCCAGCTTGTTGCAACAAGGCTCTTCGGTCCAGTTTGTGCCCCACAGCGCTCATCCTACGCCCCGACCTCAGTGAGTCCCGGAAAAGAGAATCGACTGTTGAAGCGCAAAGTCACCTCCCTTGAGCCCTCTGAGCTCACTTGGATGCGAATCTCCAAATCTGCCACAGGCAAAAGTGCCTCAACCCTCTCTGGCCACTCGTAGAGCTTCAAGCCTGGTGCCACAAATACATCCCTGAACCCGGCCTCCTCCCACTGGGAGGGGTCTGTGAAACGGTAAAAATCCATGTGAGAAATGACCCATGCATGCCCCTCGCGCTCGAGCTGATACGATTCAAGCAAGGCGTAGGTAGGGCTCTTGATGGTGCCCTTGACCCCCAAGGCCCTCAAAAGGGCTCGGACCAATGTGGTCTTCCCAGCCCCCAAGTCGCCCAACAAAGAAACACAAGCGTCGCTCAAACCTGGTTCAAGAGCAAGTTTTTGGGCAAAATCCAGCGTAGCGTCCTCGTTGGGCCAAAATAGCTTTAATTCGTGAACTTCGCTCATTGTCAAGGATCATCCGTTTTGTTTAATCAAACTGCATTCATAGAAAAAATCAGGACAGTTGGATTTTCGCTTGGATTTTCTCAAATCGGCATCACCTCTGCTGATATTTCTCATGCTGAGCCTGCTTTTTTAGCATGGTTAGACAAGGGCTTTCATGGCGAGATGCAGTACATGAGTCAACACGGAACCAAACGAACTCGACCAGCTGAGTTGGTACCTGGCACAGTGAGCATTGTGAGCGCCAGCATGAACTACTTGCCCAGCAATGGCGAGAGTTGGATCTCAAAGGAATGGCAAGCCCTCGAGCGTGCCGATCAAGGAGTCATCAGTGTTTACGCCAGAGGACGTGACTATCACAAAGTGTTGCGCCAAAGGCTTCAAAAACTGGCCACTTTCATGGCGCAAGAGCTCGATCCATTGGGCTACCGCGTGTTCACCGACTCGGCTCCTGTGATGGAGGTGGAACTGGCCAAACAAGCTGGGCTTGGATGGAGGGGCAAAAACACGCTCTTGCTGAATCGCGAGGGGGGGTCGATGTTTTTTTTAGGAGAAATCTACCTAAGCGTTGATTTGAGCGCCCACGCCCCTACCCTCCCCACCGAATCGCACTGCGGGAGTTGCACCGCTTGCGTAGACGTGTGCCCAACCCAGGCCATTGTCGAGCCCTACTTGCTGGATGCGAGACGCTGCATTTCATACCTAACCATCGAACATCCTGGCTCCATCGATGTCGCTCTCAGGCCTTTGATGGGCAATCGAATCTATGGCTGTGATGATTGTCAGCTGATTTGCCCTTGGAATAAATTTGCCAAGCTCACCACCTTGAGCGACTTTGATGCGAAGGCTCATTTGACCCACCAGTCGCTCCTTAGCTACTGGTCTTGGAGTGAAGAGGAGTTTCTCAATCACACCCAAGGCTCACCCATTCGAAGAATTGGTTATGAGAGATGGCTCAGAAATCTCTGCATTGCATTGGGCAATGCGTTGCGTCAATCCCATTTGAGCGCAAACATTCACCAAGACATTCGAGCCGCTTTGAGTGAGCGCTTGACTTACCCAAGCGCGTTGGTCCAAGAACATTTGAACTGGGCTTTGCAACAACACACTTCATCATTGCCATGAAGCGGTTCACCCACCAACTCAAGAGGAGGGGTTCGAGTGAGGTGTTGCAGTGGAGCAGCACCGAGGAGGAGACCTTATTGGAAAGCGCTCGCACACAAGGTATCGATTTACCAAGCAGTTGCGAAAACGGCACTTGTCGCACTTGCTTGATGAAGTCAATTGCCCCCCATCCTCTGGTGAGCTACAAGACCGATTGGCCTGGGGTGAGCCTTGAGGAGAGACAAGCTGGTTATTTGTTGCCATGTGCAGCCCATGCCCATGAATCCATCACCTTTGAGGCAATCCCTTTGCTGCCAATGCAATATCAAAAGGCAATTTGCGTGGTCTTTGAAAACGATCAATTGTTGGTGCTGAGTAAACCCAGTGGTTTGTTATCTGTACCCGGTAAAGGTCCTGAGAAACAGGATTCTTTGACCACCCGGGTTCAAGCATTGAGAGGCCCAAATTTGCTGAATGTGCATCGTTTGGACCAATCCACATCAGGCCTCATTGTCATGGCCAAAGGCCAGGCTCATCACAGAACCCTGTCCATGTCGTTTGCCAGTCAATCCGTTCATAAACGCTACTTGGCCGTGGTCAGTGGTCACATTGAGGCATCCAAAGATTGGCAAACAATTGATCTGCCCATTCACGCGCATTGGCCTGATCGACCTAAAAGACGTGTGCACGAAGATGGAAAACCCAGTCAAACTCGCTACAGAGCTTGGGCTAACAACGAGCAGAGCTCTTTGTTAGAAATTGAACCCTTGAGCGGCAGGACCCATCAAATCAGAGTTCACTTGCAAGCCATTGGACACCCCATCTGGGGAGATCAGCTGTATGCCCCACAAAATGTGGCCAACGCCAGCCCACGACTTTTGCTGCACGCTTGGAGCCTCACGCTCAAGGACCCCTTGAGCGGTGAAACACTCCACTTTCAGACCCCCGCGCCCCTCTCAATCGGTATCCCCTCGACCAAAAGCCAAAATGCAGCTCACGATGATCCACCGCCCAAAGCGGTGCTAGAGCACATTCTTCATGCCTTGTGTTGGGATGAGATCATCCGTTTTTCCGATATTGGCAAGCCATGATCTGATGCTTAGAATGTCCATTTAACACTTGAAAACACCACCGTCACCAAAGGATTTACCATGAATGAAGTCGTCATCACCAGTGCCGTTCGAACGGCCATCGGCACCTTTGGTGGCCGCTTAAAGGACACTCCCGTGACAGAGATGGCAACCACCGTTGTTCGCCACGCCATAGAGCGCTCCAAGATCGAGCCCAAGGACGTCGAACAACTGGTCATGGGACATGTGGTGAGCTCTCAACCCAGTGATTTGTACCTCTCACGCGTGAGTGCCATTAACGCACGTTGCTCTCCCAGTGTCACAGCTTTCAACGTCAATCGCTTGTGCGGCTCAGGTCTTCAGGCCTTGGTCTGTGCCGCTCAATCCATTCAACTCGGAGACACCCATGTGGCGGTATCTGCGGGAGCAGAGAACATGAGCAAAGGACCTTTCATCAGCAACTCCAATCGCTTTGGTCAACGCATGGGGGACTCCACTTTGGTTGACATGATGGTGGGCGCTTTGCACGATCCCTTTGAGAGAATACACATGGGTGTGACCGCAGAAAACGTGGCTCAGAAATGGGGGATCACGCGAGACATGCAAGATGCCCTCGCACTTGAGAGTCACCACAGAGCACAAAAAGCAATTGAGAACGGCTACTTCAAGGACCAAATCGTCCCCATGGAACTCAAGTCTCGCAAAGGCATTGAGGCTTGGCAAACCGATGAGCACGTGAGACTGAATGCGACGAGCGAGGACTTCAGCAAACTCAAACCCGTCTTCCTTAAAGACAATGGAACCGTCACAGCGGGAAACGCCTCAGGCATCAACGACGCAGCTGCAGCTTTGGTTCTGATGAATGCACAAACAGCGCAGGCTCGTGGCTTAAAACCCATGGCACGACTGGTGAGCTATGCGCATGCTGGGGTGGAGCCCAAATACATGGGCATCGGCCCCGTGCCCGCTAGCCTTGCAGCCCTTAAAAAGGCTGGACTGAGTGTGAGTGACTTGGATGTGATTGAAGCCAATGAAGCATTTGCGGCTCAAGCCTGCGCGGTGATCAAAGACCTTGGTCTAGACCCGGCAAAAGTCAATCCCAACGGTTCGGGCATTTCGCTTGGGCACCCCATTGGCGCAACCGGTGCGCTGATCACTGTCAAAGCCCTCCACGAATTGCACCGCATCCAAGGGCGATACGCCTTGGTTACGATGTGTATCGGAGGGGGACAAGGGATAGCTGCAATTTTTGAAAGACTCTAACCCTTAAAGTCACTTCAGAGGTGCATTCACCAAGCTCTGGGGCTCACAAAGCCTGACCCAGACCAACTTTGCACGAACGACAAAAAGCAACAAGAATCTATTTCTTGCTGGGGCCCAGTCAAAAAACCAACCCCACTCAAATTTCGGTGGTGATTGCTCTTTTAAGCGTAGGTATTGACGTGACTACCCTGGGTGAGAGTAGCGATCAATTGCGCCGTGGGCGCAGTCGAGGGAGCCGTAGCTGACGCGACTGGTGCTGGTGCTTGCATTGCGACCTTGGCTTGCTGCCACTGCGCCACGCTACTCTGAGCTGCACTCATCGCTTGTGCACCACCGCCTGAACCGATTCTCATTCCCATGTTAATTCCCCTTGAGAGTGCTATCGAACACAACATGACGTCTTTAAACACTTCTACACTGGGTGAATCGGATCGGATTGAGTTAACTTGAGTGATTGTTTTGTAAAGTAATTTGGCTCATTCTTGTAGTGGATCAATTGTCCAATGACCCTCAAATCTCCAGAAATGCTAAAGTGGTGAACTACAACAGCTGATTGAAAGTCATCCATGTCTCACTTGCTCGTCATCGATTTACCTGGGGGAAACGACAGTGACATTTTGCAAGCCGCGCTCGACAGAGGCGACAGCTTCACGTTCCTGACCTCAGACTTGAATTTGTATCTGAGCCAACCCAAGGTGAAGGCCCTCCTTGAACAAGCTCATGAACTCGTTGAGGTCAAAGGCTTTGAGTGGGATGAGGTACTGAGGGCCGTGCAGAAATCCAATCAAAACAAAACCATCCAAGCGGTTATTTGTTTGATAGAGATCCGTTTGCTGGAGGCCTCTAAGATTGCACGCGCTTTGAACTTGAGGTATTTGAACCATGAGAGTGCGGTGCTCTTGAGAGACAAATTCAATGTCAGAGACCGTTTGGCCAAGCTAGGTATTGCCCAACCTCCCTTTGCGCTCGCCACCACCACCCAAGAGATCAAAGAAGCGGTGAAGCGGCTTGGGTTGCCAGTGCTCATCAAACCCGCCGACGGTTATGGCTCACAAAATGTTGTGGTGCTGCAAACCGAAATGGATCTTGACCCTTTGGTGAGCCCAGTTGAGATCATGCTCCCCTCTAGAGCGGACTACGGGCTGGGGGTGATGGCCAATGACCGACTGCTGGTCGAGCGTTACATGCAAGGCAGCTTCGTTGGCGTTGACACCTTTAGCCTCAATGGAGAACATCGGTTTTTAGGGGTGAATGTAAAAAAAATGTTTCCTCCCCCCTCCTTTGCCATTGAGGGCGGGTGCTTCATGCCAAGAACCCAAGAACACGCCGAACTCGAGCATTATGTGTTCTCCATTTTGGATGCGGTGGGCTTTGATTGCGGAGCCACACACATTGAGATGATGTTGACACAAGAGGGCCCCAGACTCATCGAGATCAATCCAAGACTCGTTGGAGCGAAAATCGCTCGCTTGGTTGGATTTGCCATGAACCGATCGATTCATTCAGACTTGATTGACATTCACTTGGGTCAATGGCCCAAAGACTTGGATACACCCAGACCCTACCAAGTGGCTGTGTCTCGTTGGTTTACCTCTGCGGTGAGTGGCGTGATCAACGCCATCACTGAACCCACTTGGAGGGATCCCAATGTGAAATGCGTGGAAATCTTCAAACAAGCAGGAGACCGCGTCATTCCCGCTTTCGAAAACGCGGCACGCTTGGGCTATGTCATGACATGTGGGAGTGACGAAGCTCAGGCGGAACAACTGGCCATGCGCTTCATTGAGGACACCGACATCTCAATTCTCACCTGAGCCTAAGGCTTTGAGGGTACCGCAGCCTTGCTCAGTCCTTTGACTCCAAAGCTTCGGTCTGGGCGAAAAGGTGGCCCATTTTGATTTCTTTCGTTTCCAAGTAATTGGCATTGAAGGGATTCAATCCCACGTGGTGCTCAGCCCGCAACACATCAAAGCCCAAATGTTCGATCGCAACTATTTTTTCTGGATTGTTGGTGAGCAGCCTAAGAGCACGAACATGAAAGTGCTCTAACATGCCTTTGCAAACTTCGTAGCTGCGTTGGTCATCTTTGAAGCCCAAGAGGCGATTGGCTTGAACTGTATCAGCCCCTTTTTCTTGCAACTGATAGGCTTTGATCTTGTTCACAAGCCCAATGCCTCGTCCCTCTTGGCGCAGGTAGAGCAAAATGCCTCGACCTTCTTTGGCAATTTTTTCAAAAGCACTTTTGAGCTGTGGACCACAATCGCAACGCAGACTGAACAACGTGTCACCCGTCATGCACTCCGAATGAATCCTTGCTAAAACAGGGGTGCTCTCATCCAAGTGGCCAAGTGTGATGGCCAAATGCTCCTTGCCTGTGCTCAACTCTTTGAACGCATGCAATTCAAAAGTCGCCCACTCGGTGGGCAACGCACAACTGGCTTGATATTCAATGACACTTTGATTCATAAGGCCTCAATTCTAAATCGGAGTGAGGCCCTGGTTCCCTGAGGGGAAAAATCATGGACATTGTTCAACACGAGTACCCTCTCTGGCTCAGACCCTATGGATCCTAAAAAACAAAGGATGGATGCGCAAAGGCCACTCGTGTCCAAAGGCTTCTTTATGCGCCATTGGGCCGTTCGATGGCCAGACCAAACTCACGGGCTAACAAGGCATAGGAGGCTCTTTGCACGGCGTGATCATGCGCCCAAGTGATCACCACTATTTCATCGAGCTCCAATTGGTCTGCCAAGTCATTGAGTTTTTGAGCCACTTGAGAGGGCTTACCAATGAAAGCCTTTTGCTCAAGCTGTTTCAAATGTGGAATTTCAGCCTCTGAGAATGACTCCGCCGCACGCTCTGGACTGAGCATGGGTCCGATGCGCCCGAGTTGACGATCCAATTTCCAGCGAGCGCGGCTCGAAAATTGAAATCGAGCCTCCTCCTCAGTCTCTGCAGTGAGCGCCCACACACACACCACGGCTTTTGGCTTTGGATTTTCCTCTGTGGCTCTAAAGTGATGGCGGTACAACTCAAGCGCTTGCGCCGAGCCCGCGCCATCGGTGATGAAATGGGCATAGGCATAGGGTAGACCCAAGTGAGCTGCGAGTTGCGCGCCGTAATCTGAGGAGCCCAAGACCCAAATATCAGGCCTGCTTTGCGACTGAGGGTAAGCAAAGACGCCGTGTCCTGGATGCCCCACAGGCATGGTCTCTCCAGCAAGCCAGGCCTTGAGCTCTAAAATTTGTTGGGGAAAGCGATCGGAGGCATATCGATCAGGATTGAGAATTTGAGCAGTCCTTTGATCACTTCCAGGAGCACGCCCAACACCCAAATCGATGCGCCCCGGGGCCAATTCGTTGAGCACCCTGAATTGTTCAGCGACCTTTAAGGAAGCATAGTGGGGGAGCATGACACCGGCACTGCCAATTCTGATCCGATCGGTCTTGGCCGCAATGGCCGCCATCAAAATCTCTGGGGCCGTGCCGACAATGCTCGGATGTGAGTGGTGCTCACTCACCCAAAAACGGTGATAACCCAAGTCTTGAACAAACTGGGCCAAGCCCACGGTTTGAGAGATCACTTGGCCGTGAGACACCCCTTGAGCCGCCACGGACTGATCAAGAACGGAGAGTTTCAAGGTCATGAGGAGAGCAGTCCTTCCTTACTTAAGTGCCTTGAATCTCACACGCTTGGGCTTGGCGCCCTCTTCACCCAAACGCTTGCGTTTGTCGGCCTCATACTCTTGGTAGTTACCGTCAAAGAAGTACCATTGAGAATCGCCTTCACAAGCCAAAATGTGAGTGGCAATGCGGTCCAAGAACCAGCGGTCATGGCTGATCACCATCACGCAGCCCGCAAACTCAAGCAGCGCATCCTCCAAAGCTCGCAAGGTCTCCACATCCAAGTCATTGGAGGGCTCATCCAAGAGCAAGGTGTTGGCACCCGCAATCAAGGTTTTGGCCAAGTGCAGCCTTCCTCTCTCACCACCGGAGAGGGTACCCACTCTCTTTTGTTGATCACCACCGTTGAAGTTGAAGCGACCGCAATAAGCACGGCTTGCCATTTCGAACTTGCCAACGGTCAAAATATCGAGTCCGCCAGAGACATCTTCCCAAACCGTTTTCTCGTTGCTCAAATCATCTCGGGTCTGATCTACAAAGGCCATGCGAACTGTAGACCCAATCTTCACCTCTCCTTGGTCGGGTTGTTGGTGCCCGGCAATCATTCTGAACAAAGTTGACTTACCCGCACCATTGGGACCAATGATGCCCACGATCGCGCCAGGAGGCACCTTGAAGCTCAAGTTATCGATGAGCAAACGATCTCCGAAGGACTTGCTGACACCCAAAAATTCAATGGCCTCGTTGCCCAATCGCTCTGCAACGGGGATGAAGATCTCAGAGGTTTCATTTCTTTGCTGGTACTCAAAACTAGAGAGCTCTTCAAACCTGGCAATACGAGCCTTGCTTTTGGCTTGACGCCCCTTGGGGTTTTGGCGCACCCATTCCAACTCCTTTTTAAGGGCCTTGGCGCGTGCTTCCTCACCCTTTTGCTCTTTCTCCAATCGATCTTGCTTTTGAGTCAACCAAGTGCTGTAGTTGCCCTTCCAAGGGATTCCGTGACCACGATCGAGTTCCAAAATCCACTCGGCTGCGTTATCAAGGAAATAACGATCATGGGTAATGGCCACCACCGTGCCAGAGAAGCGCTGCAAGAATTGCTCTAACCAATCCACCGATTCAGCATCCAAGTGATTGGTGGGCTCATCCAAGAGCAGCATATCGGGCTTGGAGAGCAGCAATCGGCAAAGGGCCACACGTCGTTTTTCTCCACCGGAGAGCTTATCAATCAACGCATCCCATGGGGGCAATCTGAGCGCATCAGCGGCTATCTCCAATTGGTGTTCGCTGTCCGTGCCTGCCGCAGCAATGATCGCCTCCAACTCCCCTTGTTCAGCAGCCAGTTTGTCAAAATCAGCATCTGGCTCGGCATAGGCCGCATAAATTTCCTCCAACCGGTTCTTGGCGGCCAGCACCTCACCCATCGCACCCTCCACCGCTTGTCTAACGGTCTGCGTTGGATCGAGCTCAGGCTCTTGTGGCAAATACCCGATCTTTAGACCCGGCATTGGCGTGGCCTCGCCCTCAATCTCTTTGTCCAACCCAGCCATGATTTTGAGGAGCGTTGATTTTCCTGAACCGTTGGTTCCTAAAACGCCAATCTTTGCGCCTGGAAAGAAACTGAGCGAAATGTCCTTCAAAATGTGACGCTTGGGAGGAACGATTTTGCCGACACGATTCATCGTGAATACATATTGGGCCATGGGGATGATTTTCCTGTACTAAAAACTTGTGATCTCTGCTCTTGCGAGAGCAAGTACTCTATCACCTTTGTGCCCATACCCATGCGAATTTTTATGCAATTGCCCCATCTGCCGACCCCACGCCCCAAACGAAGCCCAAACCCAGGCCGCAGCGGTTTGAATGAAGGACACGGGGTGTTAGGCCCTGAAAACACCTTTGACTTCTGGCCAATGTTGGTTTTTTGCTCAAGAAATTGGTGATTTATAGTTATTCAAAGCTTTTTCATGAGAAAATCAAGTTCGGTTTAGGCAACCAGTCGCCTAAATATCAGCGTTCCGCTGGGGCCCAATGCCAGAATTCTCTGGTCACTTCCTGCCCACCCTTTAGTTTTCCGGTCACTTTTCTGGATGCCTTTTTATCAAAGGGCAATGATGACCGACCCACGCGTCCAAAGAAGGACGCTCACCTAATGAAATTTGAAGAATTAAATTTGGCTCCTGCCATCTTAAAAGCCGTACAAGAACAAGGCTACGACACCCCAACACCCGTACAAGTTCAAGCCATCCCATTGGTCCTTGAAGGTCACGATCTATTGGCCGGTGCACAAACTGGAACCGGCAAAACTGCCGCCTTCACCTTACCCATGTTGCACAAACTCACCATGAGTCGCAGCAGCACCAACAAGTTTGGCGTCTACGGCATTCGGGCTTTGGTGCTTACACCGACTCGAGAGCTTGCTGCGCAGGTAGAGGAGTCGGTGAGAAATTACGGCAAACACCTCCAACTCACCTCAGCCGTGATCTTTGGTGGCGTGGGCATGAAGCCTCAAATCGACAAACTTAAAAGAGGCGTGGACATTTTGGTGGCCACACCCGGTCGACTCCTTGACTTAGAGCAACAAGGCTTCTTGGACTTGAGCACCGTGCAAATCATGATCTTGGATGAGGCCGACCGCATGTTGGACATGGGCTTTATCCACGATGTCAAAAAAATCTTGGCCCTCGTGCCCAAAGACAAACAAAGCCTTTTGTTTTCTGCAACCTTCAGCAACGAGATCAAAGAGCTTGCTGAGAATTTGCTGAAGAATCCCAAAAGCATTCAAGTCACGCCCCCCAATACCACCGTTCAACGCATCACACAGTTGATTCACCCGGTTGGGCGAGGCAAGAAAAAAGCCCTCTTGGCTCACATCATTCAAAGCAACAATTGGAGTCAAGTTTTGGTGTTCACACGCACCAAATTCGGCGCCAATTCGGTGGCAGATTATCTGCAAAAAAATGGCATCAACGCCATGGCCTTGCACGGCAACAAAAGCCAGTCGGCACGAACTCAAGCACTGGACGGATTCAAATCCGGTGACATCAAAGCGTTGGTGGCGACAGACATCGCCGCTCGAGGCATTGACATTGATGAGTTGCCACACGTGGTCAACTATGAAATCCCCAATGTGAGCGAGGATTATGTTCACCGCATTGGACGCACAGGACGCGCAGGCTCTGACGGTCAGGCCGTGAGTTTGGTGTCCTTGGATGAAGAAGGCTTCATGAAAGACATTGAACACTTCACCCACCAAACCATTGAAGTTCAAGTCATTGAGGGCTTCGCTCCCGAACCCGGCGAGAAGGCCGAGCCCATTGCCATGGGCAGACAAACGATATGGGGAGGCCTTGGTCGCCCCCCCTCTAGAGAGGTGATGGCTGCAGCAGCCAAGGCAGCTCGCTCAGAAATGATGGAGCGAATTCGAGAGAAAAAAGGCTCTCAACCAGCCAAAGGCAGACCCAATCACGCCAACGCTGACCGCTCACAACGTCCCTCACGCCCCAACGGGGACGTGAAAACTGAGCGCGCCTATGGTGAGGGCAGAGAGGGCAATGCTGCGGCTCCAAGAGGACCTCGCTCTGGACCCAATCCAGGACAAAACCGTTCACCCAACTCAAGAGGCCCCTCCAATCGGTCCTACGGCGGTGGTGGCCGAGACGGCGCAAGAAACCCCTTTAACGCCCACCCAGATGCGCCACCCAGACAGCGACGCACCGATGGCAATGCAGAGTTCTCGCAACCGCGCGCCAATCCAATGCATGACGAGGACTTCCAACCCAGAGAGAATGCTCATTTGGGTACCCACAACGGTGTGAATGCCTTTGGACACAAAACGCAAAACAAATCCACCAGAACGCCTGATCCAACACGCACCAGTGTGGATTTGATGAGTGAGCGCCGTGGCCCAGGAGGCGGTGGTAACCGTGGCCGTGGTGGTCCAAAGCCATCAGGATCCTTTGGCTCTAAAAGGGGCCCTGGAGGCGGTGGCGGTGGTAACCGCGGTGGATTTGGACGCTGAGATCCAAGTTTGCATCCACAAACAAACCTGATGGGTTTGTTTTTCACAAAGCCCCCATCGAGGGGCTTTGTGCTTTATGGGATCAATGTGATTCGAACTTTGGGGTAGCCCTCATCGAATTGTTCACATTGAACTTGGATGGGCGAGACCAAATCGAAGAAAGACTGGCTGCTCAAAATGGCCTGTGCTTGAAGGGTGATGGTCCTGAGCAAATGGCCATCGATTTCATTTTCGTGCATCAAGGCTGTTTTTGACGTTCCATCTGTCCAGCGAAAAGCCTCGTAGGTCTTCAGACTCTTGAGCTCATTCATGGTCGCAGCCATGCAAGCCACAATCTCAGGGCGTTCGCCTTGAATGATGAGATTTTTAAAATCTTTGGCCGTTTGATGGGTGATCGGAGCTCCTTTGGCCCAGGCAAATGAAGCGCTAAAGAGCAACGCAAGACCCACACAAAAACTCAAGATTTTGAGCCCGTGGAATGCAAAGGAATGGGGTTGCTGAGTGTTCATGGTCTTTGCACCAATTGACCTTTGGTGTCTCGCATCTGGGCCCAAGCCGCCTTGACCCGTGTGATCACACTCTCATCGTCCACCAACCAATAATCTTGCTCTTTGGCCAAGCTCGCTCCATTGCTGTAGATCCAGTTGAGCAATCTTAAGGTCTCGCGAGCATCGTTCAAATCATTTTGCAACTTGTGAACAATCAAATAAGACACGCCCACGATCGGCCAACTCTGAGCACCCGGCAAATTGGTGAGACTTTGGTAAAAGGAGGGACGAGACCACTGAGCTTGTTTGGCAGCTTGCTCAAAAGTCTTGAGGGAGGGAGACACAAATTGCATGGCCGCATTTTGCAACAAGGGCGTGTTGAGTTGATGCTGCTTGGCATACATGAATTCAATGTACCCAATGGAGCCCGGTGTGGCTTTAACCGCCATGGCCATACCCACATTGCCTCTCACAGACATGCCAATGGGCCACATCACCTGTGAACCAATTCCGTATCTTTTATCCCATTCGGCACTCACTTGGGCCAAGTAATGAGTGAAGGTGAAGGTCGTGCCTGAGCCCTCTTCCTGTGAACCACCAAAATGGGCATCGACGGCAGTGTAAGTGTTGGGTTGATCTCCTTTAATGCAGGATCATCCCACTCAGTCAATTCACCCATCATGATCTTGGCCAGCAAGTCGGGCGTGATTCTGAGCACATTGGAGGGCACACCGGGTAAATTGACCACGGGTGTGATGCCGCTCACCACCAAGGGGTATTGAAACAAATCGTCGTGCACCAACTCCGACTGGGTGAGTGCAATATCGGTGACTGCAAAATCCACGGTTCTGGAAGTGATGCGCCTGATGCCTTCTGCAGAACCCACCGCTTGGTATTCAGCTCTGAGGGGCTGCGCCTTTTGAAAAGCATACAGCCAGGTGTCAATGATGGGCTGCGCAAACGTGGCACCCGCACCCAAAATGTCTGAATTGGCTTTTGCAACGGGCAAGGTCACGCTCAGCAAAGCACACAGCAACCAACCCAGGCTTTGAACACCACGGCCCTTGAGCCATGCATTGAACTTAGAAACTTGCATGTAAACGCACCCCCAAGATATTCACCGGACCTCGGTCTTGGTTATAGGCAGGATTTTTAATGTTCTGATAATCCAACGCCATGCTCAAAGTTTCATTGAAAACCAAGTTGTAGAACACTTCAGTGATCATCTCGCTTGCGTAGTTGAGTCCTGAGTCACCAATCAAAATACCCATGCCCCCTGCTTTGAAATAACTTTGCGCATCCGCGCTCAAACGATTGGAGACCCAAGCCAGCCCCAAACTGTCATTGTGTCTTTTCCAAGCACTCCCTTTGAGCAACAGGCCTGAGGACAAGGATTGATTGACCTCAGTGAAATCAAACGCTTCCTTGGCGCCATCGTTTTGGCTGTACCGCACAAAGAGCCCCAAGTCATCACTCATCTCTTGCTCAAAGTTAAGCGACCATCCTGAGCGTTTGTTCATTTGTCTGACCTTGGTGATGTCAACGCCAGTGCCGCCCAAGGCCCCTAGTTTCACCGCATCGGCATACAAACCCATGTAGCCTTGGTTGACAAAACTCAAGAATTTAAATTTTCCAGGACGCTCCCCAAGTTGATGCCGCTCCTCAAACTCAGCCACCCACTCGTGTTGATCGAATTGGGTATCGATTTTTTCATTGTTGGGTTGAGTCGAGAGGGCGAAATACCCACCTCTTAGGGTCCACCAATCTTGGGTCCACTCAAGTGCCGCACCCTGAGTAAAGCCCCATGAATCGGCTGCATAGTCAAATGCGCCAGCCTCAACCACGGTCCAATTGAAGAAATCAGACCTTGGATCGTGTGCATAAGTGTTGGTATCGAAGACATCAACCACGGAGAACTTTCCCAAGGTCAAGGTGAGGTTGTTGGCCGTGATGTTTTTCTCCATCTGATTGGCCTGGTCCTCCATGTGGAAGCTCTCCCCCCCCAAATCAAACGTTTGCCGCAAAAAGGCCCTGGGTAGCCTGTAGTAGGGATTTTGTGCTCCCACTTTGTAAGCCTCACCGCTTGGAAAGCCAGCAACGCCAACGGTATTGCTCAATCCAAACCCTTGATCTATTTCTGGATTGAGGTAGGCCTCAGCCCCTCTCCAAAGTCTCAATCCAAGATAAAGCGTGGTATCAAAGGTTTGCTTTGAAGATCGGGTGTTGGTCAAACTGTTGTCACCACTGTACTTCGCGCCAAACCCCGCATTGGATTGATTCACCACCGTCACCTGACCTTTGGCAGACCACCAAGGTGCTTGCTCCATCGATTGCAAAACGTAGGAGCCCAACCCACCTTGTTCTCTGCTGACCGTGGGCACCCAAACGGGTGAGTCTGTGTCGGAGCCCACCCTTTGTGCAAAGCTTGGAACAAGGGTTAATGCACCCAGCAAACATCCCCACAGTCTCAACTGAAGCCTTGGCGCATTGAATTTGAGAGGGAGTTGGGAAAAGGGCATTGCAGAAATAAACGAACGATCGATTGATCGCCACTGTACAAATGGCGAGTGGAAGATCCCACAGGTCATTTGATACTATGTCAGCAATGTGTCATTTTGATTACAAGGGCAGCCCTTGTGCCCCCTGAATGTGCTTAGGGAGGCGCCAAAAGGGCCATCTGTGGGATGGGGGTCAACAAGGTGCCCTGTGTAAAGTGAGACTGCAGGTTGGCAACAGCCAACTGAGCCATGAAGCGCCTTGCCTCCTCCGTTACAGAACCCATGTGGGGGGTGAGAACCACATTTTGCAAGGACTTGAATTCGGCTGCAATGTTGGGCTCGGAGGCAAACACATCCAAGGCTGCGCCAGCAATTTTTTTAGTTTGCAAGGCTTTGATGAGAGCAGTTTGATCCACGAGTTGGGACTGAGTGACATTCACCACATAACCCTTTGAGCCCAAGGCATCCAAGACGCTTTGATCCACGATGACCTCTGATGAGGAGTTGGCGCTCACATCGCCTTGCGTGCTTGGAATGCAAACCACCAAAACATCCACTTGCTCAGCCAAGGTCTTGGGCTGAGCCACCCAAGACTCTTCAAAACCCGACACGGGTGCCTTGTCAAAGTAACTCACCCGCATGTTGAATCCTTGAGCTCTTTTGGCAATGGACTGACCCAATGCACCAAAGCCCAGCAAGCCCAATCGCAATCCAGTGACTCGCTTGGTGACTGAGAACTCTCCGTCCAACCAATCGGAATTTCTCACAAATCGGTCAGCCTGGGGTACTTTCCTGACCAAACCTATGATCAAGCCCATCGCCAAATCGGCCACATCCTCATTGGCCACGTCAGGGGTATAGGCTACCTTGACGCCTTTTTTTATAGCGCCTTGTACATCCACACTTTGGTAGTCATTGCCTAAAATTGAAATCAATTCAACCTCAGGAAAAGTCGCCAAGAGTTTAAGATCAATTTTGGCTTGTCTTGAACCAATGATGGCCTTGATTCTTCCAAATGCCGAGGGATCGGTCATGTGTGAATGATCATGAACTTGGTACAACGCTTGAAGATCATTCATCAAAAAGGCAGGCAGTGGCGTGACTTGCAAAATTTCAATGTTTGACATGCTTGTGACCTCACAGAAAAAACAAACTTGACCCAAGTTAAAGCAAGAATCCCATGCATTGGAGTCTAGCCTAACAACACCGCGGGACTCAATGGGGATGAACCCATGAGCTCTTGTCCTAAATCGACTGCACCAGAAAAACTAAATTGAGCTTAACGACTAAAATCAATGTGAAATGTGCTCAGTTTTTATTTTTTGAATTGGAACCATTCAATGCTTTTACTCCACACCATGCTCAGAGTGGGAAACTTGGAGCGCTCCATTGAGTTTTATACCCAAGTCATGGGCATGAAACTCTTGAGAGTGACACACCGCAATGAGCAAAAGTACTCTTTGGCGTTCTTGGGCTACGGCCACAATCCTGAACACGCAGAGATTGAGCTCACCTACAACCACGGCGTTGAGCATTACGAGCTGGGGACAGCCTTTGGTCATTTGGCCATTGGTGTTGAGGATATTTATGCGACTTGCGATCACATTCGCTCCCAAGGGGTCACGCTCACCAGAGAGCCCGGACCGGTCAAAGGAGGAGAGACGCTGATTGCATTTTTAGCAGACCCTGATGGCTACAAAATTGAATTGATCCAGCGCTCCATTTGAATTCAAAGTCGAAATAACCCAATCTATTAACTGAGACTCGATTAAAAAGGTACACCTTGAACCACGATGCACTCGCAGACATGCGGAAAAACTACGAAAAGGGTGAATTGAACCTGGATCACGCACCTTCCAATCCCAATGTGCTCTTTAGCACTTGGCTTGAGGAGGCGGTGCAAACTCAAATACCTGAACCCTCAGCGATGACGCTGGCCAGCGTGGGCATTGACTTGCAACCCACCACAAGAATTGTGCTTCTCAAAGAGCTGCTTGAAAATGAGCTCATTTGGTACACCAACTACAACAGCAAAAAAGGTCATGAATTGGCCTCTAATCCCAAAGCTGCTTTGCAGTTTCACTGGGTCGAGTTGGAGCGAGTCGTTCGAATTGAAGGATGGGTACAAAAGGTCAGCGAGCAACAAAGCGATGCTTATTTCGAGAAGCGCCCCTACGGCTCCAAAATCGGTGCTTGGGCAAGTCCACAAAGCGCGGTGATTGAGTCCAGAGAGGTCCTAGACGCTGGCGTACGCCACCATCAAGCTTTGTGGCCACAAAACCCACCCCGCCCCCCGCATTGGGGTGGTTACGCCCTCAAAGCGCAATATTGGGAGTTTTGGCAAGGTCGCCCCAGTCGACTCCACGACAGAGTGGCCTATCGATTAGGGGCCGATGCGCGCTGGATCAAAGAAAGACTTGCGCCCTAAGGCTCACGCCTTTAGCTTGTTGGCAAAGGTTTTTTGAAACTTGGCCACTTTGGGAGATACCACGTGGGCACAATAGCCTTGGGTGGGGTGATTCAAAAAGAAGTTTTGATGGTACTCCTCTGCCTCATGGAAATTGCGCAAAGGCTCAATTTGCGTGGTGATCGCTTGAGGATTGATACCCATTTGTTGAACTGCAGATTTCATGAACTCTTCAATGACCTTTAAATCCTCTGCTCTTTCGTAGTAAATGCCACTTCTGTATTGAGTGCCTACGTCATTGCCTTGCCGATTTAGAGTTGTGGGATCATGAATGACAAAGAAGATTTCCAAGAGTTCTGTCAAACTCACCTGCTCGCTGTCAAAGCGAATGCGCACCACTTCTGCATGCCCGGTGTGGCCCGAACAAACCGATTCGTAATTCGGTGATGGGTCATCCCCATTGCTGTAGCCGCTCACCACATCTTGCACACCCATCACACGGTCATAGACCGCCTCTAGGCACCAAAAACAACCGCCTGCCAAAGTTATGGATTCAAGGGACACGTTAAAACTCCCACATTAAGATAAATCGAAACTGAACCAAAACAATGGCCCGCTAGGAGCGGGCCATTCTAGGTGAGCCTATCAAAGGCTTCGCCACATAAAAAACAGATCAAAATCCTTTGACAAAACCCAACACCAAGCCAGGTTTTCCAGCAGAGTGCATGCCCGTCAAATCCGTTTGGAAATACCCACGCTTTGAAGTGGCATAGTAACTCGCAGAGATGACTGCATTGTCTCCCAAATCTTTACCCACACTCAACTTGTAATCGTTGACCGATTGCACCAATGGAGAAAAGCCCGAATCAACTGCTGTTGCAAATTGACTTTGGTTGTAATTTTTAAGATTCAAAACACCCACGTGAGCACCAAAGATCAGGCCTTGAAAGACTTGAGAGTAAGTCAAATCAAAATAGGTTGTACCTTTGGTCGAGAGACTCGCACCACTCAAGTAGGCGTACCTAAAGTAATCGGAGATGCCGTAATTGACCTTCAAAGACAAGGGACCATTGCTCAGTCCCACATAAACTTCTGAATTGTTGATGGCTTTGTTGGCATAAAAAGCGCTAACAGAGTCAACGCCACTCTTGGGGTAGTAATAGTAAATGGCACCGACGTCATAGCCCGTTCCGTACATGGCTGGGATGCTTCCCTTGTAGCCACCGTAGAAATCCATCTCAAGTGAACTGCCGTTGTACAAGTTTTGAGCAACATTGGAGTTCCAATTGCCAGCGTAAAGACCAGAGACATGCTCAAGATCGAAACCACCTTGCAAGGCAGGACCGTAGTTGGTTTGGGTAAAGCCCCTGAATCTGTAATCAGCCACCAAAGACATGTTTCCTGTCACGGTGGTTTGCGCCTCCTCGGCGTGTAAGACATTCATTTGAGCCAAGAGTGAGCAAGCACTCAAGAGCAAAGAAGACATCAATCTTAGGTTCATTTTGTACATTTTTTAATCCTTAAAATTGAATGAGGATGCACATGCACCTCGGTGTAGATCGATTTTAAATCAGACCCAGACTTTGATCCACAAAAGCTCTGTCTGTTCAGGCTAAAAAGAAATTTAACGAGTCTTTTTCTGCCTAAAACAACACTCGATTGGTTGGAAAAATGAAATAAATTAAAACTTTATGACTAATTTTATTGATCTCATTTGGCAATTCGGCTGAGCCAAAAGGCGCCCCCTCACTACCGGAGCCAAGCTTTGAGCGCCCCCACTGTGGTTACTCCAACTCCATGCAAGGGTCTGGGCCAGCAGAGGCAAAGACCATAGCGCGCTAGAATGGTGTGTCATTGAAAAGCAAACACCTCGGACACAAACCATGGACCAACAGCAAGCTCTATTTAACATGGTGGAGCAACAAATCAGAACCTGGCAGGTACTTGATGCACACATCCTAGAAACGCTAAAGTCGCTCAGGCGCGACCTCTTTGTGCCTTCCGTGTACAAGGAGTTGGCCTACTCAGAGGCTGAACTCCCCATAGGGGAGGGAGAAATCATGTTGGAGCCCAAAACGCAGGCCAGGCTGCTGCATGACTTGGCCCCCAAGGCACACGAAACCATTCTCGAAGTGGGCTCAGGCACGGGATACCTCACTGCACTATTGGCGTTGCAAAGCCTTCGCGTGGTGAGCCTTGAGATCCATGCCAGCTTGGCCAAAGAGAGTCGACACAATTTGAGCAAGGCCGGCATCTCCAACGCCGAGGTCCTCAATTTAGATGCGAGTCAAAGTTTGAACTTGGACACCCATTTTGATGCCATCTTGCTCACTGGCTCATGTGATCACGCACCACAACATCTGCTCAATTGCCTCAAAATTGGCGGCCGATTGATGGGTATTTTGGGTCAAGAACCCATGATGCAAAACACTGTCATTACTCGCCTGGAAGCCGACGAATGGGACAGCAAAATACTGTGGGACGCATCATGCCCTCGTTTGCACGGATTCAAAGAACCTTCCAAGTTCCATTTTTGATCCTCTACTTTTAACCCGTCTTTAAGTTGTATCTATGATTGAACAATTGAGTCCCAAAGACTTGGCCCCTTGGGCACAAGAGCAATTGAGTTTAGGAAGAAAGCCTGTCGTCGTTGATGTCCGCGAGGATTGGGAAATCAAACTCGCCTCCATCAAAGCCGAAGGGTTTGAGCTCAAGCACATCGTCATGAATGAGATTCCTGGAGCTCTAGACCAATTCAACGAAACACAAGCAATTGCTGTGCTTTGTCACCATGGTGGTCGCAGCCAAAATGTAGCGCACTTCTTGCTCTCCAACGGCGTCAAACATGTATCCAACATCAGCGGTGGAATCAATGCATGGTCTCATGAGGTTGATCCAAGCGTACCCGTCTATTGAAAGCCTCCGTATGAAACGAATTCCTTTGGCTCTGGTTGTGAGCCTCTCAGTGGCCTTTGGCCAAAGCTCAGCTGCTCAAAACTTACTCGATCTTTGGGGTTCGGCGAAAAGCTACGACGCCTCTTATCAATCTGCCTTGGCCCTTTACAAGTCCAGTAAAAACAGAGCCGATGAAGGCCTCGCTGGTATTTTGCCAACCATGGCGCTGAGCACCAATTCAACTCGAAATTTGATTGACTACACCCCTGACGTGGTCACCATCAACCCAAGCAACCCCTCCTCTAACGTGATTCCCTATCAGCGTTGGTTTGGTACACACATCGCCACTTTCACCGCTGTGCAACCCCTCTATCGCCCCGCTAACTATCAAACTTACTTGCAAAGTAAAAGTGTCCTGGCTCAATCGGTGGCTCAATTGGTGGCTGCTGAGCAGGATTTGATCGTTCGCATGTCTCAGGCTTACTTTGATGTGTTGGTGAGCCAAGAAACTTTGGAGTTCACGCGCGCTCAAAAAAGAGCCACAGAGGAGCAGTTGGCCTTTGCAAAACGAAACTTTGAAGTGGGCACAGCAACGATCACCGATACCCATGACGCTCAAGCTCGCTACGACTTGGTCGTGGCACAAGAGGTTGCCGCTCAAAACGATCTCAACGTCAAAAAAATGACGCTCGACCAATTGGTGGGGATGCAACAGACCAAGCCTATACCCATGGTGAGTGAAGCGCCTATCGAGCGTTTAATGCCCACCAACATCGATGAGTGGGTGGCCAACTCCGAGAAATCACACCCCAACGTATTGAACGCAAAACTGAACTTGGACATTGCCAACTTAGAGGTGAAAAAGGCAGTTGCGGGTCACCTGCCCACCGTGGACTTAACGGCTTCAATGACCGGGACTCGCAACCTGGATGGAACCAACACCTCTGGGCTATCAAGCCTGAGCACTCACGTTCTCAATAAGTCAGTTGGCGTGGTGATCAACGTCCCAATCTTTTCTGGCTTTTATGTTGAAAACAGAATCAAAGAAACTGAAAACTTGGTGGACAAAGCGCGCTATGACTTCGAGTTTGCCAAACGCACAGCCGCCTTGTCAACGCAATCAGCCTTTTTGAATTTGGTCTCAGGCATAGGTCAAGTCAATGCCTTGAAGGCAGCAGAGCGCTCGACTCAAAAGTCATTGGAATCCAATGAACTGGGCTACTCAGTTGGGTTAAAGCTCAACATCGATGTTTTGAATGCGCAAAGTCAACGCTACCAAACCAAACGAGACTTGGCTCAAGCACGCTACAACGTTTTGATGCAAGAACTCAAACTCAAACAAGCCAGTGGCATTCTCCAGGCCTCAGACTTGAACGAGATCAACGACATGCTTGAACACCAGCCTTGAAGGCCTAGAGCCCTTTAAGTGACGGGTCTGGAGATCAACGGCCAAAGGGCTTGAACGGTTTTTTGAGTGGCACCCTGCTGGCTTTGCACAAAAGACAAGCCCTTTGCTTCAAGCTCAGCCGCTTGCTGGGGTGAATTGAGTAAAGCCAGTGCACACGACACGCCTAGACTCATGTTTTGAACACCCAAGGCAGCACCCTCTTGCTTGGCCTGAGTTGCAATTTTTTCAAAGTTATAGGTGTAGGGTCCCACCACCACGGGGCAGCAACAAGCCATGGGTTCGATCAGGTTTTGTCCACCAAAGGGCAAAAAAGATGCCCCCAGCAAACACACATGAGAACTTGCATAATAAAAATTCATCTCACCCAGCGAGTCCCCAATGAAGAGTGTTTTAACATTCGAGCGTTGACCAAAAACATCTTGCATTTTCTCCACACTCACCCAGTGGCTTCGGCGAAAACATTCAAATCCCAAGCGCTTACCCAGTGCCGCCACCTCATCAAAGCGCTGAGGGTGCCTTGGAACGATGGCCCACAGCACTTGAGTTTGCATCTCAAGTGTCAATTGGTTGATCTCTTGCAAGAACAACTCCTCCTCACCAGGCCTTGAGCTCGCCAGGAGCACCATAGACTGATCTCTACTGGTCTTCCATCTCTCTCCAAGGGCGACAAGCACCGGATCGGGCTCAGCATCAAACTTCATACTGCCTAGTACGCCCTGCACCTTGGCACCCAAGGCTTGGAGGCGTTGTGCATCAGCAGGACTTTGACTCCAAACTTCACTCAAAGCACTGTATGTGGGCTTGGCCAAAGCGCTCAGGCGATTGGCGGCTTTGAGGCTTTTCTCGCTCATCCTCGCATTGACCAACACCAAAGGAATTTGCATCTGAGAGCAAGATTGAACCATGTTAGGCCAAACTTCGGTCTCAATCAAAATGCCAAGATGAGGTTTGAAGCGAGACAAAAAACCTATCACGCACCAACTGACATCCCAAGGGTGCCATACCTGGTGATCTCTAGGCGTGAGGTACCGCTCCCCCTCTTGTCGACCCGTGGCTGTGGAGTGAGTTAATAGAAATCGCAATTGCGGCTCGCGCGCTCTCATCGCTTCAATCAAAATCCCAGCCACCCGAGTCTCGCCCAATGAGACCGCATGGATCCAAATCCATCGATCTGCATTGTGATTGGGGTCATTCGAATACCAACCCAGTCTCTCCCAAAACTTTGCAGCGTACAAGGGCTCCCTTCGTGATTTGAGCCCCAGTCGAATTAACATCCATGGGAGTAAAAAAATCATCATCGCAGAGTACAGCCCCAAGACCCAACTTTGGAAAAAATTCAGTTGTGCTTTGGGCGTCATGGCAGGTTCCCCGACACGCTCTGGGACTGGGCTAAGGCAGATTGAATGCTTTCCCAATGGCTCCATACCTCTTGCACACTGGGTGTGGGCTTGGCATACACACTCAACTGATGCGTGCACGCTTTGGGGCCTGTGCGCCATGCGGTTGGGAAGTTATAGATTTGCACATGTGGCATTCCCAAAGCGACGCTGAGGTGACTGGGGCCACTGTCAACTCCAATGCTACCCACGCACTCCTTCATCTGCACGGCCAAATGGGTCAGTGAAGAGCGAGGCCAAAGCGTCGCCATAGGGATGCGCTCAAGCAAGCGTTTGGCAAGCATCTCCTCAGCATCACTGCCGTGCATCAAGCACACCTCATGACCACTCAAAGCCAGCAGCTGAGAGAGTTCTACCCAATTCTCAAAGGGCCACGCCTTATCGGCTCTGGACGTGCCGGTGATGAAAACCACTTTCGCCTTTGATGTCGGGTTCGCTTGGGGCGACACCCATGGCCCTGAGCGCAAGCCAAATTGAAGTTTTGAATGGGGCTCGTACCCCAAAGCTTTGGCACACAAGTACCTTGAACGATCGACTGCACCCAATTCTTTGGGGATTTCAATGGCTAGGTTACTCAACCAAGCTGAGGGGCGTTCGTAGGAGGAGCCATTCGTTGCATTGGCCATGGCCACACGTGCACCACCTGGGTTCAGCCGGGCCATTCGAGCCACCACACCTGACTTGGTCAGTCCTTGTAGATCAAGGACATGGTCATAGGGAAAGGCGCGAAGTTCATTCCAAAATTCCCTCATCCCTTGCCTTGCTGCGGCATCAAAGCCAGATTTTCTCCAGTGCCTTAAGGGACACTCAATGATTCGATCAACTGCAGCACTCAAAGTGAGGATGCCTGCAAAGGCAGGCTCCACAACCCAATCGATTTGTGCATTGGGATAGGCACAACGAATGTCCCAAACTGCGGGCAATGCATGTATCACATCCCCCAAGGAGGAGAGTTTGACCACCAACACTCTCAATGTGCGGCCTCAGAGAAACTTGCGTGGGGCATGACTTGTCTCAGCAAGCTCAACATCTCTTTCTCGATCGATGCGAGTGCCTCAGGGGTATGCCCCTCAAAGCGCAGAACCAACACTGGGGTCGTGTTTGAGGCCCGGATCAAACCAAACCCATGATCCCAATCAATTCTCAATCCATCTATCGTCATGAGCTGTGGGTTGTGCTCGGGCAAGGGCAATCCCTTTTCACGAACAGCATTGACCAATCCTTCAATCAACGTTGCCGACTCACCTTCTTTGATCGCAACGTTGAGCTCTGGAGTTGAGAAACTCCCCTCCAACGCATTCAAGACCTCACTGGCATGTTGAGCTTTGCTCAAAATTTCTAGCAATCTGGCTCCTGCATAGGTTCCATCGTCAAAACCATACCAACGCTCTTTGAAGAAAATATGTCCACTCATCTCACCACCAAGAGGAGAGTCGATCTCGCGCATCTTCGCCTTGATCAAAGAGTGGCCTGTCTTGTACATGACCGCCTCACCCCCCTGGGCACGAATGAAAGGTCCCAATCGTTGCGAACACTTCACATCAAACACGATTTTGCCTCCAGGCACTCTGGAGAGAACATCCTTTGCAAAAAGCTGCATTTGGCGGTCAGGGTAAATATTTTCCCCCTCCTGGGTCACCACGCCCAAGCGGTCACCGTCCCCATCAAAAGCAAATCCAATTTCTGCATCGTGCTCTTTAATTGCAAGCACCAAATCCTTTAAGTTCTCGGGCTTACTGGGGTCGGGATGGTGATTGGGAAAGTGGCCATCAACATCACTGAAGAGTTCAATGACCTCACAGCCAAGTTTTCTAAAAATATCAGGTGCGCTTGCCCCAGCCACGCCATTGCCAGAGTCGATGACGATTTTCATGGGGCGATGGAGTTGAATGGTGGTGCAAATTGCCTCTTTGTAAGAAGGCTCTATGTCAAACTTCTTGGGCTCAAGCGCTTTTTCAGAAAACGACTCCAAGGAAACGCCCAAATCGTTGAGCATGCTCATCCTCAATGCTTGAATTTCATCTCCATAGAGGGCTTTGCCCGACAAAACCATCTTAAAACCGTTGTAATCTTTGGGGTTGTGGCTACCTGTAATTTGAATACCACTCTTGCACAATGTACTTGCGCCAAAGTAGAGCATGGGTGTGGTACACATGCCCAGATCCAAGACTTGCACACCGCTCAAGGCCAAGCCCCTGGAGAGCGCTGCCATCAAAGCCGGGCCACTGAGCCTTCCGTCCCTTGCTACACAAACCTCACACTCACCCGCAGCAAGTGCAGTTCGACCAAAAGCAAAGCCCAAACGCAAAGCAAATTGCTCGTCGATTTGAGAGGGCACGACGCCTCGAATATCGTAGGCTTTAAAGACCACTGGATTGATGTTCATGAAGGAGATTGTAGAGGGTAAAGTGAGTACCTTGGAGGGTAAAATTTAAGCTCCTTGGAACGCAATTTGGTCCGTATCGAGCCCCTCCAGAGTCTAGAGCTGAGCAGCATTTCGATGCGCTTTTGGGCTTGTCGAAATCAGTCCTAATGGGGTCCAATGAAACCACCGAACACACTGAACCAACAACACGCAGGGACACGCTTTTTGATGAACCACCCCAATTCTTTGTCCCACTCAATCATTCAGACGCCTCTTGGTGAAATGGTCATTTGGGCTTCATCCCAACACCTCATCGGAGCCTGGTTCACTGACCAACACAATTTGAACCCACAAGCACTTCATTCACCTCTTGTAAGCGGACAAGGCGTTCACCGTGAAGCAGACCTTTGGCTCAAAAATTATTTTGCAAAACGCGCTCCCAACCCAAACGATCTGCCTTTGCAAATTGATCAGGCAACTCCCTTGCAGCGCATCACGTGGCAAGCGTTGAAAGACATACCCAGTGGTGAAAAAATCAGTTATTCAGAACTGGCTCTCAAAATAGGCCGTCCCAAGTGCGCTCGAGCGGTGGCCAGTGCAGTGGCAAAAAATCCACTCCTCATCTTTTTACCCTGTCACCGGGTGGTGGGTTCTGACGGCACTTTGAGAGGTTATTCAGCCGGACTTCACAGGAAACAATCCTTGCTCTCGATTGAGCTCAAGGATTGAGAGCACCACCTAAACGCTCTCCACCATCTCTCTCGTGCGCTTAAAAAGAGGACCCTTGGTGTCGAGAAGACTCTCCAAAATTGAAAAATGATTCAACCCCGGCAAACTCTCACACACTGGGACCACCTCTTTGCCCCAAGCAGCTTGAATGAGATGGGTTTGTCGAATGAACTCTGCACTCTCTTGCCCTCCAACAACAGCTGTGAGGTGCCCCGTTTTGGGAGCCGATATCCAAGCAGGACTGAGTGCACATGCACTTTGCGAGTCAAGTCGCAAATCATCAGCGAGAAAAGGGGTTTGACGGATGGACTCCAGTTCAAACAAACCTGAAATAGACAACGCAGAATGAATCAAATCAGAGGGCAAACCTTTTTTAACCGCACCCCAAAGGGTGGTCATCAAAAGAGCCGAGAGATGTCCGCCTGCAGAGTGGCCCGTGACATGAATTTTTCGCCGATTGCCACCGAATTTTTGAATGTTTTCATAAACCCAAACCAAAGCTTGAACCATTTCAAGGACAATCTCTTTCATGCTCACCTGAGGACACAAGTCATAGCTCACCATGACCGTGCACGCATTCAGCGCCTGAAAAGCCGGTAACAAAAAGGCGTGGTCTTCTTTGTGTAACGCGCGCCAGTATCCACCATGAATAAAAACAACCACAGGCGCTAGACTTTCTTCGTGATCTAAGTGCCCATGCGATTGAGGGCTAGGATACACATCCAAAACGGCAAACGGTCCACTTGCATAACGAGCTTCGTGGCGAACGATCTTCGCGTCATTCAAAATCCTCAGTGAGTCGTTTTTCCAACGCGCCATGTGTTCCATTGCACTGGGCACCAACAAACGATTGTTGTACATGCTGTCAAACCATTGAGGCGTGTGAGTTTCCATTTTTTCTCCAATGTATTAAAAAATGCGCCCTGACCAGTAAATAAGCGAGGGCATGGCGGCCAACCAAGCCCAAAAGAAGCGGTTCAAACCAAAAAACCAAAAAACCAAGAAATGAAAGACACAAGCCACGAGCACGTAAGCAAGCGCCACATCCAAACCAAATAGTGAAATGGGCGAGAGCCCCTCCCAAATGATAAATGACCAACTGCACAGTTTGGCCACCATGGGGCGACGAAACAAACTATGCTCAGACAAAGGTCCGTATACGCCTGCATCCAAAAATATGATCATCGCCTGCCCTCCCCGCCACTCGGCACGTCTGAGCTTGACCCAACCGGATACAAAATAAGAACTGAGAAGCTGAATCCCGATGAAACCCAAGCCAGCAGGAGCCGCCATATAAGCCCAAGGCGAAGCAGACAAGCACAAATGAATCATGAGCCCACTGAGCACCACCAAGGTCATGAAGTCACTTCCTCCGTTAAATGCACCTCTAAAGCGGAACAAAATCAAAACCTGGAGAACAAACAAACAGCTTATGAAAAAGCCCAGTGAAAAACCAGCCAACAAGGAAATTGAAGCGACGAGCCTCAAAGCAAACAAAGCCGTTTGACCTTTATGAGGATCAAATAAAAAATCAAAAAAAACCATCACCGCTTTAGGTAATGTTGGCATCTCTTGCTTTAAAAGCGACCAATCCCAAACGGCTTTAGCTTCAAACGATTGTCTTAATTTGAAATACTCCAAAGTTTGCAGCAAAGTGCTCCATCCCACCAAGCACTCAATCAACCGCAAGGCAAGATCAGCACTCATAGGACCATCTCCCTGGAGACAAGCATCACTTCACTTTGCAAGCATTCCTGTGGGTGATTGAGCCAAGGTTGCTCCATTCTGATTTCAAATTGAAAGACCAACTGAGTGCCCTCAACCTGGTAGGAACTCACCGCATCTCTGGCCAGGCTGGAGACCAATTGATAGGTCACCAAGGCACTCGCGTCTGCGTGCGCTGGCAACGCATTCAAATCTCCCACCAAGTGCTCTACCAAATTTTGATAACCCAAACGCAAATTCACCAAAGGATTGTGAAAGAGGTGCAACGCATGCCTTTGCACCCTGGGATACACCACTACCCAATCTGACCATTCGCTCCAAGAAGAGCTCACCTCTTCAACAAGTCGGCGTTGCTTGAAATGCACATACAACCGGGGAGCCATGCCCAAAGCGTGAAAGAACTTCCAATTTGGGAAAAAAGCGCGCAAAAAAAACCACCACCGCCCACTCAACTCTGGCGTTTTGGTGCTCATGCCAAACCACAAAAATAGAAAATAAATGATCAATACGACCAAACTCAGCTTCAAATCGACTCCTGAATCAATTGAAAACTCATTCATTCGAGTTTACTAATGATCAAACTGATCGCGGCTTTCATTCAACAAAGGGTAAGTGCTAAATCCGACTTCATCAAAAACACCTAAACTGATTTCACAAAAATATAACCCCAACCTGTTGATCAATGTGAGCTAAATCAACTCAAGCCTCAATTCTGACCTTTTTTGACCACCAAACGAACACTTCGCTGCCGCTCAATGTCAGAACCCATCGACACACCTAGCATACCTCAATCAATCAAAGTTGTACTTCTTTGTGCGGTCCTTTATTGGTCAACCTATTGGGTCAATCAATTGTTGTTCTCCGCATTGCACTTCTCATGGGCTGCAACTTGGATTTATTTACCAACGGGTATGCGCTTGGTGTTGGTGCTCACCTGTGGCGTTTGGGGTTCAATTGGCATCGTTTTGGCCTCCGCACTTTTGGGCTTTCAAGTGCATGAAAACTTAGGAGCCAACATCATCATGGTCACTGCTTTGATCTCTGGTCTGGCGCCCTACTTGGCCAGATTCATAGGCTTAAAGGGATTGGGAATTACAGACACCCTAGAGGCATTGAAGTGGTCAGACTTGTTGCGCTTGAGTTTCATTTGCTCTATTTTGAACACACTATTGCATCAAATTTGGTATTCATGGGCGGACCTTGTTGGAGAGGATTGGAGCGAGCAGACTTGGGTCATGTTCAGTGGTGACTTTTTAGGCTCTATGCTGCTTTTGTATTTCTTAAAATGGTTAAAACCACTTCTCAAGCGCACTTCAAACTGAATTCACCTCACCCCCCATTGAAAAATCACAATTCTTTCGGTGTGTTGCAGAGTTGGTTACACTTGGATTGAATTCACAGTTACCTCTCGCCCCCCTCTCTCTTGACCATGACCCGTCCATCCATGACCTCCCCAGACGCTCCCAATGGCGCTCAAAGCAAACATTCACAAACCCTAACTGGCCCCTTAAAGGGCATCAAAGTCGTTGAATTGGGGCAGTTGATTGCAGGTCCCTTTGCAGCAAAAACACTTGCCGAATTTGGAGCGGACGTGATCAAAGTGGAATCACCAAAAGGCGGTGACCCACTTCGTCAGTGGAGGATCATGCAAGGGGACACTTCCCTTTGGTGGCAAGTTCAATCGCGAAACAAGCGTTCCTTGGCACTGGATTTGAAACATCCTGAGGCTCAAGACATTGTTCGCGAATTGCTAAAGGGTGCCGATGTGTTGATCGAAAACTTTCGACCCGGCACGCTGGAGTCTTGGGGCATGGGCCCCGAGGAGCTGGCCGCACTCAACCCACGCTTGATCATTCTCAGAATCAGCGGCTATGGACAAACGGGGCCCTACAAAGACAAGCCCGGATTTGGCGTGATTGCAGAGGCCATGGGTGGTATGCGTTACCTCACTGCTGAACCCTCGCGCGTACCCGTTCGAGTGGGCGTGTCCATTGGAGACACCTTGGCGGCTTTGCACGGTGTGATTGGTATCCTAATGTGCATCATTGAACGTGAGCGATCCGGACTTGGGCAAGTCATTGACATGGCGCTTTATGAGGCGGTCTTTAATTGCATGGAGAGCTTGCTGCCTGAATACAGTGCCAAAGGAATTGTTCGTGAGGCAGCAGGCAGTGCACTGCCAGGCATTGCTCCCACCAATGCATATCGCTGCAAGGACGGAGGCTACGCTTTGATTGCAGGCAATGGAGACAGCATCTTCAAGCGATTGATGAACGCCATCGGACGCTATGACCTGGGACAAGATCCTCAACTCGAGCACAATGCGGGACGGGTCCAAAGGGTTCAAGAAATTGATTTTGCCATCGAAGCTTGGAGCCTACAAAGAAGCGTTGATGAGGTGATGAACATTTTGGACCAAGCACAGGTTCCTGCAGGAAAAATCTACACGGTGGCCGATATTGCCAAAGACCCTCACTACCATGCCAGGGGCATGATCGAGCGCATTTCACTGCGCGATGGTTTTGAGCTTGATGTCCCCGGTCCAACACCTAAATTGAGTCGCACCCCCGCCAATCGAGTGCATTTGGCTCCTGAGATTGGAGAGCACACACTGCAGACCTTAAGGGAGATTGGTCTTGATGAGCTGCAAATCAAAGCGCTCCTTGAAAAAGGCATTATTGCCTCGACTCCTCAAAACAAAGTTCAATTGTGAACAGCACAACAAAGACAACTGCTTTCGTTTGGAAGAGTCAAAATGCAATTGCTTGCCCGTCGCAGTTTAAAGTCCTGAGCGACCAAAGCGGCGCTGATGAAGCTTTATCACTGGCCAGACAAGGCATGGGACTCTTGTGGCAAGGGGATTACCACTTGGCGCGTCAAATGCTCTTGGCCTTGGGCAAACGTGCAGCCATCCGAAAAAAAGCTCACCGCGCTCAAGCTGCAAAGACTCCAGCGGAACAATTCCACGCACACAGACTTCAGTTGACACAGCACCATCAGTTGCTCAACCGTTTGTGCATTCAAATTGAACCCGACGGCACGATTGCCCTCAATAAAGCACCTCCCATCAAAGATGTTTTACAACACGTTTGGGGTACAACAACCCACAACCAGCAAGATGGTTCTGATTTGCCTTGGCGAGTGTCTCTCAAAGAGTTGCTGGGTTGGATTGGTGCGTACGAATGGTTCAAAAATGGCATCTCGGTTGCTGAGCTCGACTCTGCGGGCTCACAGCGCATTCACCCCCACTTCGGCGTATTTGCTCCTAGCCGCAAGGATTACCTTCAGTTGGTCCATGACGCCCCTTTGCCCGCCTCAAAAGAGGTGGTCTTTGACATCGGAGTGGGCACGGGCGTATTGAGCGCCATTTTGCTCAACCGGGGGATGCAACATGCAATCTGCACAGACTTGGAGAGCCGGAGTTTGGAGTGTGCACGAGATAATTTTCAAAGACTGGGTTTGAGCCAAAAGTGCACACTGATTCAAACCGATTTATTTCCTGAGGGTTTGGCTGACTTGATCGTTTGCAATCCACCCTGGTTGCCTGGCAAAGCCAGAAGTCCGCTGGAGAGAGCCGTCTTTGATGAAGGCTCCCACATGCTCAAGGGCTACTTGGCCGGTCTTGGCTCACACCTCAAACCAAACGGTGAGGGTTGGCTCATCATCTCCGACTTGGCTGAGAGGTTGGGCTTGCGCTCACCCTGTGAAATTGAAGAGTGGGTGGCAATGCATGGACTTCAAGTAATTGAGCGTCATAGCGTACTTTCCTCTCACCCCAAATCAAAAAATACCTCCGACCCTTTTCACCAAGCCCGCGCAAGTGAGATCACCTCACTATGGAGGCTTGGCGTATTGAATGCAACTTAAAAAATTAAGAAATCGATCATGAACACCAAACGCACATCCACACACCCCAACACCGATCCGAGGTACTGGAACGAAAGGTACCAGGACGATTTCTTTGCCTACGGACAAGAGCCCAATGCGTACTTGAAATCGCATTGGCACCATGCTCCCAAGGGACGCGCTTTGTGCTTGGCTGACGGCGAGGGACGCAATGGCGTGTTTTTGGCTCAAATGGGCTTTGAAGTCACTTGTTTAGACTTCTCCCTCGAAGCACAAAAAAAAGCCCTTGCTTTGGCTCAAAGCAAAGGCGTCCGAATTCATTATGAAATTCAAGATCTCAACCAATATGACCTGCAGCCATCCTCTTGGGATTTGATTGCCAGCATTTTCTTTCAACCCGCTGTGAACACACGGCAAAGACTTTACTCGCAATTGCAACAAGCGCTCAAACCCGGGGGCGTCTTCGTATTGGAGTGCAAGTGCGAAGAAAACTCAGATGCCAACAATCGATACCCAGGGGTTGCGCAGTTGAGCAAAGAGATAGAACCCTTGAAGGTCATACATGCCTTGGAGGCTCAACACCACTTGAATGAGGGTGTCTACCACCAAGGAGAGCAACGAACCACACAAATTTGTGCAGTTCGTTCCTAATCATTAACGGGCTTTGGGCTTAAAGCTTTTGGCAAAAGCGGGCTTGCCCACTTTAACCACTGGAGCACCGCCTCTGGGGCCTGCATGAGCGTGTGAATGATCACGGTCTGAGCGATCTCTTGGCCCTTGACCTCCAAAGCCACCCTCGCGCTGTCCGCCAGCAAAACCACCCTCACGGTGTCCACCATCGCGATGTCCACCACCAAAGCCACCTTCGCGCTGACCTCCAGCAAAACCGCCCTCACGGTGTCCACCACCAAAGCCACCCTCGCGCTGACCTCCAGCAAAACCACCTTCACGGTGTCCGCCACCAAAGCCACCACCGCCACCGCCAAATGACCTGCCTCTTGGGCGAGCATTGGATGAGGGGCCGCCACGACGCTTGTCATCAAAGCCACGGGGACGCTCATTGCGTTGTGTGGGCTCAAGTCCAGGCACAACTTCGCATTGAATGGGTTGACGCGTGTAAGCCTCAATGTCACCAATCTTGCGACGATCTCTGAACTCAGCAAAAGTCACAGCCAAACCATCACGACCGGCACGACCTGTTCGTCCAATGCGGTGAGTGTAGTCCTCGCTCTTCATGGGCAAGCCGTAGTTAAAGACGTGACTGATTGAGGGCACATCAATGCCGCGAGCAGCAACATCGGTGGCCACCAAAATTTGAACTTGCCCGTTCCTCAAAGCCATCAACCTTCTGTTGCGAAGACCTTGACTCAAAGCGCCGTGCAAGGCCACTGCAGAAAAACCAACTTGTTGTAAGTCTTGTGCCAAACCATCGCACTCAACTTGAGTGCTCGCAAACACAATGGCTTGCTCAATGCTTGTATCCCTGAGCCAGTGATCCAACAGTTTTCTCTTGTGCTGTGAATTGTCAGCCCAAAACAGCAACTGCTTGATGTTGGAGTGTTTCTCTTGGGGAGAGTCAATTTGGATGCGCTGAGGCTCTCTCATCACACGAGCTGCCAGAGCTTGAATGCGGGGTGCGAAAGTGGCTGAGAACATCATGGTTTGATGACGCTCAATGGTGAGTTGATTGATCTCTGCCAAATCATCAGAAAAGCCCAAATCCAACATGCGATCGGCCTCATCAACCACCAAGAACTGCACGTCCTCGAGTTTGATGTGCATTGAACGCTGCAAGTCAATCAAGCGTCCAGGAGTGGCCACCACCAAGTCAGCATTTTGCAGCTTGGCAATTTGCAACGCATAGGGCATTCCACCCACCACAGTTGCAACACGCAATCCCTTGCAATGCTTGACCAGTCCGATGGCATCGTGTGCCACTTGCTGGGCCAACTCACGGGTAGGACACAACACCAATGCGCCAGGTGTGGCGGCCTTGAAGTTGCGGGCATTGGTTGGATCTTTGCGCTTGGGACGCTTGGGAGGAGGCGCGCCCGTTGCTTCGGCTTGAGCCACCAAAGCTTCGAAAGCTTTCTGCTCAGCCTTGGATTTTTCATTCGCTTGCCACAACAAGGTGTGGATCACAGGCAACAAGAACGCAGCCGTTTTTCCAGAACCCGTTTGACTTGAAACCATCAAATCGGTGTGCTTGTCGTTGACCAAATCTTTCATGGCCAAAGGAATGACCTTGGTTTGAACGGAAGTGGGGGCTGTGTAACCCAAATCAAAGACAGCAGCCACCAACTCACGAGCCAAACCAAGGGCTTGGAAAGGGTTAGGCGCTTTGGGCTCAGCAGACACTGGCTGTTCAGTTGAAGAATGCTCTTGTGACACCTGAGCTTCAGGGGCTTGGGCTTTGGGCAATTTAGCAGGCTTGGCCGCTTTGCCAGATTTTTCTGGTGTATTTGAGGCGTTCATGGGCGTCTCCTGTGATTGAACCATCAAGGGCTCAACCACGCCGTGATCGGGGTGGTGAGAGCCTTCGGCTTGAAGGTGCTCGAGCTCTTGCGCATGAGCGTGCTCATGGCCATGATCGAATGCGTCTTCGGTTTTGTGTTGTAGGGTTTGATTGGGCTCAGCAATAGCCAAAGCCTCGACTTCAAATGAATCGGACATGTTTTTTTCTCGCACCCAAAAGGTGTGCGACTCCATCTAGAGAGGTTGAAACAACATCAACCTTCAGACAGAGTTCTACGCTTGAGTTGAATTTGAAAAAGAGGCCAACCAGGGGTTGACTCTGTCTCAAAACCAGCGTGTACGGCCTCCATTAATGACGGGGCCCAAGGTGTGAGGGGAGATGCGCGAGTTCGCCAAATTGGACGAACTCATAGATTATTGCACACCCTCGGGTTTTCACCAAGCTTTTTTTATGAAAGCTGTTGTTGACTCAACTCAAATTCAAAAAATGAGTGCGGTAGTGAATGAGTTCATCGATGCTTTCATGGACATCGGCCAATGCGGTGTGCTTTTGCTGCTTTTTAAAGCTCGAGAAGGCGGAGGGTTTCCAGCGCTTGGCCAGCTCCTTGAGGGTGGAGACATCCAAGTTGCGATAATGAAACCATGACTCGAGTTGAGGCATGTATTTAACCAAAAATCGCCGATCTTGACTGATGGTGTTGCCGCACATGGGAGAGACCCCCTTGGAGACGTACTGCTTGATAAAGTCAATCAATTGCGCTTGGGCTTGGTTTTCATCCAAGGTCGAACTCTTGACTTTGTCAATCAAACCACTTTTGCCATGTGTGCCTTTGTTCCACGCATCCATCCCGTCTAAGAGCTTGTCATCTTGGTGCAAGACCAACACGGGGCCTTCAATTCGAGGCGTCAGATCTGGACCTGTGACGATGATGGCAATCTCCAAAAGCTTTTCCCGCTCAGGATCCAGCCCCGACATCTCGCAATCGATCCAGATTAAATTTTGATCATTTTTTTTAAGTGCTGCGCTTTCTGGAGCACTGGCTGGGACATTTGTATTCATCCCCCAATTGTCACCCAAGCTGGGCTGGTTTTAAAAAAAGACCTAAACTATAGGGATGAATTCATCCAATTTAATGACTTTGGCCTTTGTGGCCGCTTTGGGGCTCAATATCCTTGTGAAATTGTGGCTCATGACCCGCCAAAACCAGCATGTGGCCCAAAACCGCGCTGAAGTGCCCAAGAATTTTGCAAACACCATCACCTTAGACCAACACCAAAAGGCAGCCGATTACACCTTGGCAAAATCCAAAGTGGGACTGGTGGATTTGATCTTGGAGTCCATTGTGATGCTTGGTTGGACCTTGCTTGGCGGTCTAGAGTGGCTCAACCAGGCCCTCTTGAGCTGGATGGGCGCTGGACTCACTCAAGAGTTGGCCTTGATGGTGTCTTTCATGCTCATTGGAGGCTTGATCTCATTGCCGCTCAGTTGGTATCAAACCTTTGTGGTCGAAGAGCGCTTTGGATTCAACAAGACGACTCCTCAACTTTGGCTCATAGACATGGTCAAAGGACTTGCTCTGGGCGCCATTTTGGGGCTACCTCTGCTCGCTTTGGTCTTGTGGCTGATGGAGATGGGTGGCCAAGTTTGGTGGATTTGGGCTTGGGGAGCATTGGTGGGTTTTCAACTGCTCATGATGTGGATCGCACCCAATTGGTTGATGCCTCTCTTTAACAAATTCACCCCTCTTGAGGACTCCCAACTCATTGAACGAATCACAGCACTCATGAACAAATCCGGCTTCAAAGCGAAGGGATTTTTTGTCATGGACGGCTCCAAGCGTTCGGCTCATTCAAACGCATTCTTCACTGGCATTGGTAGCAGCAAACGGGTGGTGTTTTTCGACACACTCTTGTCTCAACTCTCAGGCGATGAGATGGAAGCAGTATTGGCCCACGAGTTGGGACACTTCAAGCACAAACACATCATCAAAATGATGTTCACCAGTTTTGCGCTGACTCTGATAGGTCTGGCCTTGCTGGGTTGGCTCATGACGCACAGTTGGTTCTACACGGGCCTTGGTGTGTCTCCCAGTGTTTATGCAAGTGGCGCAGGACAAAACAACGCACTCGCCCTTTTGCTCTTTATGATGGTGGTGCCCCTGGTCACCTTTTTGAGTGCGCCCATCAGCAGCGCACGCTCTCGCAAGCAAGAGTTTGAGGCCGATGCGTATGCCGCTCACGTGAGCTCTGCCTCATGGCTTGCAAGCGCATTGATCAAGCTCTACCAAGACAACGCATCCACACTCACACCGGACCCATGGTTTGTGAAGTTTTATTACTCTCACCCCCCCGCCTCTGAGCGACTTGAGCGCATGCTCGCATGAGTCAAACTCCCACCCAAATGCAACTCGGCTTGGTGGTGAGTAGCCATGGGAGACATGTCGTGGTTGAAACTGCCGAGGGGACTCGAGTGCTTTGTCACCCCAGAAAGAAGAACAATCTCGCCTTGGTGGGAGACCAAGTCCAGTGGATGGCCTCCACAGATGAAGGCGTGATTGAAGCGGTCTTGCCCAGAAAAAATGAACTCTACCGGCAAGATGAAATGAGGACCAAATCGTTTGCAGCCAACATCGATTTGCTCTTGATATTGATTGCAGCCAAACCAGAATTCTCAGAGACACAACTCACCCGCGCCTTAATTGCAGCCCAATCGGCAGGCATACAGGCCATGATCGTGCTTAACAAATCAGATTTGGTAGAGGACTTTGAGCGCTCTTGGGCACGCCTCAAAGACTACCCAGGGATGGGTTATCAGTTGCACAAACTCTCCATCAAACACGACCCCGATTCTTTTAGCGGCATCATGAAAGGCTTGCTCAACAAAACCACCTTGCTCCTGGGCCCCTCCGGTGTTGGCAAGAGCACCTTCATCAACCACGCGATTCCCTCAGCCCTTGTGCAAACGCAAGAGATCAGTCAGGCCTTGAACTCTGGCAAACACACCACCACCTCTTCTACACTTTACTGGGTGGATGCTGAAAAACGCACCGCGCTCATTGACTCTCCGGGCTTTCAGTCTTTTGGCATTCATCAAATTGACCCCGCCAAGCTCAGTCAATACATGCCAGACCTCGATAGGAACGCCAAGCAATGTCGCTTCTACAACTGCACCCACTTGCATGAACCAGGGTGCGGTGTGAGAAGTGCTTTGGAGCAAGGGGACATTTCCCCAAATCGATACAAAATTTATGAACAGCTCTACGAAGAGCTCAGTCAACCCAAAAACTTTTAATCGACAGAATTACCCCAGCAATCGGGCCATGGTGAGCAAACTCAGCAGGACAAACCACATCACAACGGTTCTCCAAACCAGTCCCACCACGCTCCTCAAATGCTCGGTCTCCGCCTCTTTGCCAGGGGTGCTTTGTCCACCCTTTAACGCACTCTCAGAGGACTCATCGAGTGAGCTAGCTTGGGGCGTGAGCAAGGCCAAGCCGCCCAAGCGCAAATTGAGCGCACCAGCAGTCGCTGCGAGCACTACGCCGTCATTGTCTTGCGGGAACTCAGAGGCATGGGTGCGCCAACTCTCAATGGCGTCCTCAAAATTCCCCACGATCGCAAAAGACAAAGCGGTGACACGAGAGGACATCCAGTCGATTCTCCCCCATGCCGTGTAGGCCAAGTGCTCAAGCGTCTCACTCACCCAATGGCCATCTGAGACAGCTGAAATTTGGTGGTCTGAGTCTTGGAGTGAAGGATGGTTCGAGTCCTCCTTGAACACACGAGCCATCAAGTGTGACATGCGATAGACCACTGCAGCTGCAGGCCCAAGTCCAACAGCAGCACCAATGGAGAACCAAAATAAAACTCCAAATACATGTTGGTGCGCAGCCAACACCGAATACTCGATGGCCAAACGAATCACCTCGCGTTTGGGCAGTTGAGAGGTGTCTGCCTTTTGCCATGCGGCCAAATGAACTCTTGCTTTTTCCTCGTCCCCAGCTTCAAGAGATTCTTTGATTTGCGTGAAATGATGACTGAATTGGCGAAATCCCAAAGTGGAGTAAAGAATAGCAATGCTCCACAACCCACTCACCACCCACCCCAACGTCGACCAAAGAAGCCAGTGCATGGCAAAAGCAAACAACGCGGGCACCATCACGCACAAAGTCCACACCAAAAACGCATGGTGGTTTTGTCCAGCATCGAGTTGATCTTTGACCCAGCGACTCCACTGCACCATCATGCGCTCAAGCCAGTTGTCCTCTTTCAAGGGGCGCAACTGCTCGATCAACAACGCAAATAAAAGTGATATGAGTGTCATGGGTCAATCTTATTGCATTAAAGGGTCATCGCCTCGTGGGAACTTAAAAACTGATAGAGCCCCCTGATCATAGATGCAGTTGCCCCCCAAATAAAGGCCCCTTGCATGGCGGGGTGCGGTGCGATCGAGTACCACGAGCGAATCTGACCTTTGTATTCCAATCGATGCTGTTGATGGTGGGAGGGATTCATCAAAAAAGGCAATGGCATTTCAAAAACGCCGGCGACCTCCTCTGGATTGATCTTGAGCTCAAAGTCTGGTTCAACCCAGGCCACCACTGGACTCACGCAGATGTTTGAGAAGGTCAAGTAATCGGGTAATCGACCCAGAATTTTGACATGTCTAGACTCTAAACCCACCTCCTCTTGGGCCTCTCGCAGTGCCGTGAATTCGATGCTTGGATCACTGTGATCGACTTTGCCCCCGGGAAAGGCCACTTGACCCGAATGGGTGCGCATGTGAGCGGCCCTCTGAGTCAATAAAACCCCCAAGTTGTCCGCTCTTCTCACCAAGCCAATCAACACTGCGGCTTTTTGTTTGGGGTACCCTTTCGTGAGGTCCTCGAAATCATCTTGCCAAGTGCCTTTGTCTTGAGAGTTGGGGGACTTAAAGCAATGCTCCAGGCCTTCAAGGGTCAAGCGTTTTGAATCCAATGAAGGCAAATGCGCATCGGTTTTGAGCACCGGCACCATTTTTGGATCAAAATCAGGAACAGTTGAGAGTTTCAGCATGGACAGAGATGAAAAAAAGCCGCTTCAAACCTGCGTTTGAAACGGCTCACTTGGATCCCCAAAAAGGGCAACACCAACAAGCAGCCCATTGAACAACAGGCTACCCGCATGCTCAAAGCATCAAGAAGCTTTGGCTTGACTTGCTGCTGCGGCTGCGGCTTGTGCGGCCTGGGCAGACTTGCTGACCAACTTTTCTTTAATCCTTGCAGACTTACCACTGCGATTGCGCAAGTAATACAACTTGGCACGACGCACGTCTCCGCGGCGCTTGACTTCGATGCTGGCAATCAAAGGGCTGTAGGTCTGGAAAGTTCTCTCCACGCCTTCGCCACTTGAGATTTTGCGAACAATAAAGCCACTGTTGAGGCCACGATTGCGCTTGGCAATCACAACACCTTCATAAGCCTGTACACGTTTTCTGGTTCCCTCAACCACGTTGACGCTGACAATGACAGTGTCGCCAGGTGAGAAATCAGGAATCTTTTTACCCAAACGAGCAATTTCTTCTTGCTCAAGAATTTCTATTAAGTTCATGTTTGCCTTGAATTCGATCTTGGATGCGCAACACTAAAGGCTCGGTCGGATGACAAGTTGTCTCCACTTGAGCGGCCACCTAGAGGATCGGAGCCCTAGATTATAAAACGTTTTTCACGGAATTTCAAAGGTTGGCGTTGTAAAACGCTCATATTCAAGGATTCAAGGTACCCAAAATGCATCCTTACGGACTACAAAAACCCAAGGAATACAACTCAACTGGCTCCTTTTACCTTGCCTGGACGCACGGGGGGTAACAGATCAGGTCTTCTGGCTTGGGTGAGCTTTAAGCGCTCACTTGCACGCCATTGCTCAATTTGAGCGTGGTGACCCGACATCAAAACGCCAGGGACCTCCTGCCCCTGCCAAACCTCGGGTCGGGTGTAATGCGGACAATCCAAAAGTCCCTCAAGATTGGGGTTAAAACTGTCTTGTATGTGACTTTGAGGCTCACCCAAGACCCCGGGTCTCAACCTGGCCATGGAGTCAAGCAAGGCCAAGGCGGGAAGTTCGCCACCGGAGAGCACAAAGTCACCCAAACTGATCTCGAGGTCCACATGTGTGTCAATGAAGCGTTGATCAATGCCCTCGTAGCGCCCGCAAACCCAAATGGCTCCGTCCTCTCGGGCCCCTTCACGCTCGACCACCGAATGCGTGAGCTTTTCCCCCACTGGGGTAAAGAGCAAGACCGGTGTACTCCGAGGGTGAGCGCCCGAATGGGCTAGGATCCGATCTTCTCGGATGCTCTCCAAGCAAAGTGCCAGTGGCTCAGCCATCATCACCATACCGGGTCCTCCACCAAAAGGACGATCATCCACTCGGCGGTAAGGTCCAGAGGCAAAGTCTCTGGGGTTCCAGCACTTGACCTCTATGGAGGGCGGGGCATCAGCGGAGCCCTCAAACGCACGACGTGTGACACCCAAATTCAAAAAAGGGGTGAACAAATCTTCAAACAAAGTGATGATGTCAATGCGCATGGGGAAAATTATCGCTTGCAAGACTCAAAGGGTAAGAAACGGCGACATGAAAGTACTGACAAGTGTGAAGCATACCCCAAGGGTTTCAAGGCTGCTTGGACGTTTTGTTTGAGCGATTTAGTAATCGATTTGCCAGTCCACTTTGATCACACCGGACTTCAAATCAACGTCATCGATGTATTGAGACACAAACGGGATCAAACAATCGGGTGTGGCCACGGGGGTTTTGACTTTTGCGCCGTCTTTGGACTTGTTGAGCGTTGCTTTGCCACCAGGAGGGTTCAAGTCGACTTGCGCTTGGAGCTCTTGTGAATGGACAAGAACATTGGACTTGTAGGCTTCCGATGGCGTGATCACCAAGACGCTTTGAGCGCCAGAACTCATGATCTCTCGGACCTCGCCAATCTCAAGACCTTAGCGGTTTTGAACCTTCAATCCCACCAAGTCAACCCAATAGAACTCATCGGCCTGGGGAGTTGGGAAACTGGTTCGGGAGATGAAAATTCGAGCACCCTTCAAGGTCTCTGCACCGTTTCGATCGGGACAGTCTTGGACCTTGGCCACCACAAAATCGCTGTGATTTTTGGCCTCTTGAATTTTGAGCAGGGAAGGCCCAGGGATGGTTTTACTGCCCTTTAAGGGAGGCAAAACATACCATCTTTTAGAAGAAAAAAGAGCTTGGGGGTCACCGCTGAAGGGCAGTACTTTGAACCACCCCTTGATGCCCCAAGCATCTAGGATGCAGCCCACTTCGATGGCATCCGCTGGAAGTTCAGCGGGCTCAATAAAGGGCAGCATCTCTCGGTTGAGCTGAATTAGGCTGTTTTGGCTGCAGCTTGTTTGATCAAACGCTCAACGGTGGGAGAGGCTTGTGCACCAACGCCAACCCAGTGGTTAAGGCGATCGTGAGCGATGCGAATGCTTTCCTCTGCACCTCTGGCAATGGGGTTGTAAAAGCCAATGCGCTCGATGAAGCGGCCATCGCGGCGCAAACGCTTGTCAGCGACGACGATGTTAAAGAATGGGCGGGCTTTTGAGCCCCCTCTAGCAAGACGGATGACGACCATGGTGAATTCCTTGCGGGTGGTTGAACTTTTCAACGTTGAGACACGCGACATGGCCACCCGGCCAGCGACACGCTGAAAACCCTCGATTATAGCCCAAACCGGGGATTTTGACAAATCCGCCCCAAGCCCAGACCAAGGGCGAGCGTCAGATCTCACTGCACCCAGCAAGTCCTTGGGCTATCATTGCCCCATGAAAAACAAAACCTTGGCCACCTGGCTTGCATTTTTAGGCGGCCCCTTGGGCTTGCACCGCTTTTATCTCTACGGCCGACATGACAATGTGGGTTGGCTCTTGCCCATTCCAAGCGCTTTGGGAATTTGGGGCATGTTGAGGGTTCAGGCCTATGGCGTAGATGATGTGCTCAGTTGGTGGTTGCTGCCCATTTTTGGCTTTGCCTATGCCGCTTGCGCCTTGAACGCGATCGTCATTGGGCTCACACAGTGCGAGACTTGGAACGCAAAATTCAACCCCACCCTTGAGCCCGAGGCAGCGCCGGGCAAAAGCTCATGGAACACCATTTTTGGGATCGTTTTGTCCTTGATCGTTGGCGCAACGGTGCTCATCTCCAGCATCGTCTACAGCTTTCAACGCTACTTTGAGGTCCAAATCGACGAGGCCCATCAAATCGCCAACGGACTCGATCAAGACTGATCCAACCAAGGTCCCAAGGCTCTAATGGTTTGATGGCTGACCCCTTTGAGCAAGTGCTCACTCACCTTTTGAGGAGCCAACTCCCTTAAAGGCATCAACACAAAAGCACGCTCTGACCACCTGGGGTGCGGCACTTGCAAGTGCTTGCTTGAAATCATGGCTTGGCCAAAAAACAACAAATCCAAATCCAATGATCTGGGTTGGTGGTGAAAATCACGCACCCGTCCCGCCTCAAGTTCGATGGATTGCATGAGTTTGAGCAAATCCGGGGCCTTGAGGGTGGTCATCACCTCACACACCGCATTTAAATAGTCTGGACCCGATGCCTCGTGAGGTGGAGATTCGTAAAGGCCAGAAGCTTTGGTGACCCAACACTGTTGGCTGCCATTTAGCGCGGCCAAGGCCTGCTGGAACGCATTAACGGGTGAGCCCAAATTAGCCCCCAAGGCAATGTAGGCGCAAGCCATGGGCTCATCTCGCAAAGGGGGATCGAGTAAAAGCGAGGTCAACTCAAGCTCTCATTGTTCTTTGGCGCAACGCGCTCATGTCGGGGAGATGGGCTCAGAACCCTTGGGCTTTCTGCGGCGCCGTCTTTTGGGGGCAGTCTTGGCGGAACCCTCATCTAAAGACTCTTTGCTCTCGCCCTCGCCCAAGATTTGTTTGTCTTGTGATTGAGTGACAGGTTTTGAACGGGTTGCCTTTGCACGCGAACTGCTTTGTCGTTGGTGCTCAACCCTGTAGTGCTCCAGCATCTCATCGCGCTCCTCATCAGAGGCCTCGCTGAACTGGGCCCACCACTCACCCAACTCTTGATCGATTTCTTGGGTTGCCGCTCTGAGGCGCATGAAGTCAAAGGCCGCGCGAAAGCGAGCTTGTTGGACCAAACCCCATGGGGATTGACCCAGTCGCTTTTCAAATCGAGGCTGCAAGCTCCAAATCTCTCGCATGTCCGCACCCAATTTACCCCGTCCCGATATGTCTCCAATGCGCGCATCAAAGACTTCATCGATGGCCTCTTGGAGCGCAGGATACATGGGTTGACCATTGGCCATCCTGCCCTCCCAAGAATGGCGCACATCTTGCCAAAGCACACAAGCGAGCAAGAAGCTGGGCGCCACACTTTTGTGCTCATTGACACGGCGATCGGTATCGCTCAAAGCGGCATGAATCATGGGCTCAGCTGATTTGGCCAAGATCAAATCCAACAAAGGATAGACACCCTCACTCAAACCGTAGAGCCTCAACTGCTCAATGCTGGCGATCGCATGGCCAGTTTGGAGCAATTTGAGCATCTCATCGAACATGCGACTTTGTGGCACATCTTGCAGCAAGGGGAGCATGCGCTTTAAGGGAGCTGCGGTTTTGCTCTCCAACTTAAAGCCCAAATGAGCCAGCTTTCCAGCAAATCTCACCGCTCGCAAGATGCGCACAGGATCCTCTCGGTACCTCACCTGCGGCTCGCCAATCATGCGAAGCACTTTTTTCTTCGCATCCAAAATGCCTTTGTGATAATCCACCACCTCTTGTGTGCTGGGATCGTAGTACATGGCATTGATGGTGAAGTCTCTCCTGGCTGCGTCCTCATCCTGAGGACCCCAGACGTTGTCTCTCAACACGCGGCCACTGGAGTCCACCGCATGACTGACTTGGGCCAGTGCATGCTTGGAGGTTTTCTCATTGCCGCTGACTTTTTTAGCATCTGCAGACTCCAAATAAGCCCTGAAAGTGGATACCTCAATGACCTCGTGCTCACGCCCGCGACCAAAGACCACATGCACAATGCGAAAGCGACGACCAATGATGAAAGCACGCCTGAAGCAGGCCTTGACTTGCTCAGGTGTGGCATTGGTTGCAACATCGAAATCTTTGGGTCGCAACCCCAAGAGCAAATCCCTCACAGCACCCCCTACCACGTAGGCCTCAAACCCCCGCTCTTGCAAGGTTTTGACCACAAACAAAGCGTGCTCATCAAGCGCGGTCGGGTCAATCCCATGCTCCTTGGGTCCGATGCGACGCTCAACACCCGTGGGTTGTCCTTTGGAGGACGGGGCGCGACCCATCAATCGGTTTACGAAATTTTTAATCATTCTTTATCAAATAGCTCCAAAATGGGCCATCCCTTGTCTAGTGCGATGGCTCGCAACCTTTCGTCTGGATTGGTTGCAACGGGGTGATTGACCCAACTCAACAAAGGCACATCGTTGATGGAGTCGCTGTAAAAGGTCGTCTGCACATCGTCAATGGAGATCTGTTGGTCATGCATCCATTGTTGCAGACGTTTGAGCTTGCCCTTACCCAGGGAAGGAATACCAGAGATTTCTCCGGTGATTTGTCCTTGATCGTCACGCTCTAACTCCACAGCAATCAAATCTTCGATGCCAAAATAGTCGGCAATGGGACGGGTGACCCACTCGTTGGTGGCGGTGACGATCATCAAACGGTCACCCTGCTCTTTGTGGTGCTTGATCAGATCCAAGGCCGCGGGTCTGATTTGTGGCTCGATCACCTCATTCATGAAGCGCATTTGCATGTGCTTGGCCTCTTGTGGGGGGCGAATGCGAATGGCCTGAGTTGTGAACCTGACGTAGGCTCTGATGTCAAGCACCCCGTTGCAATAATCTTGGTAGAACGCATCGTTTTGTCGAGCGAACTCTTCTTGATCCGTCCAACCCACGCGTGTGGTGAATGCACCCCAGGATTGATCTGAATCAATGGGGATCAAGGTGTGGTCAAGATCAAAAAGGGTCAAACGTGACTTGTTCAAGGAATTCTCAGTTGAAAAAATAAAATGAATGAAAGGGTGATTCAATTGACACATAGACAACTCAAATCTCTTTGAGCATGTCTTTGATGAGTGGAATGGTAATGGAACGCTTGGACTGCAATGAAAAACCATCGAGTTGATCAAGCCAGCCCACCAAATTGGTCAAATCCCGGCTAAAGCGTGACATCATGTACTCCAACACATCGGCCCTCAACTCAAGCCCTCTCAGTGAGGCTTGTTGAACCAATACCGCCTTTCGCTGCGGCTCATTGAGCACATCAATGGCGCTCACCAAACCACTGGCAAAGCGCGTCCTTAAATCATCCCGAATCAAGAGGTCCGTGGGAGGAAGGGAGGCGCTCACCAAGATGCCTCTTTGAATACCATCGGTGGGCAAGGAGGCGTTGACAAACCAATTGAAGCAGCTCGATTGAGCAGCTTGATCGTAGTCTTGGACATCATCCATCACCATGAGCTTGCAAGAGGGCTTAAAAGGCTCTAGTGGGCGAAGAGGATCAAAGTGATTCACCTGCAAACCCAACTCTCTTGCCAGGTGAGCGCTTGCTTGAAGCAAATGTGATTTCCCACTGCCCCTCTCGCCCCATAGGTAAAAACAATTGGGAAAAGATTCAAACTTCAATGAAGCAACCCAAGCCTTGAGTTCTTGGATTAATTGTGAATTGGGACCTTCAATGAAGTTGTCAAAACTTGCCAAAGGGTGGAGTTTAAAGTCCAGAGCAACTTGCTTCATGGGGCTTTTTGATCACCCTCAAAAAATGAACTCTGGGTGTAGTAGGTTTTGAGCCATCTCACTGTGACGCTGAGCACAGCGCTCACAGGTAGCGCAATCATCACACCCACCAAGCCCACCCATTGAGCAGCGACCAAGAGCGCGAAAATCACCATCGCAGGATGCAAACCAATGCGTTCACCCACCAAACGGGGGGTCAAGAAAAACCCCTCCAAGCCCTGACCCAATGCATAGACAATGCCCACCGATAGCAAAGCATGTCCTGGATCAAACTGGATCAAAGAAGACAAAAGCGCGAGCACAAAACCCGTGCCTATGCCCACATAGGGAATGAAGAGCATGAGTCCTGTGAGCATGCCAATGGGCAAAGACAAATGCAAGCCAACCACAGACAAAGCCGCGCTGTAGTAACAAGCCATGCAAAGCATCACAGCCAATTGCCCACGTAGGTATTGCCCAAGCAAGTGATCCACATCGGCAAAAAAAGCAATCAACAAGTCTCTGTAACGGGGCGGGATCCATTGCGCAGCTTTTTCGATGATGGCATCTTGATCGAGTAAAAAGTAAAACAACAACAAAGGAATGAGCACCAAGTTCCCAAGGACTGTGAGCGCGATGCTGCCCCCCAATCGCAAGGAGTCGAGCGCGTGGTTCAAAAGACCATTCCAAGACGAATCCAGATAATTCATCACAAGCGCCTTTAAGCTTTGGGTATCCAAGGCCAAATGGATTCCAAATACAGCGAGAATGGGCTCGAGCAAGACTTGCACTCTGGCAGCCATGGTGGGCAGTTGGTCCCTCAGTTGCGGCAACTCCTCGGCCACAATGGGTGCCAAGAGTGAGAACAAAGCAATCACACCCAACAAAAAAACGATTTCAATGATGCCCACACTGAGCGCTTTGGGACACCTGGGGCCCAACAAGAGAGCAATGCGTTTTCGAGCAGGCGTCAACGCATAGGCCAGCATCCAAGCGAGCACAAAAGGCATCAAAATAGGTGACAAAGAGCGCAAAGCCAAGCTCAAAAGCACCAGCACCAAAGCACCCATCACCAACTTAAATTGTGGGGAGAAAAGTGGCATGCTGGAGGGCTCCTGTAGATCAACTTAGAATAGCCCCATTCTATCGACTAATCGGCCTCTCACCCAAATGAGCAAGCCTTCGCCGATGCGCAAAACCCAAGCCTCCAAACCCTGGAACTGTGCTCAAGATATAAACCCCAAAGACACACAGACACTAAACATCCATGAACTCACCCATTACTTACAAATCCGCAGGCGTTGACATTGAGGCAGGCGACGCTTTGGTGGAGCGCATCAAACCCTTTGCAAAAAGAACCATGCGCCCAGGTGTATTGGCTGGTATCGGTGGGTTTGGAGCCATGTTTGAGATCCCTCCTGGTTACAGCCAGCCCGTCTTGGTCTCTGGCACTGACGGCGTGGGCACCAAACTC
>CAIKYO010000127.1 GCA_903831655.1 uncultured Burkholderiales bacterium
GACTAAATGCCCTTGAGTAAAGGCACTTAGGAGAATGGATTTCTTTGAGGGGGAGGAGTGATTTGCAACTGTGTTGATCAGCGCAAAAGCATTAAAAAGAGCAGCAACCGTTAATAGGACACGAAAAGTAATCCTGAAAGTCGATGTTGATGCCAATTTCACTGAATTCACTGAAGAACCTTTTTCTCAAATCACTCTTTGCTATTCAAGCCAATGTCCACTTAAAAATTCTCATTTTTGAATGACCAATACCCTGAATATGACGCAAGTTTAGTTTTAACAGGCCTTCTCGCGATGTGATTGAGATCACACCCACGTTACGAAGGCCAACTGTTGCAAATAAACATCAAAAATCCCATTTAAGTCCAGTTTGCACCGACTCACCCCTCAAGTTAAAGAGGTCAACGGACGAACTGTACCTAAGACTCTCCCAATAGGAGACCCAAAATAATGATCCTGACATCATACTCAATTTCTGCTCAATTGGGTACTGAAAACTGATCTTTGTGCTTTTTCTGAGGGTGTTTCTATTGATACCACCCAATAAATCGCTGTAAATGGTATCGTCATTGATCCATTGCTCCCCCCATTCAAGAGAAAGTCTTGCCTTGTTGATGGCATGGATCCAGGATGTTTTCAGCTCTTGTCTTCTTTGGTTTCCTCCTGCCCTCATGGCGTCACTGGCCCAATCCAAGCCGGAGATCACACTCAAATTGAATTGGTCACGCTCACCAGTACAGGTGCCTCCAAGAATCCCACCCCCAAAGATGCCGTTTTGAGTGGGATCTTGAGCGTAGGTTCTGCGCTCAATTTCGCCTCCAAAGCGGGCACGACAAGCCAACAAACCCAGTTGGGGTAAGTTAAAGCCCTGATCCAGAGCCTTCTCACTCCAAAGGGCGTAGGACAAGGCGTTGTAGAAATTCGAGCCACCGATCTCAAAGTGGTTGAAAACCACCCTTTGTTGAATACCAAGGTCCTTTTCAGGTTTGAGCTGTATGAGCAACTCTTCGTTGTTGAAACCCAACCCTGGGTTATTGGGGGTGTTTCTCCCCATCCAAGAACCACTCAAGAGCAAAAACTTGTCTCCAAGCGGCCTTTGCGCATTGAATTGCAATGCAGCAATTTGAGTCACCCCCTTTTGGGGAAGGCTAGAGGCATCCAGTGTCAAGGGAACCGTACCGTTGGGTAGTGTTAGATTGATCGTGCTAACAGTCGAAGCACTGTTTAAATTGCTGTCGTGTCCATATAAAAGCTGCGCGTTGCCTTGTGTCATCCATTCGCTACCAAAGATCTGGTCCCACTTTTGGGACCAAGGGAAACGTGAGCCCGCTGAAGGGGCTGCTCCAGCGCCCTCCCCCTTTAATCCCCCTGACGCTCCTCCCATACCATTGGATCCAAGCTCCTGATTTTCAAAAGAAACGGCTGATCCATTTGCTCCTTTGACACTTAGCAAGGCCTCTCTCAACGCACTCGGCAAATCTGGGCGCAAGAGGACTTGATCCACCAAGGCCTTGGCCGAAATCGGATCTCCAGACTCGGCAAGTGAAATCGCAAAATCCAACTGCACAGCCGGCTGGTCTGCTTCAATCAACAATGAGCGCTCCAAGGCCTCTAGAGCGTCCTTGGGACGCTTGGCAAGCAACAAATACTGTCCCAACTGTGCGTAGTAGGGCGCGCTTTTCAGGCACTCGCTCTCAAAAGACTGAATCCACTGAATGACAGATTCTTTCTTCAAAGCATCCATCGCTTTGAAGGCATCCAAACCCACACCCACCCCAGTCCATTCAGAGCCCGAACAACCCCATTTGGACTTCATTGCAGAGTTCATGCTTTGAGCAGTCAATGGAGGGCTCTTTTGAGGACTTTCCTTGAATTGAGCCAAAGTCAACGATGGGGATGTGTTGACACTGTCAACACTTAAACTGGCACTTTGGTTTTGGGTTTTTAAAAGACCTGAGTTGCTTATCTGTGCCCATGCCACATGGGCACTGAGCAATCCACTAAAAAGTGCTGCGAATAAAGTGAACGAATCCCTCCTCAACGCAACGGTTTGCACACTCGCACGCCAGGTCTTCAAGAGCACTGCAAGGGTGGGCATTGTGGAAGAGAAAAAGCGGTTCAAAGGATGCTGATCTGATGGAGGTGAATTGCCTTTAGGCGTTGCCCAATTCTAAAGGTTCACGAGACCCGTAAAGTCTTAAATTGATCAAAAAGATAGGTCTGAACAGACATCAACTGATATTGAATCACAAGCCCTCTGCGCTCGAAAATGAATGCATCTTCATTTGGCCTTGTAAAGCACTTTGATTCATCTTCTAAAGAGCAAAGACAAGCGGCATGAAGAACCAAAACTTCAGTCTTTGCGCAAGACTTCTGCTCTCAAGGTGAACTTTAAGCCACCCTTTGGTCCGTGGTCCAAGTCTCCACCAGGTGAATTCTGGATGGATTGAGCTCAACGGGCATTGCAAAGACGCGTCTGGCGCTTGTGGTGCCAGGGAGCAAGAACTCACCCAAATTGATCGGTGTCATGTGGACCGCTTGGGTAAGTTTGGAGGCTGAACCTGCTCCTTGTGACAAAGAAGGCTGCAGGCTCAGCACCGCTTTGTAACCCAAGGAAGAGGCAGCTGTGCTCGTGGTGCTCACCGCTGCACCAGCGCTGGGGTGATGCAGGCCAAACTGAGCCCCAAAAACGGGGCCTAGCAACACGGGATAAGCCAACTCAGAGCACATACCTCGAAGAGACTGGGCGACTTGAACGGGTTCACCCAAAACGGTGTACACACGTCTTTCCTTGGGACCCAAGGAGCCTACCAAGGCAAGCCCCTCTTCGATGCCAATTTCCAGCTCCAACTCTGCGCCCAAACGAATGGGGTCTTGAAGCGAGGGGCTCTCAAAATCCTCAAAACTCAATTCCGAACTGGAGAGCATCACATTCACTTCGTGCTCTTGTCCCCAAGCTTTTAACCAAGCTTGAGATTGCTTCCAAAGCGTCTGGCTCACCATCACCAATTGATCGGGGTCGACATCATTGGCGTTCGGAGCCTGTCTCCAAACAGCCAAGACCTCAGAACCCTGAACATGCTGGAGCTCACCACCCGCTTTTTGCACGATGTCGTTCAAGAGTCCTAAATAATCGTGCAACAAGCGCGCACTCAATGAATGGTCTTGGGAAGCACAAAACCGATCAAAGTTTCGCAAATTGATGCTCATGACCGTGACCGCCAACTCATGTGCACTCACCTCATCGCTTGAAGCACTGAGGGCCACATCTTCGGCGGCACTGCCACTCAAATAGCTCGATAGGTTTTCATAAAGACGCGTGCGCTGCCACCTGAGTTGGGCCAAGTCAGCGGAAGCCAAAACCAATGCCGACAAAGCCAGTGATGTGGCACACAATGACCAATTCCACCAAAGGTGCAGAGCGAGCAATCCGTAGGCATGCAAGGCGTAGGAGGCCAATACCAAGAGAGCACCCAAGATGGGGAGCGTGAACACAGCTCCCTCTCGTTGGTGCCATTTGACAGGCTTACCTTGTGCTGCAGTGATGGGAGAGGGTTTGGTCACGAAACTCAAAGAGACCAAAAGTACCACGCCAATGACCACCCAAAGCATGGAGAACACACCCACTCCAATGGGTGTGTAAGGCGTTGCATCGTCCAACGCAGCAGCCATCAACTGAGCGTGAACTTCCAAGCCCCCCTCGGCTCCGCCGTGTGGGGTGGGAATCGCATCTCCTGCTCCAAACGCAGTTGAGCCAACCAAGGCCCAAACACCACCCAGCATGTCTTTAGGCACTCGGTGTTCAATCACATCCAAAGCAGACACAGAAATAAACTCGTGTCTAGGCGTGCGGTAAGACACTCTAATTTGACCTTGTGCATTCAAAGGCAAGGCAAAGTCAGGCAAATTCTTGAATTTCAATGTCCAGGGCGCATCTCCCAAACCGCGTCCCTTGATCCACCAAGGCGCCATGCCAGAGGCTCCTGAACCCTTTGCGCTCAATTTCCCTGCAGATTTGACTGCCGACTCCATGGAGCCCAACTGCATCATCGCAGCAACCGACAAGGCTGGATAACTCTGACCGTTGAAACACACCCAAGCGGGCACCTTTCTCACCGCACCATCGCCATCGATGATCGGGGTCAAGTGTCCTGTAGCGGCAAAGCTTTGTGCAATGGAGGCTTCGTTTCCAATGTAGCCAAAAGCAGCTTGACTTGATGCGGGGCAAGGACCCACGCCAGCCTGAGCACCCGACAAAGTGCCACTTTGAACCAACACACGAGGGTCAATCGAGAAAATCTGTCCACCCACAGAGGGCGCACCTTGAGTGAGTGCGGCTTTGAGCTCTGCATCACCTTCTTTGCCGTCTGGCATCACGATGTCAAAGAGCTTCAAGCCCACACCGTAGTCATTCAAGGAGGTCACCAGTTCGGCCATCCTCTTTCTAGACCATGGCCAAGCGCCCAGGGCTTGAACACTTTTCTCATCAATGTCGACCACCACCACGCGACGCTCAGGCTCATAGCTGTGAGGCAAGTTCCAGGTGAGTGAATCGCTTCTCTCATCAAAGGACTCAAACGCTTGAGGCAGGAGGATGGACAGGACCAGGGTCACCAAGCCTGCCAAAAGGACAGCGAGTCCCTTGAAGGCAAGAGCGTGTTTGGAGCCCCAAAGCATGAAAGCATCCCACAAAGAGCCCTTGCCCTTTGTTGCTTTAGATGAATGGAGGGAGCTCGTCATGACCGATCAACGCCCCCAAAGGGTTGCCCCTTTGAACTGACCCAGGGCGCTGGGCAAAGAGAACAAGTAACCCGCTTGACGCGTATCCAAAGACACCGCACCCGCCACTGTGGGTGTGGGTGTGACTGAGGATGTGGAGCCAGATGTTGGGCTGGGTGCACTTGATAAAAAGATGCCCGTTTGGGGATTGAGTTGACCCGAGGACTGAAGGGTTTGTGAAATGGCTTGACCACCACTCAAGGCTGAGGTGCTTAAATTCAAACTGGTGTTGAAGTTCAAGTTTGAAAAGTTAATTCCAAGAGTCCCTGAATTGACGGACGCGGCACGCACGTTGTTGCCCACATCCAAGAAGTAGGCTTGACTGGCTTGGAGTGCAAAGTTGACATTCCCTTGGGCAACCGACAACAAATTGGGTACGCTACTCTCATCTCTAAAGAGAAAGAAGACACCATCACCCACGGTGACCGAACGACCTTGCAGAGCGTTCACAAAGGGCACGGTCAAATTGTCCTGTGGCAAAGGACCACCCCATCGACCCCAGACCAATGTGTTTTGCGAAGCGGTGGATCCCAAAATTTGGGTGACCTCTGCAAAACCTTTGGCATCCGCTTGGCTTTGTTGGACACGGCTTGTGTTGGAGTTGGCGCTTGCCCCTTCGGTGCTGGTCGTAGCAGTTGCTGAAACATTGGCACTGGATACGTTTGTGAGCAAATTGCTGGGTGCCGCACTCAAGGGAGACGCCATGTTGAGCAACTCCGACCCTCTCAATTGGCCTGTTGGCAAAAGCAAGGGAGTGGGCATGTTGGAGCTATACGTGATGGCCATGCCTCTGGACAATGCGGAGAGTTCTCGGGCCGCAAGCGTGGAACAGGGACCCAAACCTTGTGCGCTGCACAAAGCATCAAAGGGTGCGAGCACGATGGCGCCTTGGTTCACAATGGCATTGACTCGGGCCCCATTGGCCTCCACCACAAAATCGGTGCCTTTGACGCCAATGGCTGCCAAAGGCGTGTTGAGTCTGAATTTGTCTTTTGCAGATTCAGCTGCTTTTCCTGAGATGGCCCTCACCACACCTTGCTCTAGCTCAAAGCGCACTTGAGAGCTGCTTGGGTTTTGAGC
>CAIKYO010000128.1 GCA_903831655.1 uncultured Burkholderiales bacterium
ATCTCAGATCTCCAAACCACCTCTCGCCTCACAACCACAAAGCGACTGGAGTGACTCTCGGACAAGCGTTTGAGTTGGACACGGGAGAACATCAAATGCGATGTCGAGCTACCAATATCAATGCCTACAGTTCTAAAGATGACGTTATCTTGTTCCCATATCGACTGAGCAAGACCATGCTCGTTGGCCTTGTTAAAGTGTTCATGCTCATGATCCAACTCAAAGTCGTGCGGCATCAGGCCTCCCTAGCTTGATATCTCATTGTGCACTTTGATTCAAAAAAACCAATCGCATGCAACTTACTCAGCAGGTCCAGAGCTTTTGGGCATTTTAATGACGCCTGTGAGCGCTTCATCTGGCAATTGAAGGATGTGAGGCTCATCAAAAATTTCTCCCATCTCAGAAGGAACACCAGAGAGCTTCATGGCTTCAAGCCATTTGCGATGAATGCGAGGATCTTGGTCCTCGTATTCCAATTGACGCCCGCCATTTTGTAATGATTTAGACCCTGCCCCTTCAGCACTTTTTCTCCTCAAAGATATAAAGGGATATCTGCGTGAACCCAAACTACAAGCCAAATAACGCGCTGGATTGGGGCAGGTATTGAAATGCTGATGAAACATCCAATAGGGAGGCGTGTACATAAAGCCGTGCTCCCAGGGAAACTCTTTGAACTCGGAGTCGCCCTCGAGCCACAGCAATGAATAGCCCTCGCCATCAACCGCGTGCACATGTGTGCCTGCAGCGTGTCGATGCGCTTTCTTGTAGCGCCCCTTGGGAATTTGAGACACATGTGCATGCATGGTGCCATCGGCCAAGATAAAGCTCATGTTGGTTGACCCCTTACCCCTGGCTTCCAATTCATAAAGCTTAAAGCTGGTCAAATCATGAACAAAATTAGTTTCCCAGACGTTGCGCTTAACTCCAGTGGAGTGAGTGTAGGCGCTTAGATCACCCTCCCCTTCAAAGTGCTTTTGAGCTCCCATTCTTTCGGGAAACTCAAACGGATTGTTGAACACAAAGTCAACGTTGTGATACAAATTCAAAGTAATGGGTGCATTGTTGGTACAAGATACACGAACACGATTTTGTCCGGTACTGTTAAATATTTGGTACTGACAATTCAAAGGGATGGCAAACATTGCCTTTGGACCCCATTCAAAGGTACGGATTTCTCCTCCGGGCAACCAGACTTTGGTGGACCCATGACCTTCCAAGACATAACAAAACATTTCGTACAAGTGCTTGACGGGTTTTGTTTTGCCGCTTGGAGGCACTTCCAACACATAGTTGGACATGAAATCCCCCGCACCATGCGTATGAGCAAAACAGCCCTTGGCTTCATAGCGATCCCATAGCCCCGTCTCCAGGGCCAAAAGATTGTGGCCAAAGTCCAAGTGAATAGGAATGCCTTCCCCTTGAGCCCAATCTTTGTAAGGGTCGAGCAGCACGCGCGCGTCTTGTACAAGTTCAGAGGAAACCCTTGGGTCAACTGAGTCAGAATTCATAAAATACAGATCCTATTAAAAAAACAATCACTTCAATTTCAAGTGTCACTCAGGGCGCAGAACCTTGGTTGACGAACATCTCATTCCAAATCTTGTCCCACTTCTTGGCTTCATCCAATGTCAAAGCTGGATCGATCAACTTGTAGGGGAACTGATTGAGATTGCTCTTGACGGACAGGCTCGCTGGCACTCTTTGGCGCTCTTTGATCAACTCCTGTCCTTCTTTAGACAAAATGAAGTCGGCCAACAGCAAAGCTGCGTGAGGATGGGGTGGATTCGCAGAAATACCGATTGCTCCAGGTCTTGCCAAGGTTGGTGTCAAGGCCTTCCAGCGAATGGGAGCACCTGCCAAAACCAAGCGCTCAACCGCGTGGTTGTAAAGAGCAACTGCCATGGGTATTTCTCCTGCAGCCACCAATTCAGCCATCAATGTATGGCCCTTTCGCATTTGAGGCTTTTGAGCTTTCAATTGAGTAAAGAAAGCCATCCCGTCTTTCTCACCCATGTTTCTAACCATGGCTGCGAACCAATCACTGTCGTCTGCCTCAAGTCCAAGCTTTCCTGTCCATTTGGAGGACAATAAATCTTGGTAAGAATTGGGGACGTCCTCTGGTTTGACCAACCGGGTGTTATAGGCAATTGTGAAGAAATTAAAACGATCTGCCACATACAAACGACTTTTGACAAAAGCGCTTGCAGGAAAATCTTTGAAAGCTGGACTAAAAAACTCTTGCATGAGCCTTTCTCTAGCCAGAACCTCCATCACAATTCCGTCGCTCTCAAATAGGTCTGGGGTATAACGACCTGCTCTGGCTTCAGTGACAGCTCTCTGAATGACTTTCTCCCCACTGGATCGCCACATCACAACTTTGATACCGTAGCGCTTTTGAAAAGCATCCACAATAGACTCTGAATCTTTCGGATTCTGTGACGTGTAGAGCATCACAGTTCCTTCTTTCTTTGCCTCTGACAACAACACATTGTCTCGATCACTCCCTTTGTACATCATCACCGCTGATGAGGGAGACTTGTCATTTGACAGCGCAGGTGCCACAGACTGGGCGTGTACACAACCAAGCCCCAGCGAGAAAATTAAAAACCAGGAGATTTTTATATTGATCAAATTCTTCACCATTTTCAGTTTTGACGAGCGCACGTTATATATTGATAACATAGAAAAAATGAAGGTAAAAAGGAGCCAAAGGGCTCCTCGTTCAACATGATTGTTAAGCTAGATCTTACTTGATAAAAAAGTCGCTCAAAACGTTTCACTGACAGGAACGATCAGTACCGCTGAGAGTTGTAATCTTGCTGTGTCAAAAGCCTTTGGGATTTGAAGTTCAATCGAGCCAGTCCATAAAAGAATGGGCAAAGGCCAATGCGGCAAAACATCGGAGTCACCTCAAAATGACAACTCCGTAAAAAATAGAGGTTGATGACAGAAAATATCTAAAGTGTCATTGAAGTCGTACTTTTAAGTTCAATACATTTCAACTTGGTCATAAACCCAGAGCCCTCAATCCTTAAGATTGGACTCATGAGTTTTAAAACCTTTCTCTTTGTTGCACTCTTTTTGCCATTGCTTTGTAAAGCCGCAGGTGGGGATGAGTGCATCAACTCAAAGGCTGGTGATGAACGAGAACTGTGCATCGCAAAAACCCGTGTGAATGCAGGTAACTGCGAAAATATTATTAGCATGGGGATCCGATCAGACTGCTTGTCCATGGTCAAACACAAACAACGTCAATTGATTTGGGGCATCAAGCCTTTGAGTGCAGAGACCGTACACATTAAAAGCGAATCCAACAAAGCTTACAACTGGATGCGCTAATCTCCCCGAACATTCTCAAATTGCTTAACGCAAAACTGCATCCTAGGACATGATCTTCACGGGTTGAGACAATCGATAGCCAAAGTTTCTAATGGCATCGATACCCGGTGCAACTGCACCGACTTGAATCAGTTTCTTTCTGAGTCTCACAATCCTGACCTCCAAACTTGATTTGTTCAACTCTGATACTTCCAAGTTCAAAACTTCAGCCAATTGCCAGGTCTCTAATCGGAGTGAAGGCGCTCTTGAGAATGCACTCAATAAATCAATCTCCGAGGAACTGAGTCGACTTTTCCCTCTTGGACCACTCAGCACTTGTTGACTCAAAACCAAACCATCGTGTTTTTCAAGTGAGCTCAGCTTGCGACGCACAAAGGTGTTGACCACAGCGCACAACTCTTCGAATTCCACTGGCTTGTGTAAATAGATATCGGCCCCACTTTCATACCCTTCGAGCTTATCACCCAGTCGGGTTCGTGCCGTCACCATGGCGATACCAACTTGGGGGTGCGCGGCTCTGAGGCGCTTTGACAAGCTTAGTCCATCCTCCCCAGGTAAATTCAAATCGATTAGAAACAAATCGACATCTGCACCAATCCTCAAGTCATCCAACTCTTCGGCACTTGAGATGGCTTGCACATTGTGACCCAGTTGCACCAAAACTTGCCGCGTAAGTTCTCTCAAATCATCATGGTCCTCAACGAGGACGATGCTCAGTTTGGAAACCACAATTCAAACCTCACCAATTCAGGGGTTGGGACATATTGACAATGAATACCCATTTTTTGAGACAAATTAGAGACCAAGAACAAACCTAAACCCGTACCAGATGATTTCATGGCTCCAGGACTCCGATAATACTTTTCAAAAATTCTGTTTGAATCAGGAAACCCTGAGTTGCCAACCTGGTTGGCAATGGTAAAAAAAACGCCCTTTTGAGCAAATGCAATCCCCTCGTTCTCAATGCCCACAGCAATCGCAATAGCAGAATCGGTTGCGCGGTATTTGCGTGCATTGTCGATCAAGTTGTTCAAGACCACGCTTAAATAATGCACATCGGCAAGAATCCAAATTTCGGATTGAATCGATTCGGTCCATGCGACGCCTCGGTTAACATCTTGAGCCATCAACTCTCGAACCAATTTCGACAAATTGATATTTTCTTTTCTGGGGACGCTCAAGTTTTCATCTAATTGATCAAATTCAATGCAACGATCGATGATGGACTTGATATCCGATATGGCCCTTGAGACCGAAGCATCAGCACCTTTGAATTCACCCTTTGCACGTTGAATAGACATGGACATGTCAATCACTGACAAAGGATTTTTAAGTTCATGCATGAGCATGCCAAGAAAGTGCTTTTGCTCGTCTTTTCGCTCACGCTCAAATTGCGCTTGCTTGGAGACCAACTCCAATTGGGATGACGTTTGAATATGGACTCTTCGGATCTGAAGATTTCGATACTGAAGCAAAAAAGACATAGCAAATCCAGACATCAGACTGTAAACAACCGATGAGTGAAGCGTGATCTCCTGCATATTGATATAACCTGCTGCACCCAAACTACCAAAGCCAGTCACAATCATCAACATGTAAAAATAAGCAATGACCCAAGACCTTTTGAGAACAAAGGGGCTCGATAACTCTGATCGTGGTAGAGGCTTGATGAAAGTGGCCGCCAATGAAAAGGACAATGCTGTCAATATCCCTAAAAGATTATTTCGCATCAAAACACCTAGCCAAGAGGCATCAAACGCCAAGCTCAACACGTTGAGTAAACTCAAACCGAAAATCACAAGAAATATGACATTGAACACCTTGGGCTTGGTATATTCATTGAGCAGAGAAGATTCAAACCACAATGCAACTGGAATCAGGCAAAGGTTCAAGCAACTGAAAATTCGATCAAAGTAAATGGGGTCGCAAAGTCCTCCAAAAAGCATTCGGTGATAACCAAAAAAGCAAAAAGTGTGAACGATCAGCACAGCTTGTTTGATCAAAAAGCGTGCACTCAAACTCTCTCTTCCCTCCAACCAACTCACCAGCACCCATAAATAAAGTAGCACTTGAATAATCAAATTGACGGAATAGAGGTCATTTTGCAAACTCTCTTGCTTGTAAAAATCAGGCAGACTGAATGCATCGACCACCATCAACGAAGTGCTAGTGGTTTTTAACCGCAAGTACAAGTCTCTTGGTTTGGGCGTTTGAGGAACCACAAAAGAATGACTGAGCGTGCCCAAAGAGTTGGCGTTGAAAGCGTATCGATCTCCAGTCACTTGGGGCGTGTTGACACCAAGCTGTGGATCGTAGAGTTCAATCTGGTCCAAATAAACGGGGCGAATTCGAATCACCACCGAACCCGTGTCTTTGGGCGTGGTCTCTGGTTCTAAATGAATCTTGACCCAGGTGGCATTCGCCGTGTAACCACGAAACATCAACCCCTTGAATGGCATAAATTGTGCGTTTTCGGCCTCCAGCAAACTCGCTTGCTGAGTGGTGTCATCCCAGTAGTATTTCGCTGAAATCAAATTTTCAGCCTTTGCTTCTGAACCCCAAAAAAAGGCCAGAAACAATAGGTAGGAAAACAGTAGATTGAGGACGCACTTCAAGCGCTTGAGGGGTTGCATCAACAATTTTAAAAGTAGCAACTGCAATTCAGTTTAAGTCAAAAAACATCAAAATATGACTACTTTTGAATTAAAAATAAGCAAAGTAATGGGTGATGAAAAAGAATTTCACTGGATTCCATTTGAGACCGCGAATGAAAAGGACGCCCCTCTAAATGAAATTCTTAAATCCATTGTAGAGCACAAAGCACAAATATCGATCGCGAAGCCCACCAACAAGGTCAACTGCACACAACAAGTAATTAACTTCTACCATCTTGCACCCAAAATGCACAATCTTCTTCAAATAAACCTATTAAATGTATAGCTTCAAAAAGGAGGGAAAAAAATTAATTGTAATTGCGGGAACACAGAAGCAATTATTTTACAATTCACTCCTTTGTAATTTCAGTGGAAGCTAGAGATGAGCGATATCGCCGAAGAAGAATTCAAACCCCAGTTTAAGCAAGCCCTTTGGCAGCTCAAAATCGAGGAGATCCTTGCAAAACCACTTATCCAACACGGCATTGTGGTCTTAATTTTTCTCAATGCCATTTTATTGGGCATGGAGACCAGCCCCGCCATCATGGACACCATGGGCGAGGAATTGCATTTGCTTGACCATGGCATTCTCTTCATCTTCATAGGCGAACTTTCCTTGTTGATGCTCGCCAGAGGATTGCGCTTTTTCAAGGACCCCTGGTGTTTATTTGACTTCATTGTGATTGCCATCGCCTTGATTCCTGCTTCCGAATCCCTGGCAGTACTTCGTTCCCTTCGAGTGCTTCGAGTTTTGAGGTTGATCAATAAGGTTGACTCGATGCGAAAAGTGGTCCGCGGACTTTTGGGCTCCTTGGCAAGCCTTGGATCTGTGATGGGTCTGATGTTGATTGTTTTTTACGTATCCGCCGTGGTCACCACCAACCTTTTTGGCAAGGAATTTCCAGACTGGTTTGGCAACCTAGGCTCGAGCTTTTTCACACTCTTTCAAGTGATGACTCTTGAGAGCTGGTCTGATGGCATCGCACGTCCAGTCATGGAGAAGTTCCCACATGCTTGGATCTTCTTCATCATCTTCATCATGATTGCGACCTTTGTGGTTGTGAACTTGTTTGTGGCTGCAATTGTTGACTCCTTTAGTGCCCACAGCGCCGCTGACAAGGAAGAGGAGAAACGCATTCAAGAGGAAGAAAGACGATTGGCCGAAGAAGAGAGAAGATTGGCCATTGCCAATGCCGAGCTCGATTCCATTCGTGTTGAATTGCGGGAAATCAAAGATTTACTAAAAGCGCACAATAAATCACATTGATTGAACACTTTAAGATTTGAACTTTGGGGCTTTGTGGATCTTTCACAAAGCCCTTTTTCTATTCTGGAGGGGCTAAATGGGTGCCTGGAACGTTGCACCCTTGGCTTTTGGTGATTCAATTACTATTAGCTTGATCCAAATCAAACTTCAATCAGCCGCCAAGGATCACAATGAAACTTCATTTGAAGGAATCAACCATGACATTGGCAATACTCATCTTAGGCACATTGCTCGTCACACTCAACTACATTGCAAGCTAGGCATGCATGCAAATCACCTTGTGTCTTAACGCTCAATCACTTTGCATTTGTCTTGAATTTTTTTCTCATGGCTCATCGCCTCGCAGCGCTCGATGGCATGCCTTGCCGCAACCGCGGACATCTTCACATAGATCGAGCAACTGAAGGCCATTTTTTCTTGATCGCTGGTGCTATCAAAGCTCACAGCGCATCGACCAATTTCACCTAGATTGCCCTTTTCAAGAGAATAAGCGTGCAACAACTCAGAGGGCAAATCTTTTTCTTTAATGGTTGGGAAATCGTAACTTCCAGCCCAAGCAGCTGTAGTCAATAGAGTTAAAGTCAAAGTTTTAGCTAGGTGTTTGATCATGGTGAAATCCTACTCTTTCTGGTGTCTATTGGCCAATGGCAACCATATGTTAATGCCTTATAAAGCACTTTGATTCAAGTCAAAAAATCAATAAATGATGCCAACTTCGATACCCATAGGCCATACACTAACACACATGGATGACCAATGGCTTGATAACCCCGAGGAATGGATGCATTGCACCACAGTCCTCTCACCACCTGAGGCTATGAAGGAGCTTCAGCTCAGGGAGATCACAAAGCCTATTTTAAAAACAAAAATTCAAATCCTAGGCATGTACTGCCCAGCCTGCGCATTGAACATTGAAGATGCCCTCAAAGGCGTAGAAGGCGTCAAAGGGGCCCGCGTGAGTCTCTCGGCCAACCATGGCACCATTTACTGGGATGACTGCCAATGCCAACCCTCAAATTGGTTAGAGCCCATTAAAAAATTGGGCTACCAAGGCTTTTTAATGGAGACA
>CAIKYO010000129.1 GCA_903831655.1 uncultured Burkholderiales bacterium
TGCATTTCCAGTACATCCCCTTGTCCTTCGCATCTGAGATGAACTTGGCAAGCTTGTCTTTTTTGTCCTTTTCACTTTGATCCATGTTGTTTTTGGACCGAAGGGAATCCATGTAAAGCTGATCTAAATTTTGAGCAAGCAAAGGTGCACTCAATGAAAGACAAAAAAGCCAAACGATGGATTCGGAAATAAAGGAGTAGGGTCGACTTCCAAGCATGTTTTGGATTCTAACAACGCTGTCAAAGCAATTCTTAACTCGACCTGTGATTCCAGTGCGCTTTCCAGGAGGGTGGAGAGTTGTGGTGTACTTGCAAAAATTGTGTCATTTTTGTCGAACCCATGCTCTTTTGATGGCATAAAGGGTTTCCCCTTAGTACAATTGCAGTTGGGTTAATTTAGTTTTAACAGTTAACGTTATTTTTACAATTCAAACAAAAAGGAATATCATGAATTTTAAAACTTTAGTTTTATCTTCTGCTCTTTTGGCCAGCCTCTCTGCCATGGCTCAAACTGCTCCTGCTGAGCCTGAGGACACATTGGCTTACAACGTGGGCTTGGTGACCGATTACCGCTACCGCGGTATTGCTCAGGGTGCCAAGAACCCAGCATTGCAAGGTGGCGTTGACTACACCGACAAGAGTGGTTTTTATGTTGGAACATGGGCCTCAACCATCACTTGGATCAAGGATTCTGCAACTGCTCCTGCAACCGCAAGAGGTCCAGTTGAGTTGGACATCTACGGTGGCTACCGTGGTAACTTGACCGAAGACATTGCTTACGACATCGGTGGTCTTGAGTATGACTACGCTGGCAATAACTTGAGTGCTTTGCCTGGTTTTGCCAATGCCAACACTTTTGAAGTCTACTTGGCTCTTACAAAAGGTGCCTTCACTGCAAAAATCTCTGACAGCACTACCAATTTGTTCGGTACAGTTGCCAGTAAGGGTTCACGTTACTTGGATTTGAGCTACACCGTTGACATGGGCGACGGCGTGACTTTGGTGCCCCATTTGGGTGACCAATATGTTGCTGGCGCCAATGGCATGAGCTATGACGACTACTCATTGACATTGAACAAAGATTTGGGCGACGGCTTGGCTTTCAGCGCTGCAGCAATCGGAACCAACTACAAAAACCGTCATGGTTTTGCCAGCACATTGCCTGGTTCAGGTTCCAAAGACTTGGGCGGTTCAACATTGGTTTTGGGTCTGAAAAAATCCTTCTGATGACCTGATCTTTTGAATCAAAAAAAATCCACTTCGGTGGATTTTTTTTTGCCTCTCGCTCAACCATTCGGCAGCGCATATCAAAAACCCGCGAAAATAGATTGCATGAAGCTGTCTGACCACTCTCGCTACGCACTGCATGTTCGCCAACGATATGCGGGCCAACTTTCACTCTTGGAGGAAGGGGTTCCAAGTGAGGCTCAATTCGAGGCGACTTTCAATAAGTTACTGCCCAATTACTCCTTTGAAGATGCACTTCGGATCCTGAGACATTTGGTTGTTGAGAGACTTCTGAGCCTGGACTGTGATCAGGGCCAATCGTTGCAGTCCGTGATGACTTGTATTTCAGAGTTGGCTGAATTCTCGCTTCTAAAAGCCAGCGCGCAGGCTCACCGGCAATTGTGGGAAAAACATGGGATTCCAATCTCAGCCAACTCTCATCCCACTAGCATCTTCATCATGGCCATGGGTAAATTGGCTGCGAACGAACTCAATATCTCAAGCGACATTGATTTGATCTACATCTATGACCATGAAGGCGAGACAAAAGGATCGGCCTCTCAGAGCATTGAGTCGATCACAAATCAGCAGTTTTATTTGAAATGGGCCCAACTGATCTTTCAATTCATCTCAAGGGTGAATGATCATGGATTTGTATTTCGCATCGATTTGAATTTGAGACCTTATGGAGCAGAAGGTCTCAAAGTGATCTCTACACAAGCTTTGGCCGAGTATTTTCAAAAGACTGCAAGGCCTTGGGAGCGTTTTGCCTGGTACAAATCAAGGTGCTTGGGGCAAGATAAGACGGGTTTTTTAGAAACTCATCGATTGATCGCTGACTTTGTTCATCGAAAATACCTCGATTACAGCTTGATCGATTCGTTGCGCGCAATACACCAAAATATTCAATCGAGCCTCAAACCCAATGCACCTGTCAATGTTAAGTTGGCAAGGGGTGGTATTCGAGAAATTGAGTTCGGTGTGCAATTGCTGCAGATGATCCGTTCGGGTGTCGCGCCAGAGTTGCGATCAGCTTCTACCTTCGATGCCATTGAATTGCTCAGTAAAGCGGGTCTTTTATCACCTAAGGTGGCCACTCAGCTTGAATCGTCCTATCGGTTTTTGCGCCGATTGGAGCATCGCATTCAGTACTTGGATGATATGCAAACCCATGATTTACCCGCTAATTCTCAGGACCTGGCCTGGCTCTCTGAGGCCATGGGTTTTGTCAGTTTAGAGAATTTTTTGTACGCGTTGAATGAACACCGAGAGCATGTCTCTCATCTATTCGCCCGTTCGCTCTCGAACCTATCGATTCATATCAAAGCGGGTTCATCCACGGACCAGATTACCACCCAGGATCAATCGCTTCCAACTTCCCAAGGGTCAAGCTCTCTCCCAGTCAACTCCGGTGGGGAGAAAAGCTTGCGAGGTGCGTATTTGAATCTTGTGAATTGGATCAATCATTCTTTGGCTAACAAGGAGCACTTCAAAGTCTCTGAAGTATGTTTGAATTTCTTTGAGACCATTGATGCACGCGTGAGCGCCAAGCAAAAGGGAGAGAGCAGGCAAGACTCACTCGATTTGTTGTCAAATTCAAGGAATCAAAAAATTGCTCGAATTTTGCAATACATCGAATTGTGGCTGCAATCTTCCCAGATCAACGCTCATCAGTTGCAAGTTTGGTTTGAATGGATTGAGCCTTTGTTGAGAAGGGACCATTACTGGTCTTTGTTTGATGAAAACCCCTCTCTTTTGCTACGTGTCATGCAGTTGATGGGCGCTTCAAACTGGAGTCAACAGTATTTGTCCCGTTACCCTGGGGTGGTGACTGAATTGGTGATGGAGATCGAGAATATTCGCCGATTTGAATCAAAAGATTTCGAGAGGATGTTACAAGAAAGAAGAGAGTTTTTAAAGCAAGAGGGGAACGCGGATGAGGAAAGTCTATTGGCACTTCTAAGGAAATCCCATCACTCCGCGATGTTTAAAATTTTGGTTCAGGACCTCTCCAGTCACTTGACGCTTGAGCAAGTGGCTGACGACCTCAGTGCTTTGGCGAACTCCATCGTGAGAGTCGCCATTGACTGGATCTGGGCAATGTTGAGGCCCGATGAAGCCAAGCCATCTCCTTTGTCCGTGGTTGCCTATGGAAAATTGGGTAGCCTAGAGTTGGGTTACGGCAGTGACTTGGATTTGGTTTTCTTGTACGACGAAACTTGTGGCGTCGAGTATGAGTTGATCAACAAGATGGCCAAAAAATTGATCACTTGGTTTACCCTTAAAACCCAAGATGGTGATTTATATGAAATCGACAGTGCACTTAGGCCCAATGGCTACTCTGGATTGCTGGTGAGTGAGATCAACGCATTTGAGCGCTACCAATTGCAAATCGATCAAAATAACGCTTGGACATGGGAGCATCAAGCTTTAACCAGGGCTCGCTTTTGTGTGGGGGTCGCTTCAATGCAAGATCGATTCAATCGCATCCGATCACAAGTGCTTTCTAGGAAAAGGGATCCACAAAAGGTCAAAGAGGATGTTGCTCAGATGCGTTTAATGATGTGGAGGGCATCTAAATTGCGTGAATCAGATTTCGATATCAAGCAAAGTCCCGGGGGACTGATTGATGTTGAGTTCGTGGTTCAATACTTGATACTCTCTCATGCTTGGGCTCACCCAGAGTTACTGGGAAATCAGGGCAACATCGCGCTTTTGAAGCTTGCGCAAGCACTCAATTTACTTGTTGCAGGCGTAGGAGAGGCCGCAGCAAATGCCTATCGACGATTGCGGCAACTGCAACACCAAGCTAGGTTGGCAGAATCTAATTTAATCTACAGAAAAGACGATTTGAACCCAGAGATTGAGGCCATTCAAAATTTATGGATCAGTTGTTTTGATCGCTATTGGTAGGGTGGCGGGTAGGTTAAAACTTTGAGTTGACGATGAACTTGATAATCCATTGATCAGAGTTGGAGTTGAGTCCCCGCCCAATTCCAGCGTTGACCTCATGACCGCCCACTTCGGTGTCAATCACAGCAAAAAGGGTTTTGCTGTTGCTGCTCAATCCTTGAAAGCGTCTCAGTGGTCCCATTTCGTTGTAGCTCTCAATGCCCAATTGCGTGATTGCGCTATAGACGTAGTTGATTTTGAAGTCAATGTCTTCACTTACGGGCTCGCTACCTGAATTGGAGCTTCCTCCAGTGTTGAAATTGATGGCGTAATTCCATTGTGGTGAATTCCATCCCAGGATGGTTTTTAATTCGCTGTTATAGGCTGTTGGAGAGACCGCTAGGTTTTGTTTTCCGGTTTCTAAGTTCAATCCCCAATAAAACCCCTCTGACTCATGTGGGGCGATGTATTTGAGTCTTAATTTGTAGCCCTGGGAATTCCACTCACCCGTGTTCGATCGGGTCGTGAGCAAATAGGCTCCGAGCTCCAAGGTGTCGGTCAACCCTAGGTTGAACTCAGGAGTCAATCTGTAAACGCCGTTGGGCGCTTGCTCTCCCAAGTATTCAGGCTTGGTTCTGGAATGTGTGACGTAATTGTTGTGAAAATCAACGCTGGTTTGACCTGCCTCTTCTTTGTCGTCGGAGTAGACTTGAATTTCTTCGGACGCACACCATGCAGCTTCGCTCCAGATCAAGCTCAAAGAGGCCAACAGGAGAAAGATATTTTTTAAATTCATGGATAGATACATGATGGGCCAATTTTCGTGGATTGAGGGTGAATCAAGTTTAAGTCGTGACTTTAAGGGGAGCTATTCTCGTGTAACTAATTTCCAATTTTAAGGCTTGTGTCATAGTTGATTACAATGAAACGATAATTCTCCCTTTTTTTAATACTGGAGTTCTTTTTCAATGAGTGCAAGAAACACAGAGATCAATCGCCAATTTCGCCAGTTGCTAACTCCTGGAGCCGGACATTTGATGCCAGGTGCAGCGAATGCATTGGCCGCTCGTGTCATCGAGTCCACCGGGCACAAAATGTTGATGGTCAGTGGAGCGGCTGTTGCAAACACTTACCTGGGTGTGCCAGACATCGGTTTGGTCTCACTCTCCGAGTTGGCCGGGCATGTCAGTGCAATTCGCGATGTGGTTGAAATTCCAATGCTGGTCGATGGTGACACAGGTTTTGGCAATGCCATCAATGTGGTTCATACCATCAAAGTGCTTGAAAGGGCAGGGGCCAATGCGATCATGCTTGAGGATCAAACGTTTCCAAAGCGATGCGGACATTTCGAGGGCAAAGAAGTGGTCTCCAAATTCGAAATGGTTCAAAAGCTCAAAGCGGCTGTGGATGCCAGAGAAGATGACAACATGATGATCTTGGCCAGAACCGATGCGCGTTCCATCGAGGGTCTTGAAGGCGCCATCGAAAGAGCACTGGCCTACAAGGAGGCAGGTGCAGATTTTCTATTCATTGAGGCCCCCGTCTCGGTTGATGAAATGTTGGCCATCCCTCGTGAGGTACCAGGGATTCATGTTTGTAATTTGGTGATTGGTGGCAAGACGCCTTTGTTAAGTCAAAAAGAATTGGCTGGCATGGGTTATTCAGTGGTCTTGTATGCCAACATTGCTTTGCAAGCTTCATTGTTGGCCATGGAAAAATGTCTCACTCACTTGCACGATCATGGTTCAATTGTAGGCGTTGAAGATCAATTGATGATGTTCAAAGAGCGACAAAAGATGGTCAATGCCGATCATTTCAACGCTTTGGCAAAGCGTTTTGGGGAGCGATTGGTCTAGTTCATCGAACCAAAAGGAGCCCAGCTTTACAAAAGTGCAATGCGCTTGCTGCAAGTCCCTTCAAGGAGAGGGCCCAGTTGGGTCATTGAGTCAAGATATCGCTCAAGCGCTTTGATAGACTGAGCGCATCTTCTTGGCTCAATGTGTCCACTTTTTTTCCTACGCCCAAATAACGCTGAGCCACTTGGGGGTCGTTGAGCAACTCCTCCCCCGTGCCTTTCAGGACAATCTGTCCGCCCTCCAATACATAAGCTCTATCTGCAATGGCCAGTGTCTGTTTTGCATTCTGTTCGGATAGCAAAATCGACACGCCTTGTTCCCTCAATGTGACGATCAGCTTAAAAATCTCACTCACCAAAATGGGCGACAGCCCCAGTGAGGGTTCATCGAGTAAAAGCAGTTTGGGTTGGGACATGAGGCCCCTGGCAATGGCCAAGATCTGTTGTTGTCCTCCAGATAAGTTGCCTGCAGCCAACTCCAATCGAGTGCTCAATACTGGAAATCGTTCGCACATGTCTTGAACTCGAAGCTCTGACTCTTCTGAGCTCAGTGTTTCGTGCCCATTTCCACCCAACCAAAGGTTTTCCTTGATGGATAGACCTGCAAAAACTTGACGTCCCTCCGGCACATGCACTAAACCTTGCTTGACACGCTGTTTGGTAGATTGTGAATTGATGGCTTGACCATTGAAGACAATTTCACCACTTCTAATTGGCAACAGACCAGAAATAGATTTGAGCAGCGTAGATTTGCCGGCACCATTGGCGCCGATCAAGGCGACAATTTCACCTTTACTGACGTTGAGATTGATGTCGTGAATGACATCGTCTGGACCATAGCCAGTACTTAAATTTTGAATTTCAAGCATCATTGGACTCCTGGATCGTCTTTGCCAATGTAGGCTTCAATCACTGCTTTGTTGTTTTGCACCTCGATCGGGGTGCCACTCGCGAGTACTTTGCCAGCATCCAAAACGACAATGTGATCTGCAACTCCCATTACCAGTGACATGTTGTGCTCGACCACCACCACTGTGATACCGCTGTCTCGGATGGCTCTCAGGAGTGAGGACAATTCTGCAGTTTCACTGTCATTGAGTCCCGCAGCTGGTTCATCTAAAAGTAAGACCTTGGGTTTACCCATCAAAGCACGGACGACTTCGAGAATCTTTTGTGCTCCCATGGGAAGATCTGTTGCAGGTGTATTGCGCTCACCCAAAAGCCCCACCAGATCTAGTAAAGCTTCGGCACGATGGGTGAGGAGTTTCTCATGTGACCTTACTTTAGGCAAAGACAGCATTTGTGCCAGTGGAGATTCTTTAATTTGAAGGTGAGCACCGACCAAAGTATTTTCAAGAGCAGTCATCCCGGGAAAGATTCGAGCGCTTTGAAAAGTTCTTAACATTCCCATGGTGGCGATCTCACCAGGTGTGTGCCCTTTAAGACTTTGACCAAAAAGCAATACCTCGCCACTGTCTGGCGTGAAGAAATTGGTGATTAAGTTAAAAAGAGTGGTTTTGCCCGCACCATTGGGGCCAATGAGGGCGGTGAGTTGTCCTTGAATCAAATCAAAAGACACTTGATCGACGGCGCTCACTCCTCCAAATGATTTAGAGATGTTCTTAACTTCCAAGGCCAAGGTGTTCATGACTGGAGCTCCTTGCTCGGTGCAGATTGCACAGCTTTGTCATTGGATAAGGATAGCTTAATGTATTGAAAGATATTGCTGTAAATGCCACCGGGCAAATATCTCACTGCAAGTACCAATAAAGCGCCCGTTGCAAAGGTTTTGTATGAAGCCAGGGACTGAATAAGAGTCGGCAAAAGAGTCAAAACGGCAGATCCAATGAAGGGGCCAACCAAAGTGCCTTCTCCCCCTAAAACCAACATCGCAATCAGCTCTAAGGAGCGAGGGGTGCCCACCATTTCAGGGGAGAGGAAATGGAAATAAAAGGCGTACAAGCTGCCCGCGAGTGAGGCCAACATGGCGCTGATACACAGAGCAATCAACTTGTACTTAGCAACGTTGATGCCCAGTGCGTTCGCTGCAGTTTGATCAGTTCTAACGGCTTGCAATGCTCGACCAAAGCCTCTGGTCAATCCACCAAAGAGCAACATCAGAACCACAATCACCACAAAGAGCACCAAACAATACATTTTTTGAGTCGTGTCAAACGCATAGCTCCCAATTGAGAAAGAGGGAATGCCCACCAACCCAGAGGGGCCGCCAGTTAGATCGGTCAGGCCTACGGTGAGTGAATCCACCAACAAGCCAAAAGCCAATGTGGCCAATGCCAAGTAGTGACCTCTGAGTTTCATGGTGAATATGGACAATGCAAAAGCGCAGATGACAGCGCATATCATGCCTATGAAAGTGCCCTCTAATGGAGTGAGACCATATTGAGTGACCAAGATGGCCGCAGCATACCCTCCAATGGCCATGAAACCGGCTTGTCCGAGACTCACCTGACCTGTGAATCCCATCAGAACATCAAGGCCCAAAAGGGCAATGAACAAAATCAACGCGATAACCAATGAACCCATGATGCTTTCAGATGAAATCACAAAGGGCAGGAGCGCAAAAACCAAGATGGCAGCGGTGCTGAGATACCAGGCTGTTTTACCCCTCAAGCGAACAATGGGTGGGTAAATTCTGTGATCTTCTCTGACGTCTGTTCGACGGGTTGAAGCGCTGGCAAATAAACCATTGGGCTTCCAAAGCAAAACCAACAGTAAAAGTGCAAACGCCATGGTGTTTGCAAACAAAGACGACACATACCCTGCAGCGATTTGCTCAACCACACCTAAGAGCAATCCTCCAACGACTGAGCCCATGAAAGAGCCTAAACCACCGATGGCCACAGCAATAAAGCCAAAGATGGTGAAAAAACGACCGGTGTCGAATTGCAAAGAGGTGATGGGGCCAACCATGATGCCACCCAAACCACCAATGCTGGCTGAAAGAATGAAACTGGCCAGAGCCATTTTAGGAACATCGATACCCATCAATTGGGCAGCCATTGGATTTTCAGCGCATGCTCTTAAAGCCTTACCCGTTGGGGTTTTCATGAGCAAGTACCAAAGCCCCAAGATTACAACTGAGGTCACTGCTGCAATCCAAAAGCCTTGTGTACTGATTCGAACACCTCCGATTTCAAAGGGTGCTTCTCCCGAAAAAGCAGCCAATGCATAGGGTTGACTGCCCCAAATGACGAGTGCCAGCCCCTCCAACAGGGTCAAAAGTCCAGCAGAGAGAATCAGCATGCTGCTGATGGGCAACTTTGAGAGTGCAGGAACAAAAATTAGCTTACCAATTAAGGCGCCAATCAACAGGGTCAGCAATGCGGCGATCAAACAAGCCAATGCAACGGGAAGTGCATAGGTGTCTTGCAAAGAGTAGGTGAAAAGGGCGCCCAAGATACAAAATGCACCTTGTGAGAGATTGATGGCGCCAGTGACCCTGAAGACCAAAGAGAACCCCAAAGCAACGATCGCAAATACGCTACCCTGGAGTAATCCTCCAATGAAAATTTGAATGGCTTGTTCCACAAAACTCCCCGTGCTGAATCGTTTTTATTTGTTGAGTGGAATGCCAGAGGGTTGACTCATGGTTTCCCAAGCGCCCTTGTTGGCATCCCACCTGGTGACGATTGCGTTTTGAACGCTTAGGCCCCGTTGAGGGACTGCATCAAAGTCGTAACTTCCGTTGATACCGGGGTAGGATTTGATGCCAGAGATGTATTCTCTTAATTGAGCGGAAGTCGCATTGATGCCCAATTTGCGATAGGCATCAACCAAGACCATCGCAGGCCCCCAACCATGATTGGACGCGGCATCGGGCATTGCGTTTTCTGCCTTGTAAGTGGCATAGAACTCGTCTTGTGCTTTTTTCACTTCAGCCGGCACTTTGATGGCTGCACTTTGTGCGGCCCACATGCCAACAGGGAAGTAGAGATCTTTGGGTAAGAAGGTGGCATATTGCTTCATTTGAGCAAAGGTCATGTTGCCATCCGTGGTGGCAACTGGCACGTTAAGACCCGCTTGAATAATGCCCTTGAAGATCGTTGCAATAGGGGCTCCAGTGCTCCAAGCAATAAAAGCCTGTGGTTGTGCAGCCTTGACACGTTCAATTTGAGCGGAAACGCTAACATCTGTTGGGTTGAAGTTAACGCTCTCGACCAGTTTCATATCTTTGTTTTCTGGTAATGCAAAAACTTCCTTGATCCCGCGCTCGGCGTCTTGACCACTTGCATCGCTGCTGGTGATGAGGGCTACGCGACTCCAACCTTTGAGTCGGAAGTAGCGCACGAGGGCGTTGGCCAAGTCAAGAGTAGACACGCTAGAGGTGAATACATAACTGCCTTTTTGAGGATGTACGCCAGGAGATAGGCAGTACATCAAAGGACCATTGGCTTGTACCAAAGGAGCGACAGCGTTGCACATCGCAACGATTGATGGGCCCAATATGGCCGAAGGATGTGAGGCCATCACTTTATTGGCCATTTGAACTGCCGTTTGCGGACTAGACTGGTCATCAAAGAAATTGAATTGAACTTGGTGACCTTGAATGCCACCGGAGGCATTGACTGACTTTTGTACCAGCTCAATGGCATGTTGTTCAGCTTTACCCAAAAAGGAGGCACCACCCGTTTGAGGCAATATCACGTTGATCTCAAAAGTATCGGCCTTGGATTGGAGGCCTGTGAACAAGGCGAATATCGATAAAAGACCAACTGGGATGGCCTTTGACAAAGGGATTCTTTGACTCATGTTGTCTCTCCTTGGAACGTAAATTTTAAAAGCCTTTCATTGTAATGTTCTTTTTCATGGGCCGCCTAAACATCGAGCCATTGGTCCAAAGTCAGTTGAGGTTATCTTTGGGCATGAAAAAAGCACAAAGATGAGAGCCATCTTTGTGCTTGTAGTGGGAGCCGTCAAGGCATTTAGCTTGCCAATCGGCAGCCAAATGTTCTAAAGCTTTTAGGCTTGGGTATTGAGCAGGCTTCCTGAGGTGTTCATGAACTGTAAATTTTGCGAGAAATTTTGCAAAAAAGCGGTGAGTGAACTCGAGGTTGATGAGTTAGCGTTGCCTGTCAATTGATTGAAGCTTTGCTGGAGTTGACTCACAGGCGTGGAGCTGGCGGCGGCAACCGAACTTGTTGCACCGTTGGCATCGGTGATGTCACCCACGGCAGTGCTCGAGTTGGTCGTCGTGTTTGCTGAGAGTTGAGAGATCAAATTTTGCAGATTGCTGCTCAGCTGAGTGTTAGAGCCCTCGCTGTAGTGGTGATGGTGACCTCCGCCGCCCCTGTGAACGGGTCCGCTGCTTGGGTTGGCGCTTGTTGAAGGGGTGTTGGAGGTGCTCGTCGCGCCCGAGGTGGTGTTGCCGGCGGTTGTCGAAGCTGCAGCCACTTGTGTGCTTGTTGTACCTGATGCACTTGTATTTGCGACGGGAGTGGTTGAACCATTGCTCGTTGCACTTTGAGATTGAAGAGCCGTTAGCAAGTTCTGTAAAAACGCTTCAACATCTTGCACACTGGGTGAGTTGTTGGCATTTTGCGCTGAGCCAGAACTGTTGTTCGTGGCCGCTGTGCTGGCTTGGCTGATCGAAGTTGTTGATGCAGCAGAGCTTGAAGCGCTTGACTGGCTTTGAGCGAGCGATCCAACGTTGGAGAGGTTGATGCCGGCTTGATTGAACGAGTTGACCAAAGCACTCAAGAAGGCCGACGGCGTATCTTGTAAGCTGCTTTGACTGGCGTATGAGCGACTGTCTGCAGCCGATGAGGCATGTGAACTTTTCCAAGAGGAGGCGACTTGCTGAGCAGCACTGATGTTGCCCGTTTGAAGTGCTTGACCAATTTGACCTAATGGTCCATTTGGGTTGACGTTTGGGTTGTTGGCAGTGATAGCGGCAAATGCCGATTGTGCGGCGCTCAAGTCACCTGACTGTAAGGCGGACTTTAAAGCGCTCATATTTTGTTGACGTTGCTGCCAAGGATTGACCGTTGTGCTTTGCGTTAGTAGAGGCGAAGTTGAGGATCCAATACCCATGCCCATGATGAACTCCTTGTGTCAAATTAAATTGGTTTGAATTTTGCTAAGGTATACAGTGATCAATTTAAAGTTGACACCTAACCCGCATACATGGGGTCGAGCATTTAACGTACCCATTCCTTTTTGGGCAGGACCCTGGGCTCTAAATATTTATCTTTTAATTTAAGTAATGTGTTGATTCAATTGAATATTTTGGTCACACGTGTCTTTAAAACTTTACACTGTTAAGCGACTGTGCTTTGCATTTACAAAGTAAATGGCAACTTATTGCCTTGAGGTGGCAAAGGCATTCCTATGCGGCAACGTGTTTTGCCACTCCTCGCACTCAATCACAAGCTCCGAGTTGTAAGGGATTGATGAAACCCTAATCACTCTTTGTGTCGATAGAATCCAAGATGTTTGAAGGTAAAAAACCACCATGAATCGATTCTTGGAGTTAAGCACTTTTGTAAGCGTTGTTGAGGCGGGAAGCTTCGTGCGCGCTTCTGAGTCTTCAGGATTGACCAAAGCTGCTACCTCTCGCTATGTGGCGGATTTGGAAGCTCGCTTGGGTGTGAGGCTTCTCAATCGCACGACTCGGAGACTTTCGCTGACCTCTCAAGGACAGATATTTTTTGATCGAGCCAAGGAGATCCTCTCTCTTTTAGAGGAGGCAGAAGGCGAAATCAGTCAAAGAAATGGGCAAGCGAGTGGAGTTTTGCGCATCAATGCACCTGTCACTTTTGGTTTGCTTCACTTGGCGCCGATTTGGGGCGAGTTCAAGCAGCTTTACCCCAACCTTCAGATCGAACTAAATTTGTCCGATCGAGTCATTGATTTGGTTGAAGAGGGTGTTGATGTGGCCATCAGAATTGCTGAGCTGCAAAACTCCTCTCTCATCAGCCGTCGCTTGACCACGACACGCATGATCCTGTGTGCTTCTCCTGCGTATCTAAGTCAGCACTCAGCCCCCAAGAGTCCTCCTGATTTGAAAAACCATGACATCATCGCATACAGCTACTGGGCTGGTAAAGATGAGTGGAGTTTTGAGGGTCCCCAGGGGCTTGAAATCGTAAAAACCAACCCCAATTTCAGAACCAACAGTGGTGATACCTGCAAAGCGCTGGCGCTGGCTTCTCAAGGTATCATACTGCAGCCGAGTTTCTTGGTTTATGAAGAATTGAGGCAAAAAAAGCTCATTGAAATCATGCCCGGCTACCGCTCGATTGAATTGGGTGTGTATGCTTTGTATCCATCCAAAAAACACATTGCGGCAAAAGTGGTCGTGCTGATTGATTTTTTGATCGAACACTTCAAAAATTCTCCTTTTGAGCTTTAATGCATGTGACCATTGTTCAATCAGTGGGTTTTTCTATGTTAGGAATTGTGAATGATTAGCGTTGAACACTTGAATAAGTCCTTTGAAGGCCAAGCGGTCCTTAAAGATCTATCCTTTGAGGTCAATCGAGGAGAGGTATTGGGCTTTTTGGGTCCCAATGGAGCGGGTAAATCAACCACCATGAGAATCTTGACCGGATTTTTAGCCCCCACTTCTGGGGCCGTGACGGTTGGTGGTATTGACGTGCACGAGAATCCCTTGCTCACCAAAGCCATGATCGGCTATTTGCCTGAGTCCTCTGCTTTGTACCAAGAAATGAAGGTCCATTCCTTTTTGAAGTTCATCGCTGAAATCAGGGGCATTGAGCCCTCGCAACAGGTTCACGCCATTGACCGAGTGGTAAGTCTTTGTCATTTGGAGAAAGTGCTCTATCAAAGCATTGAAACCCTCTCTAAGGGTTTCAAGCAAAGAACGGGCTTGGCTCAAGCCTTGATTCACGATCCAGATGTTTTGATTTTGGATGAGCCAACAGATGGCTTGGATCCCAACCAAAAGCATGAAATCAGGCAGTTGATTTCAAAAATGGGACAGGATAAAGCCATTATTTTTTCAACGCATATTTTGGAGGAAGTGGAGGCGGTGTGCACCCGTGCCATCATCATCAATCATGGTGAAATTGTTGCCAATTCGAGCCCAAGTGAGCTCAAGGCTCAGTCTCCTTCAGGAAGGCTTGATGAATTTTTTAGATCCATCACGCAATCAGATACATCTATTGAAACAGGATACAAAGCATGATCACAACTTGGAGTACCACTTCATCCATCTTTAAAAGAGAGCTGGGTGTTTATCTAGGCTCGCCATTGGCCTTTGTTTTCTTGATTTCCTTTTTATTGCTCTGCGGCATATTCACCTTTACTTTGGGTGGCTTCTTTGAACGCGATGATGCTTCACTCTTTGCTTTTTTTAACTGGATGCCATGGCTTTTGATTTTTTTAGTGCCTGCTGTGGGTATGAGACTTTGGTCTGAGGAGTACAGACTTGGTACCATCGAATTGCTAATGACTCTACCCATTGAGATTTGGCAAGCCATTTTGGGTAAATTTTTGGCCTCATGGGCTTTTCTGTGCGTGGCTTTGTTATTTACTTTCCCCATGGTTTTGACAGTTAATTGGTTAGGTTCACCAGACAATGGTGCAATACTGACCGGTTACTTGGGTTGCATTTTGTTGGCCGGAAATTATTTGGCATTGGCCTGCCTGGCCTCATCGATCACACGCAATCAAGTCATCGCTTTTATCGTGACCGTCATTGCTTGCTTGCTGATTATTTTGTTGGGCTTCTCTCCCGTGACTGATCTTTTATCTCGATGGGTCAGCCAAGAGTTCATTCAAACCCTGGCCAATTTTTCTTTTCTCTCACACTTTGATGGCTTTCAACGAGGTGTAATTGATTCGAGAGATCTCTTGTACTTTGTCTCAACAACTGTGTTTTATCTCTACCTAAGTGGTATTGTGATTCGCAAAACAAGCATTCGTTGAGGGCTAAGATATGAATTTCAAAAACAGTAAAAACACTTCTTTGTTTGTCCTAATTGCTTTGATTCTTGTCATTGGTGTGAATTGGGCGGGTAGTTTCATCTATTCCAAAATTGACTTGACGCAAGGCCACATTTACACCTTGTCAGATGGAACCCTAAAAGTCCTCCAAGGACTTCAATCGCCTGTCAAAATCAAGTTTTATTTTTCCAAAAACAATGAAAACATGCCCATGGCATTGAAGGGATTTGCTTCAAGGGTGGATGATTTGATTGAAGAGTTCAAATCCAATTCGCATGGCCGCTTGAGCATTGAGAGGCTCGATCCTGAACCGGATACTGACATGGAAGATGCCGCTAATTTGGCAGGTATTGGCGCTCAAGCGCTATCCAATGGAGAGCACTTTTACCTTGGAATGGTGGTCGAGGTCGGAGACCAAAAAACAACCATTCCAGCCATCACCCTTGAGAGGGAGAGGCTGCTGGAGTATGACATTGTCAAGGCTCTCTCCAAGAGCTCGCAACCCGCAAGTGTTCAAGTGGGCATCATGAGTCCATTGCCTGTTTTTGGTTCATCTGGCATGCCCATGATGGGCGTACCTCCAACAGAGAAACAAGTTTTTGTGAGTGAACTCGAGCGAGACTACAAAGTCTCAAGCGTTTCTGCCGATGCCCAATCGATTCCTGCAGACATCAAAATTTTGATCGTTTTGCATCCGAAGAACATTTCAGATGCCACGCTCTATGCGTTGGATCAGTTTGTGATGCGTGGGGGGAAATTAATTGCATTATTGGATCCCTATGCATATTTCGACATCGTTCAAGGACCCAGTGGTCCTGCGCCTGGAGGAACCTCATCTAATTTGGATGTTCTAACCAAATCGTGGGGCGTTACTTTGGATTCGAGCAAGATGCTATCGGACATGCAGTTTATGTCCGGAAGAGGGCCACAGTCCATGCCCACTTTGCTCTCTTTGAATACCGAAGCTTATAACTTGGATGACATCGCAACGGCTAAGCTGGGCTCAACACTGTTTGCATTTTCGGGTGCATTGACCCTCAGTGATGTCCCAGGCTTGAAGTCTGAGGTCTTGATCCACAGCTCCAAGGATTCTTCTTTGGTTGCCAATAAAGATGGCAATTTACGTGGTGATCAAGCCATTCGAAACTTCAAACCCTCCAATTTGAACTATCCATTGGCAGTTCGATTGACCGGACAATTCAAAACTGCTTTCCCACAGGGCTCGCCCGTGGCCTCTAAAGGCTCTGGCTCAGATGCAACTTCGACTCAGTCAAAGGGTGCACTGACGCCTAGCTCCAAGCCAAGCTCAGGAGCGAGTCCCAAGGAGGCTTTAAAGAGTGAGCCCGAACCCAACGAGCCACAACTCATGCAAACCCGCGCAAGCAATTCATTGGTTGTGATCGCAGATTCAGACTTCATTAACAATGAGGTGGCTGTTGAAATTCAACAAATTTTTGGTCAAAAAATTGTTTATCCCACCAATGGAAATTTGGCATTTTTGCAGGCTTTGGTCGATCAGTACGCCGGTGATGATGCTCTCATTTCGCTTCGCACGCGGCAAAGCATGACACGTCCTCTGACGCTCATCAATGAGATGCAAGTCAAGGCTCAACAGGCGTACACCGGCAAGATCAAAGACTTGGAGGAAAATTTGCAAAAAACAAAGGAATCCTTGCAGGCCTTGCAAAAGAGTAAAACCGATGCACAAAGCGCTGCGATCTTGTCCAAAGAGCAGCAAGCTCAAATTGATCAATTCAAAGTTCAGGAAAGTCAGACTCGCTTGGAGCTCAGGAACTTGAGAAAAGACTTGCGCATCGAGAGTGAGACACTTCAGTTCTGGGTCAAGCTGGTCAACATTGGCCTGGTTCCTTTGCTGCTGTTTGTTCTTTGGGGAGGAATGGTGTTCTCACGGAGGCGTGCTTGAATCCATCTGAGCCGATTTGATCGCTGGTACAAAGTTGCAGAGCCATCGCGAGGTTGGTGATCAAAGCTTTGATCATTGAATTGTTTTCAAACTTTAAATTTGCCAAGAATCCATGCCCACAACATGTGGGCGTGGATTTCTTTGGCTAGCAAAAACCCCTACAAGAACGTGTTGACCATTGCCAGTTGCTACAAGTACCCAATTGTATAATGAGTTCGTTGATGGTGCTCCATGCAAATGGAGTTAAACGGGAAACACGTGAGTGTGCTGTCCCCGCAACGGTAGCAAATGTCCTTTTTTATAACGAGGACCAGGTATTTCAATTGACCACTGGGCCTGAAGGCTTGGGAAGGTGAGGTACTGAAATTTGTGAGCCCGGATACCGGCCATCAAGGTGAAATTTCGCGAACGGGATGCATTCGTGGCACAAGCACCAGCTATTTGATCAGTGACCCAATTTTGACTTGGGTGTTCTGTTGCCGATTTGTGCATCTCCTTTCGAGATTTTGTTTGATGTACCTCACGGGGATGAGGCAGTCAATTCTCTTGCATCAAAGGATTGAGATGTTCATCTCTAATGAGCCCCTTGGCACCCACAAATTGCCAAAATTCAGCCTCAAGGCGTCTTCACTCTGCGCTCAGTTTGTGTTCCTCCTGACTGCTCATGCCGCAAACGCTCAAACCCCAGTCACACAGTTGGGGGATGTCACCATCACAGCCAATCGTTCGCCCGAGTCTTTGTCACAAGTGATGGCCGATGTCACTGTCGTCACTTCTGCTGACATCGAGCACAGTGGCGTTAACACGCTGCCACAGTTGATGTCCAAGGTGGCTGGTGTACAGGTGTCACAAAATGGTGGCCCTTCTGCTGTGAGCAGTGTTTACCTTCGGGGTGCAAGCAATGAGTTCACAGCCGTTTTGATAGATGGGGTGAGAGTTGATTCACAAAACCTCTCCGGTGGAGTGAGCTGGGAGTCCATACCTTTGGGTGAGATTGATCACATTGAGGTCTTAAAAGGTGCCGCTGCTGCAATATATGGCTCCAATGCCATCGGTGGTGTGGTACAAATTTTTACTAAAAAAGCCGCATCCTCTTTTGAGCCTTACCTCCAAATGGGTATAGGTAGTTACGGTACTGTCAAGGAAAGTGCAGGTGTGGGGGGCGAGAGTGAACAGTTGGATTATCACTTGGACGTGTCTCAAACGCGAAGCGCAGGCTTTAATACCTTGCCCAATTCGATGCCTGCACAAAACGATGGTTACTCTAGCAATGCATTCCACGCCAAGTTGGGTATGTCCTTGACACCAGAGGAGCGCATTGAATTTACACACCTTAGCAATCACTTGGTGAGTGAATACAACGATGCACAAGGCGATCCCAAGCAAACCATGGGGTATCAATTGGGCACCACTGGTTTGAGCTTGACCTCGACTTGGGATGAAGTGCACTCCAGTATTTTGGTCATGAGTCAAACTCTGAACAGTTTGAGCTATTACGGTTATGGTCACTATGACACGACTCTCACAAATGTGTCCTTTCAAAATGATTGGCGCTGGAGTGCTCAGCACTTGAGTGTGATCGTTGAAAACCAAGACGATCGACTCAAAACGCCATCAGATGATCCCGTCGATGGTGTGAGACATGATGCAGGCGTGACCTTGGCATATGGAATGAGGTGGGGTGCACAAGCTGTGCAGCTCAATGCGCGCATGGATCATGACAGTGCTTTTGGCGATCACCCCTCTTCCTCCCTTTCCTATGGATATGAGCTGACATCTGCTCTTAAGGCAGTCGCCTCGGTGGGGAATGCATTTCGATCACCAACGCTTTATCAACTCTACTCCAGTTATGGCGTGAGCTCTCTCAAGCCAGAGACCAGTCAAAACACAGAGTTCGCTTTGAGTTATGCGCAAGGTGCAGATCAATGGAGAGTTACCGCATTTCGCAACCAAATCGATCACTTGATCATGGGCAATGCCAACTCAAGCGCTTCGTGTTCGGCAGGATATTACTGTTATTTCAATGTCAACCAAGCTTTGCTGGAGGGCTTGAGCATCAGCGGTCAAACCCGCCTGGGTCCTTACCAGGTTAAAGCCTCCCTTGATGAGCTCAATCCCAAAGACCTAACAACGGGGGCCCAACTCATTGGCCGATCCAAAGAGCACGGTCTATTGAGTGTGGAGCGTGATATCAACAATTCCCTTTTGGGCATGGAGGTGGTGGCTAGCGGAAGAAGCTTTGCCAATGATCCCAATCAACAATCCATGGGGGGTTATACATTGCTCAATGTCTACGTCAGCAAAGAGCTTGATCCTCACTTGAAACTCTTGGCTCGTGTGGACAATTTGGTCAATAAAGTTTACGCCACAACCTATAACTTGCCAGGGTACTCACCTTACCCCGGTCCATATGCGTCTCCTGGGAGAAGTCTGTTTGTGAGCCTGAGGTGGGCACCCTGAGGTCTTCGAGCTCAAGCACAGCCTGGCAAATCCAAGCTTGCCAAGACTGTGGCGTTTTCACGCGCTGGTTTGGCGTGCTTGGCTTGCTTGGGCTGGGGGCTTGTCTAAGCCTGCTCTCGTCTTGTGCGTGGGCCTTTGTCATTGTGGACGACCAGGGAGATCGCGTTGAGTTTTCTACCCCTGTGGAGCGGGTGGTGAGTCTAGAGCCCGCGTTGTCGGAGATGATCTGTGCTTTACAGCGGTGTGGCCTTTTGGTTGGAGTAGATCGTTACTCGAATTGGCCCAAGTCTTTGAAAAATTTACCCAGCGTGGGCGGGGGAATTGATCCCAATGTGGAGCAAATTTATCGACTGAAGCCACAAGTCATTTTGAGTTCAAGGTCGGCCCTCATGAAACAAAAATTAGGTTTTCTAGGGGTGAAGGTCCTTGAGTTTGATATGACCCGCTTGCAAGACATTCACCGCATGATGCTCACATTAGCTCCTTTGTTGGGAGTACCTGTGTCTCAAGCCCAAGAGGCATGGGACCAAGTGGAGCAGGGAATGGCAAGAGAGGCGAGTCGCGTGACGCCACGTGCAAGGGGCGCGCGTGTTTATTTCGAAGTGAGTTCGGATTTCTACGCTGCCTCTCAAAGTTCCTACTTGGGTGAAATCATGGACCAGTTGGGGTTAAAGAATGTGCTTTCGGGGGATTGGGGGCCATTTCCGCGGCTCAACCCCGAGTTCATTGTTGCGCAAAATCCCCAGCTCATTATCTTGGGCCATCAAGCGGGAGGGGAGCTGTCGTTGCGTAGCGCTTGGCAACACATGGATGCCGTCAAAAACGAACGGGTTTGTCAATTTAATACCGAGCAATTTGATGTCTTGTCGCGCCCGGGTCCTCGGGTTGTGCTGGCCATGCAATTCATGGTCCAATGCATCAACAACGCCTATTCGAGATGATTTTTTCCCTACTTTTCTCCTACTCTAAAACCCCATTTAAATCATGACTTCAAGCCTTAAGTTCTCAACGCTTTTGATGGCGTTCTTGGGTCTGGCCATGGGACTAATCTTGCTCGGGCTTTGTGCAGGTAGCTCAGGTTTTGACAGTTTGGGCATCCTCTTGCCCAACCATTTGGCGCATGACTTGATGGTGAACATCCGACTCCCGAGAACCTTGGCAGCTTTGAGTGGAGGAGCATTATTGGGGCTTGCTGGGGCCGTTGCTCAAGGGCTTTTTCGCAACCCATTGGCTGACCCCTATTTGCTTGGAAGTGCCTCGGGAGCAACGCTTGGAGTGAGTGTTGCGTTGATTGCTTTGGGCGGGGCCGGACTTCACGCCGGATGGTTATTGAAATTAGGGCTTTCGGGCAGTGCGTTGATTGGAGCTTGGATGAGCGTTCTTTTGAGTGTCTTTTTGGCCCGGGGTTTTCAGACCAACTATCGCTTGCTGTTGTGCGGCGTCGTGGTGGGGGTCATCATGGGAGCACTTTGCTCAGCCCTTGGCATTATGCATCCCCAAGTGCTTCAAAGTCTGCAATCCTTCATGATGGGTAGCACCTCTTTTGCAGACGAACAATCGTCTTGGCTCATGTTCAGCACTCTTGCTTTAGCGACACTTTGGGCGCTTCATTATTCCAGGTCTCTTGACGCTTTGTCCTTGGGAGAATTGACCGCCAAGAGCCTGGGTGTTGATTTGACTCAAACACGGGCTCACTTCATTGGAATTTTGTCATTGTGCACTGGCGTTGCCGTGAGTCAATTGGGATTGATTGCGTTTGTGGGGTTGGCTGCTCCCCATTTGGTTCGAAATCTAGGTCAAGTGCTTTATCGACACTTGATCATTCTCTCCTCACTGTGCGGCGCGGTGTTGTTGTTGGCCTCAGATATTTTGGCCCGATCTATCATTGGGCCACAAGAGTTGCCCCTGGGTTTGGTCACCGCACTTTTAGGGGGACTTTATTTGTTGTGGTTGATGAATGCTCAACCCATGGATGTGGCCCAGGAGTCATCATGACCCATCTCGTCCGCATCAAACCTCCACTTGTGGAGTTAGAGCATTTGAGTGTCAACCTGGGCTCCAAGGTGGTTATTCACGACTTGAGCGCTCAAATCGAGTCTCCCAAGTGGGTCAGTGTGATTGGTGCCAATGGAGCGGGAAAGTCCACGCTCTTAAAGGCTTTGGCCTCGCTGATCCCTTTTGAGGGGAATATTCGATTGAATGGAGTTCCTATCCGTTCGATCAAACCCCAAGAGCGCGCAAGATTGGTGTCTTGGATGGGACAGACCGAACCCAGGCTCTCAGGCCTTAAGGTTCGTGATGTGGTGATGCTTTCTCGTTATCCTCACCAAGGACGAACTCATTTGAACTCTAACTTCAGTGATCAAGAGGAGGTTACACGGGCCTTGGATCGCCTTCGTGTTTTAGAGCTGCAAGATCAGGTCTTTACACGCCTCTCAGGAGGAGAGCAGCAAAGGGTCCTGATCGCAAGAGCCATGGCCGTAAGGGCACCGTTGTTGCTGCTCGATGAGCCTTTTGCCTTTTTGGATCCTCCCCATCAGGCCGAGTTGGCGATCACTTTGCGTGAGGAGGTGGCGCAGGGACAGTGTGTGATCACGGTCATTCACGACCTCAATCTGGCCCTGCAAACCGATTGGATTTGTTTGCTTAAAAAAGGTCGAGTGTTTTTTGAGGGGTCTTCGAGCGATCCCCAGACTCACCAAGCCATGGAGGCCGCTTTTGATCACAGGGTTAAAGTCATCCACACCCAGGACGGTTGGGTGTGCAAGACCCAATAAAGGCCCCAGTCCTGTGCACTAGATTTCAGGTAGCGTTCCTTCGAGTTTGAAGAAAAAAATATGCCTTTGGGGTTCCCCTCAGGTTAGGGCGGCGTTGATTCACGCCGGCAAAGGCTTGGGTGTCGAGCTTTATGCGTTAAATTGCTGAAGTGGCCTTGACCAAGTTCTCAGTTTGCCTGGATTGAGAAGTCCTTGGGGGTCGAGTTGGTCTTTGAGTTTGAGAACTTCGGGATTGAGTTTGTTACCCGCTTTGCCGTCCTCTAAGGTATAGACGTGTGGGTTGTTGATTTGAACGCCATGGTCTCGATGAATTTGCATGATTTCATTGAGTCGCTCCTCGGTGGTGAAACGAATGATTTGTAGACCACTGCAATTTATGAGGCCTTCTTTGGTGCGAATGAACTCCAAATGCATCATGACCTCACCCTTGAGTTCTTTCTCTAACGCTCGCACTTGTTCCATGTATTTAGAGGGATCAAATCCACTTTGAATGTAGGTGAGTGTTTTGTCCACCTTCAGTGCTTGTAGGGTGGTGTGATTCCAGGTCAGTTCGATCAAGGTCCGGTTTGAACTTTGAACTTCCTGGGCTGATTTCAAATAACTCACCTCACCTTGGTGCTTCAAAGCCAACGCTTTCATGGGATCACAGGAAGAGGGTGCCAATACCAAAATCACGGCGTGTGTTCCCTTGGGGAGGCTTGAGGCAAAGGTGGTGAAGTACCCAGGTATGGGGTCGGCCATGAAAGCGACTTCCTTTTTTTGATATCCTGCACCTGTTGCAAAATCGTTTGCAAAGTTCAAGGCATCATCAAACTCATTAAAGACCACCATCGCCTCAGACCATTCAACGAGGGGGGCGAGAGAAAATTCAATTTCAAGCACGATTCCATTGGTGCCGTAAGTGTGGTGCGTGAGCAAGGCTTGTGCATCGCTCAGCTCGTGAACGACGGGTTCTTTGTCCATGGACATGACACGTACTTTTAAGATGTTGCCTGGCGCAGCGATCGGTCCATAATTGATGGAACCAGCACCGCCAAAACCGCCCCCATAAAGACCGCCCAATGTGGCGCTCCTGAATGTGGAGGGAATCCAGCGCAATTCAAAACCATGTGTTTTTGCGATTTTGTCGAATTCGGTGAGTCGGATGCCTGTTTGTGACCTGGCCACACCCTCTCGGATCCAAAGCACCTGGTTATAAGCGCTCATGTCCATCACAATGCCGCCATTTAGGGGGATGCACTGGCCATAGTTTCCGGTTCCCGTTCCTCTGAGGGTCAGAGGAACGCCGTGTGTGGCACACAGAGAGACGACTTCTTTGATCTCTTGTTCTGTTTTGGGTCTGACAACGGCTTGTGCTGTTTTGTCTGCGAGTTGTCGTTTGAGAACAGGACTGTACCAAGAAAAATCTTGTGATAGTTTGTGAACCCTTGTGGGCTCTGTGATCCATTCAAGATCGCTCAACTGCTGTGATATGTCGTGTGCGTTCATAAGGTGTAATTGATCAGGAGTCAAAAGAAGCGAAGAACAGGCTTTAAAGCCCAAATCAGGGTCAAGTCAAGAGCCGCCACTTGTGCCCTAAATCCAAGCCGCACTCACTCCTCTTTGATCTCACTGGCGTGCCAGCCACCAAGCGCCATCTTGGATAACCAAGCCATGGAAGCAAAAAGTAACACGCCGGTGAACGAGATGAGAATGAGGGCAGCAAACATTCTGGGGATGTTCAACTGAAAGCCTGCTTGCAAGATTTGAAAGGCCAGGCCCGACCCAGAGCCTCCAGTGCCAGCAACAAACTCAGCTACGACAGCGCCGATGAGGGCCAAACCACTGGAGATTCTCAGGCCGCCAAAAAAATAGGGCAATGCACTGGGGATTCTGAGTCGAGTCAAAACTTGCCATCGTGTGGCACGGTTGAGTTTGAAGTAGCTCAGTAAATCAGGCTCTACGCTTTTAAGGCCTAGAGTGGTGTTGCTGATGATGGGAAAGAGGGCAACCAAGGTCGCGCACAGAACCATGGAGAAAGTGGTGTTTTTCACCCAAATGATGATGAGCGGTGCAATGGCCACAATCGGTGTCACTTGAAGGAGCACCGCGTAGGGAAAGAGTGTGGTTTCAATGAACTTATTTTGAACAAACAAAAAAGAAATCAAGACCCCCAAAAGTGTGGCCAATCCGAAGGCAAGCAATGTGATTTTGATGGTGACCCAAAGGGCCAAAGCCAATGGCAGCCAATCTTTGATGAGCGTTTGAAGCGTGAGCAAAGGAGAGGGAACCAAGTAAGGGGGGAGTTCCAAGGAGGTGACCAACCCTTGCCAGGCTCCGATGATGACCAAGCCCAACAATAGGGGGTAGAGGATGCGTTGAATGGAGAGCCTTTTTTGCTCAATCGCGTTGGTTTGTATTGAATTGGATCCGCTCATGTTCAATGACCCTCCTCAGCGTGACTGGCCTGCTCTAGGCTTTGTTGCAAGGCTTGGGCTTGTTGCATGAAGCGCTGAGTGACCATGAAATCAGTCTTCCTTGGGTAGGGCTCATCGATTTGAAATTCCCGCATGATATGCCCAGGACGCGCAGCCATCATCACAACTCGGTTTGAGAGAAAAACGGACTCATGAATAGAGTGGGTGACAAAAATGACGGTCAAATTTTTCTTGGCCCACAACTCAAGCAAATCCGCATCGAGTTTGTGGCGTGTGATTTCATCCAAGGCGCCAAATGGCTCATCCATCAAAAGCAAATCAGGTTCTGTCACCAAACCTCTGGCAATGGAGACCCTCATTTGCATGCCTCCAGAGAGAGCTCGGGGTAGAGACTTGTCAAATTTGGACAAACCCACCAATTCAAGTGCTTCCTTGACGCGTTCTTGGGCTTCTTTTTTGGGCGTGTTGACCAAATCCAGTGGAAGTCTCACATTGGTGGCCACATCCGCCCAAGGCATGAGGGTGGGGGACTGAAAGACAAAGGAGATCTTGCGCCCCAATTGCTCGAGCTGTCGTATAGGGTGACGCCACAAAAGAATCTTGCCATCAGTGGGCTCCAATAAGCCTGCAATCATTTTGAGCAAGGTGCTTTTGCCGCATCCCGAAGGACCCAAGAGGGTGACAAATTCACCCTCTTGGATGGTCAAATCGACCGGTAACAGTGCTTGGTAGCCGTTGGCGTAAGTTTTATTAGCGGATAAAACTTCAACTGCAGGCTTTATTTCAGAGTGATTCATGCAATCATTGTATCTGAGGCACCAAAACTGGGCGGTTTGAATTCTTGAGAGATCAAGGTAGAACTTTTAAGTTTTTGACAAACTCAGTGGTGTAAGTCTCCGATAGCCTTACCTTACTGGGGTCAATCAACTTCGTGCTCACGAGCATGTCATAGCTGGCCTTGGCTCTGGCGTCTGTAATGATGCCGATGCCTAACTTTTGTGCGTCACCGGAGGTGATCATGCCAGCTTCCTTGAGCTTGGTCACACTATAGGCGAGTTGCTCATCGGTCATTTCAGAGTTGTCCTTTTTGATCAAAGCGTTTCCGGGCGCTGGATCTTGCAAGTAACTCTTCCAGCCTTCCATGGAGCCTTTGACGAAGGCAGCCACTGATGCTTTGCGCTCTTTTACGGTCTTGTCCATGCATGTGATGGTGGTGGCATATGCTGGGTAGCCTTTGTCACTGAACATCAATACATTTGCTTTCACGCCCGCTTTTTGAATGGCAAAGGGCTCAGAGGTCAAATAGCCTTGTTGGGATAAATTTTTATCAGCCACAAAGGGCTGTACATTGAAGGTGTAGGGGCGAGCCTGTGCATCGGTGAAGCCATATTTTGCTTTGAGCCAAGGCCAAAAACCTTGATGTGCTGATTGAGCGATCAAGATCGGCTTGTCCTTGAGGCCTTCAAGGCTTGTGACATCCTCGTGAGTAATTAAAACTTGTGGGTCTTTTTGGAAGGCCGCCGCTACATTTACCACAGGGACTCCACCCTCACGAATTTGAATCATCTGAAGGTCACTTGAGCCCATCACGCAATCGGCTTGTCCTGCTGCCATCAATTGAATGATGTTGACTTGAGGGCCACCCATTTTGATGGTGACGTCGAGACCGTATTTTTTATAAATCCCTGTTGCCACAGCTTGGTAAAAACCACCGTGCTCGGCCTCAGCAAACCAATTGGTCATATAGACAAATTTTTCTTCGGCCTGAGCTGCAGGTGCAATTGCCATGGCGTTGATAAACAATGCGCCTGCGATCACTGCAGAGCTTTTGCTCATTTTTTTCAAAAAATGTTTCATCTAACAAACTCCCTCAATTAAAATAAAAACACATAATTTTTTGTAAGCACAATTTGGACCAGATTATTCCCCAAACTGGGTCAATCCCTGATCCCGGTTCAAGATCAATTTAGAGATTTTCTTGTTGAATAAAACCTTCAAAATGAGCTCTCTCCCATGTGGGTTCAGCTCGAGGTGCCCATTCCAAGTGATGAAGCTCCTCAATTGCTTTGGCCCAACTGATGGCAAGTGAATCAAGAATTTGTTGACCTTGTTCAGGTGTTGCGTTTCTTGGATCGCCGATGATCCCACTTGGGCCGAATTCACGTGCACTCCAAGCGCATGCGCGTCTTCCATCTGTGGACAA
>CAIKYO010000130.1 GCA_903831655.1 uncultured Burkholderiales bacterium
CGGCGTTTTCAAAACTTCACAAAGGATACTTAAACCCCAGTTAACATCCGGGTTGCAAACGGGATTTATCCTCCCCATCCCACGCTTTTCTTTGGGAGCTTTTTTTCTCCCAACTTACCATCGCCAGAAAGAGCCATCCGTGTTTGACCTTCACACATCATTGACGTCGTATCAGGATCATTCTCATCCCAAGCGTTTGCACGCACAACTGGGGCGTGCACCTTCCAACCCCATGGTGTGGGCGGGCATGGTGGCGCTCGTTGTGAGCTTGGCTTGGTGGTACCCCCACTGGAAGACGTGGTTGCTCTCTGCCCCCTTGGCCACCAAGACCGAGGAGGGTGCCAAGGGTCCAGGATCCAGGGGCGGTTTTGGAGGGTTCTCTGGATTTGCTGGCGGACGAGCCCAACCGGTGAGCGTAGGTGTCGCCACCCTCATGGACATCAACGACACGGTCAATGCGATTGGCACACTGACCGCCATGAACACCGCGCAAGTTCGCGCCAAGGTCGATGGTGAATTGAAATCAATTTTGTTCACTGAAGGCAAAATGGTCAAAGCTGGCGAGGTGATCGCTGAACTCGATTCAAGGTCTTTTCAAGCAGCGCTCTCCCAGGCCCAAGGTCAACTCGAGAGAGACCAAGCCCTGCTCAGGAACGCTCAATTGGACCAAGCGCGCTACCAAGCGCTGTGGGCTGAGGACGCCATCCCCAAGCAGCAACTCGACACCCAAGCCTCCTTGGTTCAACAACTGGCCGGTACGGTCAGAACGGACCAGGCTTTGGTGGACACGGCCAAACTCAATTTGGAATACACCCGCGTGGTGGCTCCGATCTCTGGGCGTTTGGGATTAAAACAAGTCGAACTTGGCAGTTTGGTGCGCGCGGGTGATGCAACAGGCTTGGTCACCATCACTCAAACCCAACCCATGGCGGTGCTTTTCTCCATTCCAGAAAAAAATGTGGGCTTGGTGCAAGACAAACTCAGCAAATCCCAAGTCTTGCCCGTTGTGGCAAGAGACCGAGACCAACAAACGATCTTGGCCAAAGGCCAAGTGCTCACCACCGACAATGCCATCGATGTGGGTACATCCACTTTGAAACTCAAAGCACTCCTGGACAACTCCAAGGGACAACTCTTTCCCAATCAGTTTGCCAACATTGAACTCCAACTCCAAATCCTTAAAAACACCTTGGCCGTTCCCACCAATGCTGTTCAAAGGGGATCGATTGGAACTTATGTGCTGGGTGTGAACCCAGACTTGAGTGTCAAGATGATCCGTGTGACTTTGGGTCCCATCCAAGGCGACTGGACCGCTGTCCAAGCTTTGAAGGGTGATCTCTCCCCCGGCACCAAGGTTGTGACCGATGGGGCCGATCGTTTGAGAGATGGCGCCAAAGTGGAGTTGGTCAAACAAGACCCCTCCATGCTAGGCATGAGCACCAAACCCACTGACGCTGGATCAGTCGGTGTTGTCACCTCAAAGCCTGATCACAGCAAAACTGCAGTCGACTCAAAAGGCCACTCAGAAGGCTCAAGCGCCAATGCCACCCAGGCTGGCTCCCCAGGTGTGAGCTCCCCCAATTCAGGGTCAAGTGCGTCGCCAAGCGGTGTCCAAGCTCCATCGCCGTCTGCACCTAGTCAAGAGTCCGCTGGCGGTGAGCGCCCCCGTTGGATGGACCGACTCCCTCCCGAGATGGTTGAAAAAATCAAAGCCATGAGCCCCGAGGAAAGGCGAGCCTTCTTTCAAAAGATGAGAGAGAGGCGCCAAAACGCTGGGGGTGAACAGTGACCCCTCAGGTCAACTGCCTTAATGCAAGGGGAGAGTTCAGATGAACATCTCACGCCTTTTCATCATTCGCCCCGTCGCCACAAGTCTGATGATGTTGGCGGTTCTGATCACGGGTGCGCTGGCTTATCGGCTCTTGCCCATCAGCTCATTGCCCCAGGTCGACTACCCAACGCTACAAGTCACGACCCTCTATCCGGGTGCCTCGCCTGAGGTCATCACCTCCTCCATCACCGCTCCCTTGGAGCGCCAATTCGGTCAGATGCCGGGCTTGGATGAGATGAGCTCGGTGAGCTCAGGTGGGGCGAGCGTCATCACGCTCAGGTTTTCTTTGGCACTCTCTTTGGATGTGGCCGAGCAAGAGGTGCAAGCCGCCATCAATGCGGGCGGTAATTTGCTCCCCAGCGATTTGCCCATGCCCCCCATCTACAGCAAGGTCAACCCCGCAGACGCGCCCATTTTGACACTCGCTGTGAGCTCTCCAACGCTCCCCATCACCCAAGTGCACGACATGGTGGAAAACCGCATCGCCCAACGCTTGTCCCAAGTCAGTGGCGTGGGACTGGTGAGCTTGGGAGGCGGCAGGCGCCCATCTGTGAGAGTTCAAGTCAACCCCGCCACCTTGGCTCAAGTGGGCTTGGGGCTGGAGGATGTGAGGACTGCCATCGTGGGTGCCAACGTCAATAGCCCCAAAGGCAGTTTTGATGGCCCCCAGAGAAGTTCGACTCTGGATGCGAACGACCAATTGCACTCGGCCAAAGAGTACGCCAAACTCATCATCGCTTACAAAAATGGCAACCCCTTGCGACTCGAAGATGTGGCGACCTTGGTGGATGCCCCTGAGAATTTAAGACTCAGGGCCTGGGCCAACCAAAAGGACGCCATCGTCATCAACGTGCAAAGGCAACCCGGAGCCAATGTGATCGAGACGGTCGACCGCTTAAAGGCACTCCTGCCTCAACTCAAAGCCAATTTGCCTGAAACGCTGGATTTGGAGGTCATGAACGACCGCACCATCACCATCCGCGCATCGGTCTCGGATGTGCAAATTGAGCTCCTCATCTCGATTGCGTTGGTGGTCTTGGTGATTTTCATCTTCCTCAGAAGCTCACACGCCACATTCATTCCCAGTGTGGCGGTTCCTTTGTCCTTGGTCGGCACCTTTGGGGTCATGTATTTGCTTGATTTCTCCATCAACAACCTGACCCTCATGGCGCTCACCATCGCCACAGGTTTTGTGGTGGACGATGCCATTGTGATGATTGAGAACATCGCGCGCCACATCGAGATGGGCAAGACCCCTGTGCAAGCCGCTTTGGACGGCGCACAGGAAATCGGATTCACCATCGTCTCGCTCACCATTTCATTGATTGCGGTTCTCATTCCTTTGCTCTTCATGGCCGATGTGGTGGGGAGGCTCTTTCACGAGTTTGCGATCACCTTGGCGGTCGCCATTTTGATCTCAGCGGTGGTCTCATTGACCCTCACCCCCATGATGTGCTCGCGCATCTTAAAGCCCGCCCACCAAACAAAGCACAGTGCGTTTGCACAAAAACTGGGAGGCTGGCTGGATCAACTGATTGCCTACTACGCGAAAAAACTCGACTGGGTGCTCGAGCACACCCGTGCCACGTGGTGGGTGTTTTTGGGGACCCTTGCGATGACCTCTCTCCTCTACATCGCAAGCAACAAGGGCTTCTTTCCTGAGCAAGACACCGGCGCCATTCAAGTCTTGACCGAGTCCACCCAAAGCATTTCCTTTGCCTCCATGGCCGAGCACCAAGAGGCGCTGTCTGCCGTCTTTTTGAAAGATCCCGATGTCGCATCCCTCACCTCCTTCATTGGAGTGGATGGACAAAACATGACCTTGAACGCGGGCCGCATGATGCTCAACTTGAAGCCCAAGGGTGAGCGCGTGGGCACGCAAGATCAGTTGATCGAGCGACTGCAACAACTCGCAAGCCATGTGGGTGGAGCGCGCGTTTATTTCCAACCGGTGCAAGATCTGACCTTGGACGACCGAATTGCCAAAGCCCCCTATGCCTTTGTGTTGAGTGGTCCCAACATGGATGATTTGGGTGTTTGGTCCAAGCGCATGCGCGAGTTGCTCATCAAGAGCCCTCTCTTGGAGGTGGTCGAGAGCGACTACCAAGACCAAGGACTGCAGGCCTATGTCAACATCAACCGAGAGGCAGCGGGTCGACTGGGACTGAGCATTGCGGCCATTGACAACGCTCTCTATGACGCCTTTGGCCAACGCTTGGTCTCGACCATCTACACCCAAAGCAATCAGTACCGAGTCGTGCTCGAAGTCGCCCCCAAGGACCGAGTCAGCCCCAAATCCCTAGAAGGCATTTATGTGCCCAATGCCACTGGCGTGCAAGTGTCCTTGGCCAATGTGGCCAACATCGAAGAGCGTCCCGCGCTCTTGTCCATCCCTCATTTGGGTCAGTACCCAAGCGTCACCTTGGCCTTCAAACCCCAAAAGGGAGTCTCCCTCGGAGAGGCCGTAGAGGTCGTTCGAGCGCAGCTACAAGTCGCCAGGGATGAGGGCATGCCCTTGAGCATTCAGTCTCAGTTCGAAGGTGCGGCCCTGGCCTTTCAAAGTTCTTTGTCCAACACCCTGCTCTTGATCTTGGCCGCTGTCTTGACCATGTACATTGTGCTGGGTGTGCTCTACGAGAGCTACATCCATCCGGTGACCATTCTCTCGACACTCCCCTCTGCAGGGGTGGGTGCCTTGTTGGCCCTTTGGGCTTGGAGGGCCGATTTGGGGGTGATCGCCGTCATTGGCATCATCTTGCTCATTGGCATCGTGAAGAAAAACGCCATCATGATGATTGACTTTGCGCTCAACGCGCAAAGGCACCAAGGACTCACTCCCAAGGAAGCCATTCGAGAGGCGTGCTTGCTCCGGTTCAGACCGATTTTGATGACCACTTTGTGCGCGTTGTTGGGTGCCTTGCCCCTGGTCTTGGGAGGCGGTGTGGGCACAGAGCTCAGGCAACCCCTGGGGGTCACGATGGTGGGGGGCTTGATGCTCAGTCAATTGATGACTCTTTTCACCACGCCCGTCATTTATCTCACTTTTGCAAAATGGATCGACGTGGGGCACATTGCAAGTGAGAGGGAGCGGGTGTAAGTGAACCTCTCGCACCCCTTCATCGAGCGGCCCATCGCAACCACATTGCTCACCTGTGGTTTGGCCTTGGCGGGTGCACTGGCTTACTTCAAATTGCCAGTCGCACCCTTGCCTCAAGTTGAATTTCCAACGATCTCAGTACAAGCCTCTTTGCCAGGCGCAAGTCCCGAGACGATGGCCTCCACCGTTGCAACCCCACTGGAGCGTGCATTGGGCTCGATCGCAGGGGTCAATGAAATGACTTCTAGCTCTTCTCTTGGAAGCGCGCGGGTGACCTTGCAATTTGATTTGAACCGAGACATCAACGGGGCTGCCAACGACGTGCAAGCGGCTTTGAACGCTGCTCGCGCGATGCTACCCAGTGGCATGCCCAGCAACCCCACCTACCGAAAAGTCAATCCCGCGGACTCGCCCATTTTGGTCATTGCCCTCACATCCCCCAGCATGACCCGGGGCGCTTTGTACGATGTGGCCTCCACCATTTTGGCCCAACGTTTGTCCCAAGTGGAGGGCATTGGCCAAGTCACGATCGGTGGTGGCGCACTGCCTGCGGTTCGCATTGAACTCAATCCGACCCAACTCAATGCCGTGGGCTTGAGTGCCGAGCAAGTGCGTGCCGCCGTTGTGGCGTTCAATGGCAACCGACCCAAAGGGGTGATCGAAGGGCCTGACCACGCTTGGCAAATTGAAGCCAATGATCAAGCCAAAACGGCTAAGGCCTATAAAGAGTTGATCTTGAAGAGCCAAAGCGGGGTGGTCTTGACACTCAAGGACGTCGCCCAAGTTGAAGACTCGGTGCAAGATGTGAGGAATTACGGCTCCTTGGCGGGTGAGCCTGCGGTGCTCTTGTTTATCAACAAGGAGCCCGGAGCAAACGTCATTGAGGCGGTCAAGAAGGTGTTGGCCCTCATCCCTCAATTCAAAGCCTACATGCCCTCTGGGGTCGTGTTGTCGGTCGTGTCTGACAGGACACCCACGCTCAGGGCCTCTTTGTTTGAAATCCAAAAAGCCATGGTCATCTCCATTGGCCTCGTGGTCTTGGTGGTGGGTCTTTTCTTAAAACGCGTGCGATCGGCCTTGATCCCCAGTGTCGCCGTGCCAGTGTCCTTGGCCGGTGCGTTTGGGGTGATGTATGTGCTGGGCTACAGCTTGAACAATTTGTCCCTCATGGCCCTCACCATCGCAACGGGCTTTGTGGTCGACGATGCGATCGTGGTGCTTGAGAACGTGACACGCCACATCGAGCAAGGTTGGAGCCCCAAGCAAGCGGCTCACCGCGGCTCCAAAGAGATTGGCTTTACGGTGGTCTCGATGAGCTTGTCCTTGATCGCGGTCTTCATCCCCATTTTGCTCATGGGCGGTATTTTGGGTCGACTCTTTCAAGAGTTTGCCGTGGTGCTCTCCAGCGCCATCTTAATTTCCTTGGTGGTCTCTTTGACCACCACACCCATGATGTGCGCAGCCCTCTTGAGCACAGCGCACCTGCAGGCTCCAAGGGCTGGACCCACTCTTTGGGAGCGCCTCTTGGCAACGCCAGCCTTGGCTTGGGTGCGGTATTTTTCTTCTAAAAACCTCTCCAAGGCTTATCGCTTGAGTTTGGCTTGGTCGCTGAGACACCCGCCCATGGTGATGCTCATTTTGGTGGCCACCATTGCACTGAATGTGAGCTTGTACCAAACGATTCCCAAAGGCTTCTTTCCTCAACAAGACACAGGTCGCATCTTTGGTGCCATTCGTGCGGATCAAAGCACGTCTTATTTGTCGATGAAAGAAAAGCTTGATGCTTTCATGGAGAAAATTCGTGCCGACGATGCGGTTGAGAGCGTCACTGGGTTCACGGGAGGGGAGAGAAAAAATTCAGCTCAAGTGATCTTGACCTTGAAGCCCTTGTCCGAGCGGCATGTGAGTGCAGACCAAGTGGTGGCACGCCTGCGCATCAAACTCGCGAAGGAGGCTGGTGCCAGGCTCTTTTTGGTGCCCATTCAAGACATTCGCATTGGTGGGCGACAGTCCTCGGCGCAGTACGAGTTCACCATCAAAGCCGATGAGTTGCAAGACTTGCGCTATTGGGAACCCAGGGTGAGGAGGGCTTTTGGAAAACTCTCAGAACTAGAAGACATCAACACCGATTTTGAAGAAAGAGGACTGCAAACCTCACTCGTCGTTGACCGAGAAAAGCTCCAACTCCTGGGTCTCAAAATGGCCGACGTGGACACGGCGCTTGCGAACTCCTTTGGCCAACGCCAAATAGGCGTCATCTACAACCCTTTGAACCAATACCGTGTGGTCTTGGAACTCGCACCCCCCTATCTCTTGGGACCTGAGTCTTTGAAGTTCGTGCAACTGAGAAACGCGAGCGGCGCGTTGGTGCCTCTTGCAGAGGTTGCACATGTGGAGCTCACCAACACCGCTTTGTCGGTGAGCCACGAGGGCGGTGTGCCTTCTGACACTTTTAGCTTCAATTTGGCAGAAGGAACTTCCCTGTCCCAAGCCACAGATGCCATCAACCGGACCATGGCCGAGCTCAAACTGCCAGTTTCTGTGAGAGGGAGTTTTTCTGGCAACGCCAACGCGTTTCAAAAGTCTTTGAGCACCCAGCCCCTCCTCATCTTGGCAGCCATTGTGACGCTGTACCTGGTGTTGGGCATTTTGTATGAGAGTTTGTTGCATCCCTTGACCATCCTGTCCACGCTCCCCTCAGCGGGTGTGGGAGCCTTGATCGCGCTCATGCTCGTTGGAACTGACTTTTCAGTGATCGCGTTGATTGGGGTGATTTTGCTCATCGGGATTGTGAAGAAGAATGCGATCTTGATGATCGACTTTGCACTGGTCAGACAGCGCTCTGGCATGGGAGCTGCCAAAGCCATTTACAAGTCCTGTCACATCAGATTGCGCCCCATCATGATGACCACCTTGGCGGCCATGCTGGGCGCCTTGCCTTTGGTGCTCGGTCACGGGGATGGTGCCGAGTTGCGCTACCCCTTGGGTGTGTCGGTTTTGGGTGGTTTGGTCTTCAGTCAGCTCTTGACCTTGTACACAACACCGGTGGTCTTTTTGTTGCTCGAAAAAGCGCGAAGCGCATGCTCTCGCCTCTTCTCATCCAAGCGCCCTGAGCGGCTCAATTATTCAGGGGAATCTGCATGATCCATTCAAAACCCAAAGCCCACTCCACTCGGTTGGCCATTGCCATCATGATCATGGCGGGTGGATTGGTGTCTTGTTCACAAATACCGGAGTTAAAGCCCGATGACTGGCAGCCCTCCAAAGTTTGGCGAGAAGACTCAAAGTCGTCCTCACCTCTCAACCCATCCCACGGCACTGACCAAGTCAAATTGACAGCGAGTTTTGGCCCAGACCCCAAGATGCTTGATCTCCTCAGTGCTTGGCCCAAGGACCCGTGGTGGGAGGCGGTTGGAGATCCAACGCTGAACCATTTGGAGGAGCTCCTCTTAAAGGGCAACATCAGCGTGCGCCAACTGGCCTCTCAAGTGCGAGTCACACAAGCGGCTTTGAGGCAAGCCGAGGCCGCTTACAGCCCAACACTCAACTTAAACGCTTCTGCCAATCGGGCCCGCAACCAATTGGCCGTTCCCGCAGGGACCAGTTACAGCTTGAGTGCACCCCTCAGTTGGGAGCTCGATGTGTGGGGCCGCATTGGAGCTCAAACGAGTCTGGCCAGCTTCAATGCCCAAGCCAGCTTGCAAACCTTCTACCAAGCCACGCGCTCAGCGCAGGTGCTCTTGGCGCAAACTTACCTCACCCTCAGAGGACAAGAGGCGGATCTTTTGATGCTCGATGATGCCGAGCGCGCTTATGCCAAATCTTTGCAGCTCACAGAGTCCAAGTACCGCCAAGGTGTGGTGTCTTCTTCGGATGTGGCGCAAGCTCAATCACAACTCAACACCACCCAAGCGCAGCGCCAAGATCTCAACATTCAACGCGCCCAAACCGAGCACCAATTGGCGGCCCTTTTGGGTGTGGTGCCTGGGGACTTGTCCATCGAGCCCTTGGCTCGCGACACGTCTCAATCCTCCCATTCAACCTCGAGCGCTTTGCATTTGAAAGGTGTGGCTTGGCCGCCTCCAGTCCCTGAGTTGCCCGAGATTGTGGCCTTGGATGTCTTGGAGCGCAGACCCGATATCCAAGCGGCCAAAGCCAGTGTGAACGCAGCCAATGCCAGCGTCGGGGTCGCCAATGCCGCTTTCTTGCCCCCCTTGGTCTTGCAAGCCTCAGCGGGTTATCGCAACACGAGCATTGCCTCTTTGGTCAACCCCGCCAACCAGGCTTGGTCAATGGGGCCGGGTTTGGTCTTGCCACTCTTGGACGGTGGATTGCGCCAGGCGGCCAAAGACAGTGCGCTTGCGGCTTTGGAGTCACAAGTGATGAATTACAGGCAAGTGGTGATCACCGCTTTCCAAGAGGTGGAGGACAATTTGGTGGCGGCATCTTTGCTAAAGCTAGAGGTCGACGCTTTGCGCCAAGCCTACTTGAGCAGTGCCAAGAACTTGCAAGTGGTACAGGCCCAGTACAAGGCCGGTACGGTTGGCTATCTGAATGTGGTCAGCGCACAAACCCAAGCTTTGAGCGCAGAGCGCAGTTGGATGGACACTCAAACTCGCAACTGGCTGGCGTGGACTTTGTTGCGTAAGAATTTGTTTCAAATGCCAGAGGTATCACAAAAGTAAAACCAACCTAAGGGTTTTACTCATTTGATCCGGCTTGTCAGGGGCGCTCACAACCCTTGGATGGCTTTTTGTCTTTGCTCATCAATCCATTGACCGATTTGGGTGCCACTCAATCCCATCTCTTGTGCCCTTTGAGTCAGCGCTTTGAGGTCCAAGGCGCATGCGCGGGACCAAGCCGCGTGCAGACCTTGCACGTGTGACAAACGACTGCGCGCCAAAGCGCAAGCCGGCTCCAAAGCCTCTTGGCTCAACAATAGACTGAGTACCCTGAGCCAAGACGCAAAACGCTCAGGTCTCCTGAACCCGTCCGCTGCTTTGATCAAGTCCAGGAAATGGTCTTGCCCCAAGCCTTGTACCTGATCGTTGGGAAACAGTTGGGAAAGAAGTTTTTGCATCATCAACGCCAACTCTTTGGACGCGGTGTTCACCCGCAGTCTCTCAGAGGTGAGGCTCGCACTTTGGCTCCAAGTTTCTGATTCAGTCTCTAAAGTTGTAGAGAGCGGATAAAAGATCGCGCAATAACGCTCCTCCAAGCTCAGATGAGCTTTGGCACAGGCGTCTATCTGGGTCAAGAACTGCTGCCATTGGCTTGAGCCCTCATCCATTTGAGACAAAGGCCACTCGGGCATCAAAATGGGCAGTGCATTGGCGCGCTTGAGAAAGGAGAAAAACCGCGATGGGTGATCGCTCATGAGCGCCTTGGTGCTCTCGGTCCACACTCGCTCAGGCACCAAGCTTTGAAGCTCCTCGCCTTGTGCCATGTCTTGGCAGAGTTTGAGTGTCTCAGGGGCCACTGTGAAATCGGCAAAGCGTGCGGCAAAGCGCGCAAGTCTCAGCACACGAACGGGGTCTTCTGTGAAGGCGGGCCCCACATGTCTGAGCACCCTTTGCGCCAAGTCTTGGGCTCCGTGGTGAGGGTCGATGAGTTGGCCATCCAGGGATTTGGCCATGGCGTTGATGGTGAGGTCTCGCCGACTCAAGTCCTCCTCCAAGCTCACATGGGGTGAGTGCTCGGTCACGAAGCCTTTGTAGCCGGGTGAGATTTTTCGCTCCAAACGAGCGAGTGCATATTCCTCGCGCGTCTCTGGGTGTAAGAAGACGGGGAAGTCTTTGCCCACGTTTTGATAACCCAAGCTCTCCAACTCCTGAGGCGTGGAGCCCACCACCACCCAGTCGCGGTCCGAGCCTTTGAGCCCCAGCATTTCGTCTCTAACGGCTCCACCCACCAAGTAAATGTCCATGTTGATCTCTTGTGTGGGTGTTTAAAGCGCCTGCGGGCTTGTTGGCCTCAAGGCTTGGGCGGGAACACAGTTTGTAGGCGCTTGGGGTGCAAGACACCGCACTCCAATAGACCGGGAAACTCTCCCGTGCACACATTGGGCACTTGCATGGAGGCAACATTGTCTCGGCTCATCAGGGGCTCCCCCGGGAGCAACTCCAGCATCAAGGCTTGGAGCCAAGCCACCCATTGGGGCAGTTCGATCACGAGCCTTTTCTGACCCAAATGAGCGGCTGCGATTTGAATGAGCTCTTTGAGGGTGAGTTGCTCGGGGCCACCGAGCTCAAAAATCTGGTGGGTTTTGGGACCTATGGTTTGAAGTGAGGAGAGAGGTTGCTCATGCTGCAAGGACGCGCCAACTGTGGGTGGCAAGAGTGTATTCATCATGGCACTCACCACGTCTTGGACCCAAACGGGTTGGAACTTGGAGGACGCGCTACCCAAGGGCATCACCGGTGTGAGCGCCAGCAATTTAACAAACACATTGATGAAGCGATCATCGGCGCCAAAGATCACACTTGGGCGAAAGATGCTCAATTGAGTAGAGGTTTGGTCAAGCGTTCGGATGAGGGCTTGCTCGCCCCGTGCTTTGGAGCGCAGGTACAGGGAGGGTGCTGCAACGCCACTTTTGACGCCCAGCGCACTGACGTGTAAAACTTTGGAGACACGGTGCTTGGCGCACAAAGTGGCCAAGACTTGGGGAAGCTGCACGTGCAAGGCTTCAAATTCAAGTGCGCTGCCATGCAAGATGGCGGCCAAATTGATCACCACATCGTGGTTGGCAATCAAGTCTTCAAGAGTGGGTTGATGGTGGATGTCCGCACGCACCACACTCACAAAGGGGAGCGTTTGAACCGAGCGGGCCTGTGGTTTACGCGAGGGGACGGTGACTTGGAATTGAGCGCGATTGAGCGCCTCGCACAGGTGCTGCCCCAAAAAGCCTCGACCGCCCAGAACAAGAATTTTTTTCATGAAGATGCATCCAACAACACGGTAGGTGTAAAGAGCAATTTTAGCTTTCTAAGTGGACTGAGGGGTGTTAATTGTCAAGTCTAGCGGGCCAATACAGTTCAAGCAAAGCGCCAAAAGCGTGATGAAGCGTGTCTAAAAATTGGGGAATTGCCAGTACCCATACTAGAAAGCCAATTGAGGCTGATAGTCGGGTTGAGGAGAAGTATCTTGGTCAGAAGGAGGCTGAAAAAAACCAATTGGCTCCTTAGAATGGCAAATGGGGTGTTTTCCATAGGTTCCAAAAAGGAACTTATGGTGCTACAGTGGAACCATCTAATGGGGAGCCATTGTGTCTATTAACGTGAAATTGTCAGAAACGCTAGTTGAGCAAGCCAAATTGTTTGGGAGCATTGAGCATCGCTCAGTGCCCAAGCAGATTGAGTATTGGTCGCAAATTGGCAAGATTGCCCAAGAAAACCCAGACTTACCGTTTTCTTTGATTCGTGAAATCTTAGTTGCAGATCAAGAACCCGTCATCGGTGAATACGTTTTTAGTTAATGCGCTTACTTGTTACGGCCAGCTTTGCAAAGGCCACTAAAAAACTGCATGCCCCACAAAAGTTAGAG
>CAIKYO010000131.1 GCA_903831655.1 uncultured Burkholderiales bacterium
CAAGAGTTGATGGGAGGAAGATTTTATGCAACGGCCAAAGAATTGGGGAAAAACCTTCTCAAAAATGCCCCCCCGCTCTTCGCTTTGGCCAAGCACTTGGAACAACAAACCCAAGAGTTGGTGCATTCCAACACCATTTTTGAAAAAATGGGGTTTCACTACACAGGACCCATTGATGGGCACAATCTAGACACACTGATTGACACCCTTGAGCATGTCAAAAATCTGAAGGGACCACAATTTCTGCACGTTGTCACTCAAAAAGGCAAGGGTTACGCAAAAGCCGAATCAGACCCAATTGCCTACCATGGCCCCAGCAAATTCGACCCGGAAATTGGACTAATTCCTGCGGCCTCCAAGACCACCTTCACACAAGTCTTTGGTCAATGGCTTTGTGACATGGCAGACTTTGACCCCAGACTGGTGGCCATCACACCGGCGATGCGAGAGGGGTCGGGGATGGTGAAATTCAGTCAACGCCACCCCGATCGATACCACGATGTAGGGATTGCTGAACAACATGCAGTGACGTTTGCAGCTGGACTGGCTTGCGAAGGTCTCAAGCCAGTGGTTGCCATTTATTCAACCTTTTTGCAACGCGGCTACGATCAAATGATCCATGATGTTGCATTGCAAAACCTCCCGATGGTCTTTGCACTGGACCGTTCAGGGCTTGTGGGACCAGATGGACCAACCCATGCCGGTATGTTTGACATTGCCTTTACCCGCTGCATTCCCAACATGAGCATACTTTGCCCCTCGGATGAGCATGAGTGCAGGCTCTTGCTCAACAGTGCTTACATGCACAATGGGCCTACAACGGTTCGCTACCCAAGAGGATCAGGTGTCGGGGCCGCGGTCACTCAAACACTAGATCCCTTGCCTTGGGGCAAGGCGCAAATAAAACACTCAGGTCGCCAATTGGCATTGCTTGCCTTTGGACCATTGCTCCAGCCCGCTCTAGAAATTGGAGGGCGCTTGGGCTACACAGTGGTTGATATGCGCTGGGCCAAGCCTTTGGACTTGGAGACCCTTCGCAACTTGGCCCAAGATCACATGGGACTTGTAACACTGGAGGATGGTTGCATCGCAGGGGGTGCTGGCTCAGCGGTATTGGAGGCCACACAAGCCATGGGACTGAATGTTCCAACCCTATTGGTGGGATTTGATGATGGGTTTACCGAACACGGGGACCCCACAGAGCTGATGAAGCAATATGACTTGGATGCAAAGGGAATTGAGGCACGCATCTCTAGACGCTGGCCAGAGCTTTTTGCCCACACCCAGGAAAATCTCCATGCGGCAAATGTTTGATGCCCCGTCAAGACTTGAAAAATAACGACAAATCTTGCATCAAACCATTGATTGATATACGTCAGTTTTCTTGAATAAAATGAAGATAGGATTGAGTTTTCCTGAAACCAAAATCAAACACAAAGGAGTCCAAAATGCACAGCACAAAATCCATCGGTTTGTTCATCTTTTTTCTCATCAACACCTTTCTCTTTCATTTCCTATTCCAAGTGAAAACTGGGTACTCACATGCAGCCGTTTGGGTCGCTTCTGCTGCCTTTGGATTTATCGCAGTTTCACTGTTGCACATGAATACCAAAGCACATAAAGAGTCTTGAGCCATTTTCTTCAATAATGAACTTTTGACCCTTACCCAAGGGCCGTAGCGTGCCGCATTGACTTGTCAATGAACAATGAAAAGCAAGTGACTCAAACATTGAACTTGTTGGTCTTGGAGTGATGATGAACCCGCCTGGCGCACATCAGATCGCTCCAAACCCTTTCTTTGGCAGTCTCTTTTTCTCTTACCTCAAACTCAATCCATGGATCCCACTCAAATTAGAAGTTATTTGCTTGACTTGCAAAAATCGATCATGACTGCCATCTCAAATTTAGATGGTGGTACACCCTTTGTATCTGACGCTTGGCATAAAAATCCAGGTGAAACCTTGCAAGGCAACGGCATTACACAAATATTAGAAAACGGTCACGTCTTTGAACGCGCAGGATGTGGCTTTTCTCACGTGAGGGGTCCGCAATTGCCACCCTCAGCCACTCAACATCGCCCCGAACTTGCTGGCTCACCCTTTGAAGCCATGGGCGTGTCTTTGGTCTTTCATCCTCGCAACCCCTATGTTCCTACCGTTCACATGAATGTGCGCATGATCTGTGCAACCCCTTCAAGCGGTGCGCCTGTGGCTTGGTTTGGTGGAGGTTTAGACTTGACCCCCTACTATGGCTTTGAAGAGGATGCGGTGCATTTTCACCAAACCTGTCATGATGCCCTCGCCCCCTATGGTTCAGATTTGTACCCCAGGTTCAAAGCATGGTGCGATGATTATTTTTGCCTTAAGCACCGAGGTGAGCAGCGTGGTATTGGAGGCATCTTTTTTGATGACTTCTCTGAATTGGGTAACGACAAAAGCTTTGAAATGCTTCAAAGCGTAGGCAACTCACTTTTACTGGCTTACCTCCCAATCGTTGAGAGAAGAAAAGATACGCCCTACTCTGAACGCGAGAGAGCTCACCAACTCTACAGGCGAGGTCGCTACGTTGAATTCAATCTGGTATGGGACCGCGGAACACACTTTGGACTACAGTCGGGGGGAAGAACGGAATCCATTTTGTTGTCCATGCCCCCCTTGGTGAGTTGGTCCTATCAACACGCCCCCCAAGAGGGAACGCCAGAGCACGACCTCATGAAGCACTTCATCGTTAGACGCGAATGGATTTGATTCCAAAAACAATCTCCTTCAACCACGACCACTGACACACACAACATGCACGCATCCTTTCCCAATAACCGCCCTCGCCGACTCAGAAAAGACGATTTCACGCGCCGTTTGGTGCGCGAACACCATCTCAGAGTTGACGACCTTATTTATCCGGTATTTGTATTGGAGGGAGAGAACCGGCGAGAGTCCGTTCAATCCATGCCTGGCGTAGAGCGCTTGAGCTTGGACCAATTGATGCCCGTTGCTGAAGAATGTGTGAAATTGGGCATACCCGTGATGGCCTTGTTTCCGGTCATCAGCTCACACCTAAAAACAACGGATGGCAAAGAAGCGAC
>CAIKYO010000132.1 GCA_903831655.1 uncultured Burkholderiales bacterium
AATCATTCAATAGTTGATAGACCAAAAAAAACGGGCGGTGAAAACCCGCCCGTTTGGTCGTGAAGTCGGTCTTCTAACGGGTTTTTGCCTAGATCGACAGCACTTCTTGTGACTAAACACACACCCTTGGACTAATTTACGCCCTGAACTGTTGCTTTCAACATTGTTTTTGTCTCCGAAATGGACCGCAATCTTTAAAGAAGCGATCTAAATGAGAGACCGCAGGGACTGGGCAACTTCTCTCAAAACAGGCAACACCCTCTCGCAAGCCTCTTGGGTGCTCTCATGACCCATGGGCATGCTCACACTCAAAGACGCCACCACGTTGCCTTTGTGATCTCTCAGTGGCACAGCAACCCCTCTATAGGAGAGTTCAAGTTGCTGCTCAGAGATCACCCAACCTTGCCGCTCGATTTGGGTCAACCAGTCCCTCATTCGGGTTTTATCGCTGATGGTGTGTGAGGTAAATGCTTTTAAATCATGGTTTTCCAAGTAGGAATCAATGGCCTTAGGACCTGTAAGCGACAAAAGCATGAGTCCAGCTGAGGTCGTGTGTGCGGGCACCCTTGCACCCAGGGCAAAACTGGTGTTCATGCTGCGGTTGTGACCATTACGGGCCACGTAGACGATTTCCTCTCCATCCAAAACCCCCACAAAGGAGATCTCCTGAGTGCCCAGAGCCAAACGCTGCAAGCTGGGCTGAACGATTCGAGGCAATCGGGCAGACTCCAAGTAAGCTTGACCCAATCGCATCACTTTAGGTGTTAACCAGTAAAGCTTGCCATCTGTCTCCACAAAACCCAAGTGCAACAGAGTCAACAAATACCGTCGACAAGCCGTTCGGCTCAGTCCACTCCTTTGACCCACTTGGGAGACGGTCATGCGGGAATGCGCTTCATCAAAGGTTTGGATCAAACCCAACCCTTTCTCCAACCCTGCTATCCAGTCCCTTGGATTCAAGTCATTGGCATTCAATGTAGACATTAAGGTTTACCCCAAAAACGATCGTTAATCGCACGATATAGTTCGATTATCGCTCATTTGCAAAGTGAACCTGGTCGAATTTGAACGAATCGAGATAAAGTATAAGTTCTCAATTTGAGCACCCCTGATCGTTCTCAGCTTGGCGTCCCAAGCATTGAGATCGTTTCTTTGAACCTTAAAACTACAGCAGACATGACCGAATTTTTTCAACTCCTTTTGAGTGGCATGGCCACGGGGAGCATCTATGCGCTGGCAGCCCTGGGCTTTACCCTTTTGTGGCAAGCCTCTGGAACGATCAATTTTGCCCAAGGCGAATTTGTAATGTTGCCCGCATTCATGATGCTCATTGGCATGAATCACGGACTCAACCTCGCCATGAGTTTCGCCTTGAGTTGCTTGGTGAGCATCTTGGTTTTGGGTTGGGCGTTCAAGCGAGGCGTTGTAGATCCTCTCTTTAAATTTGGAATGATGCCCATCGTGGTTGCCACCATTGGCTTGTCAATCGCCATGAGAAACGGGGTGCGTGGAGCTTACAGTTCATCGCCTCAACCTTTTCCAAATATCTTCCCTGACACCTTGTTCCACTTTGGAGAGGTGACCATATCAGCCACTGACATTGGAACCTTCGTCTTGGCCTTGGTATAGATC
>CAIKYO010000133.1 GCA_903831655.1 uncultured Burkholderiales bacterium
CACCCACCTGAAAGCCTACATAAAAGGGCTGATCAAAATATGGCTCCATCTTCAAGACTTGGCAATACCAGTCTTTGGCCTTGGCTAAATCATTTCCTGGATAGATTGCCGTTCTGAGTACAAGGATCAACTGAGTTCATCTAAGGTTTCGTTGAACAAAGCATAACAAACCCAAACACCCATCCCGCAGGTGTGAGGAACTCAGTTTTGAATTTACCCCCAGTGCGGAAAACGGGGGGACTCCATGGGTCTGCGCCTACCCCCTCACCCGTTCGGAGAATTCTCTTCCAGTGCGTGTTTCGCTTAATCAATCCAAGGTGAAGGCATCGCTATAAGGCAGTTTTATGTCATCATCATCCTGGTGCCAATTCAAAGCATGTTGTCGTCGAAGTCAGATTTCCCTTACAAGGAGCACCGTCTAAGACGAGTCAATCAATAAAAATATATTGAAAATTTGCTCAATAAGCGCATAAATATCAAAATATTTTGATATTTATGGGTGAATAAAATGCTAATCGAGTTTCGCATCAAAAACTTCCGCAGCCTGCGTGATGAGCAGGTGCTTAGTCTTGTTGCGTCCAAGGACAAGACACTGCAGGACACTCATACCCAAGTAACTGGCATCAACGCAGCGCCCACTTTGCTGCGTAGTGCTGTGGTCTACGGTGCCAACGCCAGCGGAAAATCCAATCTCATCAAAGCACTGCAATACATGCGCGGGGTGGTGACCGAGTCGGCAACAGCGATCCAACCTGGTCAGACCTTTGCTGTACAACCCTTTCGACTCGACACAGACTCTGCCCGCCAGCCCAGCGAATTTGAAATCACTTTCCTGCTTGACGGTGTGCGCTACCAATACGGATTTTCCATGACTGCGCAGCGCATCATCAGCGAGCATCTATTGGTTTACAAGGCTTTCAAACCGCAACGTTGGTTTGAACGCCACTTTGACGTCGAAGCTGGTAAGGACGTTTATGACTTCGGTCCTGGTCTAAAGGGTCCCAAAAACCTGTGGGAAGGTGCCACGAGAGCGAACTCACTGTTCCTGTCGATGGCCGTTCAACTTAACAGTGAAGCCTTGCGCCCAGTGTTCGACTGGTTTGTTAATCGACTGGTGATGTTTAACGAACAGAACCAGCTCAATCCGCAAATCTCCATCCAGATGCTCAAGCAGCCCGATGGTCGGAAAGAGATCTGCAACTTCCTGTCCTCTGCCGACATCAGCATCGCTGACATTGATGTCGAAACTCGCAAAGTGCCCGGACAGGCAGTCCATTTCGACCTGGTCGCGGGAAAAACCGAGGTGCGCGCGGAGGAAATGGAGGAGCACAAACTACGCTTCCACCATGTCACAGAACATGGCAAAGCTGTGTTTGAATTGATCGATGAATCCAACGGCACGCGCAATTTGCTATTCCTTGCAGGCCCCGTATTGGACATCCTTAGCAAAGGACTGACACTGGTCATCGATGAACTCGATACCAGCCTGCACACCTTGTTGGTTCGTGAACTGGTGAAACTGTTTCACCGTTCGGAATTTAACGCTGCTGGCGCACAGTTGATCTTTACGACTCATGACACTTCGCTGCTGGATGCACAAGATTTGTTCCGTCGTGATCAGGTATGGTTCGTTGAGAAAGACAGCAATCAAACTTCGACATTGGTCGGCTTATCCGAATTTAGCCCTCGTAAAAACGAAGCACTGGAGCGCTGTTACCTCATGGGGCGATACGGTGGTGTGCCATTTTTCAGTCATGCCCTTGGGCTGAAACACTGATGGCTCGCAATAACTCGCTCAAAGAGCGCCAAAAAAAACAACTGGAGCGTAAGCAAAGTCGACGCGCGAGTTACGACCGCATCCTGATTGTTTCCGAAGGTAGCCAGACAGAGCCAAACTATTTCCGGGAAATCCGTGCGGCTCATTGTTTGCATACCGCTAATGTAGAGGTCCGCCCCAGCGAGTTAGGCACTGCGCCGATTCAAGTGGTGCAATACGCGCAGGCATTATGGAGGATGGCGAGCGGCACAATAACATTCAGCACCGTGCGTTCGAGAAGGTATATGCAGTCTTTGATCGTGATGATCATGCCAGTTATCACGATGCGCTTGCACTTGCCGCGTCATTAGACGCCAAGCTCAAAAACGATGCCAACCAGCTGATCCGTTTTCAGGCCATTGCTTCCGTGCCTGGTTTTGAGCTTTGGCTCTTGCTGCATTTTGAAGACATTCAGGCTCCGCTGCATCGTGATGAAGTGATGCGCCGTCTCAAGACTCACATTCCAGGTTACAGCAAAGGTGCGAGCAACGCGTTTGCGCTCACCAAAGAGCACTTGAACGTCGCAACACATCGCGCAGAACAGTTGGCAACTCGTTTCACCGCGCACACTGATCCAGAGCCGTTCACCGCCATTGCCGAATTGGTGAAGTTGCTGACAACTCTTCGTGGCTGACCTAGCCGTCGTCTAAGCTGCAGCAGTTCTGAACACATTTACGCCGTGGTGACGTGGACGACTTAAATGCCGCATTAATGTTACAAAAATTCAACTACATGCCAAGCAATGAAGAAAAAACCGTAGCATTAAAAATCGTGTATGACCCTAGAACAATGGGGATAGCTAAACGATTTAGAGACTGCAGTGATGTCAAGAACCTCATTTATCATGAACCACTGAGCAACAGAAGATTCGGTGTGTTCAAGGACACGACCGCTACCAAATGAGTCACTATGGGGTTGCCAGCCGCCGCCCGAAACAATCAAATTCAACATTCTTTTGCCCCATCATTTGAGTTCGTGCCTTTCGTCAAC
>CAIKYO010000134.1 GCA_903831655.1 uncultured Burkholderiales bacterium
GCGATGCTGGCCTTGGATGCCAAGGGTGGTTTGGCACCTTTGCTGGCTCATTCATAATTCTGAGTCTTTGGTGGGGTCAGGGCTCTGACCCTAAGCCCCCCCTTCTTTGGGGGATAATGCGGTTCATGAGGCTTTATCGGCTTTGTAGGCTTTCATTTTTGGACTGAATGGTCCAATGGTTGCAGCCCAATTTTGTTCATCTCCTTTAGGATCATTCATGTCTGACGCGCAAACTCCTGTTTTTCAAATTCAACGCATTTATTTGAAAGACATCTCGCTTGAGCAACCCAATTCACCCGCTATTCTCTTGGTGCAAGAGCAACCCAGCGTCGATATTCAGCTCCAAGTGGGCGCTGAAAACGTCAATGAAGGTGTTTTTGAAGTCACCGTCACGGCTACCGTGAGCACCAAGATCCAAGACAAGACGGTTTTCTTGGTCGAAGCCAAGCAAGCGGGTATTTTTGAGATCAGAAACGTGCCCCAAGAGCAACTGGGCTCAATTGTGGGCATTGCTTGTCCGCAAATTGTGTATCCCTATTTGCGTGGCAACGTGGCCGATGTGGTTCAGCGTGCAGGCTTTCCTCCCGTTCATTTGGCTGAAATCAATTTTCAAGCCATGTACGAGCAGCAACAAAATGCACAGAGCAGCAACACACCGACTCAGTAAATTGAGTTTGCATCCGGCTTGGCCCCAACAGGTGTGGGGTGCCAATGCGCTGTCCTTGGATTTAGGAATCCCTTTAGGAATGGATCTCTGATGCGCTTGGCTGTCATTGGCTCAGGAGCATGGGGCACCGCCTTGGCACAGGCCCTGGCTCAGCAAAGTCCCAAGCGAAGCGACTCCCAAGAGGTGACGCTTTGGAGTCGAGATGAGCGCCAAAACGCCCAGATGCTCACATCACGTGAGAACCGCTCGCACTTGCCGGGTGTGCTCCTTTCACCCCATCTCCATCTCTCAAGTCAAGCCCTGGAGGCTTGGCTCCCCAATCAAGATCTCATTGTGATTGCCACGCCAGTCTCGGCTTTGAGGTCAACACTTGCCCGAGTGGCTTCCATCCAGCCCCATGCCCATGTGGCTTGGTTGTGCAAGGGTTTCGAAGCGGGAACAGGCCTTTTACCCCACCAAGTTCAAGAGCAAGTGGCACCCAGCCTCAAAGCGGCGGTTCTCTCCGGCCCAAGCTTTGCAAAAGAGGTGGCCGAAGGGCTTCCCTGCGCTTTGGTGGCGGGCTCTCCTCATGAGAGTTTGAGAAGTCTCTTGGTGGACGCACTTCACGGCCCACAGTTGCGCATCTACTCTAGCGAGGACTGGGTTGGCGTTGAGGTGGGGGGAGCTGTCAAAAATGTGATGGCCATCGCAACCGGATTGGCCGATGGTTTGGGCTTGGGCATGAACGCCAGGGCTGCATTGATCACCCGGGGTTTGGCTGAAATCACAAGGCTTGCTTTGGCGCTGGGTGCCAAGAGCGAGACCCTGATGGGTTTGGGAGGACTTGGAGACTTGGTGCTCACTGCCACAGGAGACTTGTCGCGCAATCGACAAGTCGGACTGGCCTTGGCACGTGGTCAATCGTTGGGTGACATCATGTCCCATTTGGGCCATGTGGCCGAGGGTGTGTATTGCGCTGAAACGGTGCTCTCAAGAGCCCAGCAATTGGCCATTGAAATGCCCATCACCCAATGTGTGGTGGAGGTCTTAAAGGGCGAGTTGGCTCCTGGAGATGCCATCAAGAGGTTGATGGGACGACAAGCGAAGTTGGAGTTCTAAAAGCATTCGGGTCAAGCGCCAAGCGCCAATAGCCAAGAGCAAATTGTGCTTTGAACCTGCTTAGTTGGGCGTGTAGGCCAGTCTCACGTAAATGGGGGCGTAGACATCCCCTTGTGTGATCTCGATCAGCATCTCTTTGGCCAATTCGAGCAAAGCCACAAAGGTCACCACCAACACGGGTGCACCCAACTTCACATCAAAGAGATCTTCGAACTGAACGAATTTTTTACCCGTGAGTTGCCTGAGCACCAAGCTCATGTGCTCTCTCACAGAGAGTTCCTCTTTAGAGATTTTGTGATGCTCCACCAATTTGGCTCGTTTCAAAATGTCGCTCCAAGCTTGCTGCAGCTCAGGCACGAACACATCGGGAAATCTGGGTTGCAAGGACTGTTCGATGAAGACTTGTGCTTTGAGGAAATCACGTCCCAGTTGCGGCCAGTCGTTGAGCTGAGCGGCCGCGAGTTTCATTTTTTCGTACTCCAGCAAACGTTTCACAAGCTCAGCTCGTGGATCTTGGACCTCTTCGTTTTCGTTCACGCGTTTTGGTGGCAAGAGCATCCGAGATTTGATCTCGATGAGCATCGCAGCCATTAGCAAGTACTCGGCTGCCAATTCCAAATTGCGTTGCCGGATCTCGTCGACGTAACTCAAGTACTGACGGGTGAGTGCCGCCATGGGAATGTCGAGGATGTTGAAGTTTTGCTTTCGAATCAAATACAGCAACAAGTCCAAGGGGCCTTCAAAGGCCTCGAGAAAAACCTCTAGCGCGTCGGGCGGAATGTAGAGGTCTTGTGGCATCGAGAAAAGAGGCTCGCCATACAGTTTGGCCAGTGCCACTTTGTCCACCACATTGGGCATGTGCTCCCCATTGAGCTCAATGGTTTGCTCCATGGCTTGCGCCCACTCCTCTTGGAGTGTGGGCGCATTCTCAGGCTTGGAATCGGGTGTGGAGGTCATTGAGAGCTTGGTTCAGTTGAGCCCATTGCTGTGGTTTTAAAGCGAAGGGCCCAAGGCTGGTGTGTTCAGAGCTTAGGCGTGGCCCTTGGTTTGGTAAACGTAAGGGGCTTGGGGAACGCGTGCGGCATCAAATTCGCTCATGAGCTCGGTGTTCACCGATTTGTCCCAAAGCAATTGTCGCCCCGCTCTTTGTTTGGACTCGAGCGTGGGGTCTTGCTTTTTGAGGTCTTCAATGAAATGCGTGATCTCAGACTGGTAATCGGGACGACGAAAGAAAGACATGGTGAAACCTTGAAGTGTTGACCCCTATTGAGTGAGGCAGACGAATGGTGTCTGCCTCGTCTAGGGTGGAGCCAGTATTGGGGTGATTTTAACCCAAGGGGAGAGGCCAAGAAAAAGGGGGTAAAGAGGAGTGAGGATAAGTAAAGAGATGTGAAGAGAAGAGAAGTGAAGGAAATGAAAACTGCAATGAGGCTTTAGATGGGGGCACCCAAGTCTTTTGCGATTTGAACCGAGCTCAGCAGGAGCAAAAAGGCAGCAACAGGCCATGCAGCCCAAAAACCAAAGCCCTTGAAGCTCAAAGCCCCTGAGATGGCACCGACCAAAAACATGGTGAGAATCAACAGGTGTGCTTTGAGCTTTTGCCGATTGGCCAAGACCACATGCACATCGTTGGCACTCTTGGAGTGGTTCCAATAAAAAAGACGGCCAAGCTCAATGCCAATGTCGGTCACGACTCCGGTCATGTGGGTGGTTCTGATTTCTGCCTTTGAGATTTTGGTGATGATGGCGTTTTGTAGACCCATCACAAAGCACAACACCAAAGCGATGCTGGGAAGGGTGAGCAAGTTGGTGCTCTCTAATGAGGCGGAGCCCATGAAACCAAAGGCGAAAATCACCATTGCCTCAACCAGCAAAGGCAGAGCAAAACGGGCATGGATCTCTCGCCGGCGTCCCCAGTTCACCATCACCGAAGTGGCGGTTGAGCCCAAGATGAAGGCCCCCAAAAGCGAGAGTCCAGCCAACACCGATCCCCATCGGTTCAAAGCCACGTCATCACCGACTCCAGAGATGATGCCGCTCATGTGGGAGGTGTAGCGTCCAATCGCCAAAAAACCCCCGGCGTTGATGTAGCCCGCCACAAAACTCAAGACCCCACCCAGTTGGTGGTTGTTGATCGCATTGCGTTCAACGTGGGTCAAGTTTTGAAGGGTTTTGATGGGCATACTCACACTCTAACACGGTGATTAGGCTCACCTGCCCAGAGAGGCAAGCAACTTGAATCATCAGTGTGATTCAAGTTCATGTCTAATCAAAAATGAGGGGTTGTCAAAACTGTTTTTTTAATCGAGCCCTTTGAAGGCTTGATTGCTTTTTTGACTTGCGAGCGGAAATAGGCACCATCTCTTAAAAAATAAGGATGCTCCTCATCAACCAAGGAGTCAGGCGGTCTAACAAAGCCCCCCTTCGTCCTCCAAACTTTAGCGTATTCTCATGCCCGGTGTGGCACCTGGCCAAGGATTGAGGATAAAGACACCAGGGTAGGCTTTTTCATCCTCATGGCTTGCCGCCAAAACCATGCCCTCAGAGACGCCAAACTTCATCTTGCGTGGCGCCAAGTTGGCAACCACCACGGTGAGTTGACCTACCAAATCTTCGGGTTTGTAGTGGGCAGCAATGCCACTGAAGACCTGTCTGTTTTGCCCTTCACCGACGTCTAGTGTGAGTTTCAAGAGCTTACTTGAGCCCTCTACCGCTTGAGCATCCACGATTTTGGCGATGCGCAAATCCACTTTCACAAAGTCATCGATGCCGATGGTGGGCTCAATGGCGACTCCACCTGGAGCGGACTTGGGGGGCTCTTCGGTTTTGGCGGGTTCGGTGAGTTGATCCAAGAGTTTCACATCCACCCTTTGCATCAAGTGCTCATAAGGGCCAATGACATGGCCTTGGCCCAAAAGGGTTTGGGCCGATGTGAAGTCCAAGGGTGGAATGTTCAAAAAGCTCTCCACCTTGGTGGCCAAGTCAGGCAGTATGGGCTTTAGGTAAAGGCTCAGAAGCCTAAAACTTTCAATACAGGCTGTGCAAGCTTGGTGCAGCGCGCCTTCGTTTTCAACCGATTTGGCCAACTCCCAGGGCTTGTTGGCGTCCACGTACTCATTGACCCGGTCTGCCAAGAGCATGATTTCGCGACAGACTTTGCCAAACTCACGCTCCTCAAATCCTTGTGCAATGGTGGGGGCTGCATTTTGCAGGACATGAAGCAGTGCTTGTCCGTCTTGGCTTAGAGAGCCTAGTTTGAGGTCAAAGCGTTTTTGTAAAAAGCCTGCACTTCTTGCAGCTATGTTCACAAATTTACCCACCAAGTCCGCATTCACTCGAGTGACAAAGTCCTCGGTGTTGAAGTCCACATCCTCAACTTTCGAGTTCAGTTTGGCTGCAATGTAGTAGCGAAGCCATTCCGGATTCATGCCAATGGAGAGGTATTTCAAGGGGTCAATGCCAGTGCCGCGGCTCTTGCTCATTTTCTCGCCACTGACCGTCACAAAGCCATGTACGAACACGTTGTCAGGTGTTTTCCTGCCACTGAAGTGAAGCATCGCGGGCCAAAAGAGGGTGTGAAAGTAAGTGATGTCTTTGCCGATGAAGTGGTACTGTTCCACTTTGGGGTCACTCATGAATTCTTCAAAGGTCCTGGCATCGCCTCGAGACTTCGGTCCTCCCTTGGCAAAGTAATTCTTCAGGGAGGCCAAATAGCCCACAGGCGCATCGAGCCACACATAAAAGTATTTGCCCGGTGCGTTGGGGATTTCAATGCCAAAGTAGGGCGCGTCTCTGGAGATGTCCCAGTCTCCAAGTCCAGTTTTTCCATCCTCGTTGGGGGTCAGCCATTCGCGCACCTTGTTGGCCACCTCACTTTGAAGTCTCCCGCTTTGTGTCCACTCCTGCAAAAAGCTCAAGCACTTGGGGTCAGATAGGCTAAAGAAGTAATGCTCTGAGGATTTCAAAACGGGCTCAGCTCCAGAAAGTGCTGAGCGAGGGTTCTTGAGTTCGGTGGGCGCGTAGACCGCTCCACAACTCTCGCAAGAGTCGCCATACTGATCTTGGGCGCCACACTTGGGGCATTCGCCTTTGATGAAGCGGTCTGGCAAGAACATCTTCTTTTCTGGATCGAAGAACTGTTCAATGGTCTTGGTGCTGATGAGTCCGGCCGCTTGCAAGTCCAGATAAATTTGTTTGGCCAAGGTGTGGTTCTCTTCGCCATCGGTGCTGTGCCAATTGTCAAAGGCAATGTGAAAACCATTTAAATAGGGATGCCTGCCTTGGGCAATGTCGGCCACGAATTGTTGGGGAGTTTTGCCGGCCTTCTCAGCCGCAATCATGATGGGTGCCCCGTGGGCATCGTCTGCGCAACAAAAGTAGACCTGAGAGCCTTGCATGCGCTGGAAGCGAACCCAAATGTCGGCTTGGATGTATTCCATGATGTGGCCAATGTGAAAATTCCCATTGGCGTAGGGCAAGGCGGTGGTGACAAAGAGTTGGCGTTGCTGCATGAGTTAGGCTCAGGTATTGGGTTAATAGGAGATTTTAAGGCCCTTATGAGGGCTCACCCACAATAGGGCTATCGGATGGGGTTTGGTCAAGCCCAAGTTAGATTGGTTAGACTACTTGGTTGCACACAGTGACCCAACACTTCGGGACACCACCACCGCCTACACGGAGAACAGACGCAATGTCACTCAACGAAAAAAGTTTGCTCGAAACCTTACAAACAGTCACTGACCCCATGAGCGGGAAAGACTTTGTGAGTCAAAAAGCCATTAAAAACGTCCTCATTGAGGGCTCAGACGTGTCCTTTGATTTGGTCTTGGGTTATCCATGCAAGAGCCAGTGGCCCGAACTCAGAAAGCGTTTGACCGCTGCTCTCAAGACCAACCCTTTGGTGCAAAACGTATCGATTCAAATCAGCACTCAAATCGTAGCCCACGCCGCTCAACGTGGCGTCCAGCTTTTGCCCCAAGTCAAAAACATCGTGGCTGTGGCCTCTGGCAAGGGTGGGGTTGGGAAAAGCACGACGGCGGTCAATTTGGCGTTGGCTTTGGCCAGTGAGGGCGCCAAAGTGGGACTCTTGGATGCCGATATCTATGGCCCAAGCCAACCCATGATGATGGGCCTATCGGACAAACCCAACAGTTTGGACGGCAAGACTATGGAGCCTTTGGAGAATTTTGGTGTTCAAGTCATGTCCATTGGATTTTTGGTCTCCCCCGATGAAGCCATGATTTGGAGGGGTCCCATGGCCACACAAGCCTTGGATCAGTTGCTCAGGCAAACCAACTGGAAGGACCTGGATTATTTGATTGTTGACATGCCCCCGGGTACAGGAGACATTCAGCTCACCTTGAGTCAGCGCGTACCCATGACGGGTGCTGTGATTGTGACCACGCCTCAAGATATAGCGCTCTTGGATGCCAAAAAAGGCATCAAAATGTTTGACAAAGTGGGGGTGCCTATTTTGGGTTTGATTGAGAACATGGCCGTTCACGTGTGCTCCAATTGTGGTCACTCAGAGCATATTTTTGGCGCCGATGGCGGCAAACACATGGCTCAAGATTTGGAGATCGATTACTTGGGGGCATTGCCCTTGGATATCAACATCCGACTTCAAGCCGATAGCGGCAAGCCCACGGTGATTGCTGACCCCCAGGGCAAAGTGGCTTCCTTGTACTTGGAGATGGCCCGCGAAGTGGCGGTCAAGATTGCAGCGAAAGCCAAAGACTTCTCATCTGTTTTCCCCAGCATCAAAATCTCTAAAGAGACTTGAAGCGAACCACAGGTTTGGGTGCTCACGGGCCATTTACTTTTGGAAAGTCATAAAATTCCCGCATGAACGATCCCACTCCAACACTTGATGAATCCACGGTGCTGCAGCAGCTGCAAGTCCTCCGAGTGAACTCTCAAGCGGGCCTTTCTGCACAGGAGTGGGTTGCCGTTGAAAAGCCTGTTGCCATTGAATTCAACGGCATCTCCCATGCGGTGATGTTGGCCTCCCCAGCCAATTTTCATGAGTTTGCATTGGGTTTTGCGTTGACGGAGGGCATCATCGCCTCGGCCGATGAGATGTATGAATGCGAAGTGGAGCACCAAGCCGAAGGCGTGGTGGTCAAGACCACGATTTCCTCCAAGCGTTTTGCAGCCCTGAAAGACCGCCGTCGAAACCTCACCGGTCGCACCGGTTGTGGTTTGTGTGGCGTTGAAACCATTGACCAAGCGGTAAGGCACCCCAGTGTGGTCACTCACCACTTTGAGCTTGCTCAAGGACTTTTGGTGTCGGGCATGAAAAAAATGCACGACATGCAACCCATGCACCACCAAAGTGGTGCCACTCATGCTGCGGCTTGGATGGATTTGCAAGGTGAGATCAAAGTGGTTCGTGAGGACGTGGGCAGACACAATGCACTCGATAAGTTGATGGGACACTTGGCGCTGGAGGCCCAAGATTTTTCACAAGGTGTGGTTTTGATCACCAGCAGAGCCAGCTTTGAGATGGTGCAAAAGTGCGCTGCCATGGGGGTGGGTCTGATGGCTGCGATCTCCGCGCCCACCAGCCTGGCTGTGTCATTGGCCCAAGAAACGGGGGTTACCCTCATTGGTTACATGAGACAAGAGAAATTTGTGATTTACGCCAATCCCCAGCGAGTTTTGATTTCATGACGGTTCAAAGTTTGCTCAACCGCTTCTCACTTGGGGGCAAATACCTCACAGAGCCCGGTCCCAGTCAAGAGGATCTTGAGCTCATTGTGAGTGCTGCTTTGAGGGCGCCAGATCACGGTGAATTGACCCCCTTTCGATTCGTTGTCATTGAAGGTGAGGGCAGAGCGCGCTTGGCTGATTTGTTTGAGTCCTATGCCAAGCGAGCTGGCAAGTCCGAGGAGTCCTGCAAAATTGAGAGAGCCCGAGCGTTGGAGGTTCCTGTGAGTTTGGCGGTGATCGCTTGCATTGACGCGTATCACCCTTTGGTGCCTGCACACGAACAGTGGATGTGTGTGGGTGGAGCCGTGACCAATGTGTTGAACGCTTTGCACATGATGGGCTTTGCGGGCAAGATGCTCAGTGGGGGCAAGGTGCGCGACACCGAGATCATTGAAGCCTTTTGCAAGCCAGGAGAATCTTTGGTGGGATGGATTGCCATTGGCACACCTTCAAGAGCTTTGACGCCCAACAAATTGAAGTGGGTCCAAGGGGTCATCTCCCACTTCAAGAGCTGAACTTTTGAACGCTTGAAGTTTGCATATCAAGGCATGAAAGCATGGGTTTGACACGAGCAAATTTTCAAATTGCTCACAGCTCTTACAGCAGCCTTACGCTTTAGAGTTGAAAAGCCTAGGGTTAACACTTGTGAGTTTATAAATTATCACTTGATGCCCTTATTTTTTCCCTCACTTGTGTCAAAGCTCTACCCTTACTTCTCTGTAAAGTTTAAAATTGATGACACGATAAACATTTCGTTCAATTCTTTAAAACAAGAGAGTCTCTTATGGACATGAATAGAAAGCAGTTTCTGCGCGCCGGTGGTGCTGCACTGCTGGGATCGAGTTTGGCAGCTCTTGGCTTTTTTCCAACGCAAGCGTTGGCAGAGTCAAGAACGTTCAAGCTCTCCAAAACCACAGAAACTCGAAACACCTGTACCTACTGTTCTGTGGGTTGCGGCATCATCATGCACAGCTTGGGTGACAAGGCCAAAAACGTGGTCTCCTCCATCACCCACATTGAGGGCGATCCCGATCACCCTGTGAACCGTGGCACGCTTTGCCCCAAAGGTGCTGGTTTATTGGATTTTGTCCACAGTCCCAGTCGACTGAAGTACCCTGAGATTCGCGAGCCCGGTACCAATGAATGGAAGCGAGTGTCTTGGGACGAAGCAATTGGTCGTTTGGTCAAGCTCATGAAAGCCGATCGCGATGCCAATTTTCAAGCCAAGAACGCTCAAGGCCAAACGGTCAACCGTTGGTTGAGCACAGGTATGCTGTGTGCGTCGGCCTCTTCGAATGAAACCGGTTATCTCACAGCCAAGGCGATGCGATCGACGGGGATGCTCGTCTTTGACAATCAAGCGCGTGTTTGACACGCCCCGACGGTAGCCGGTCTGGCTCCGACGTTTGGGCGAGGTGCAATGACCAATCATTGGACCGATATCAAAAATGCAGATTTAGTCCTCATCATGGGCGGCAACGCCGCTGAGGCCCATCCCTGCGGCTTCAAGTGGGTGATAGAGGCGAAGAAACAAAGAAAAGCCAAACTGATTGTGGTGGACCCCAGGTTCACGCGCTCTGCTTCGGTGGCTGATTACTATGCCCCCATTCGCGCTGGCTCGGACATGGCGTTTTTGGGTGGGGTGGTGAATTACCTGCTCACCAACGACTTGATTCAGCACGAGTATGTGAAGCACTACACCAACGCCTCCTTCATTGTGGGCGAGGGGTACTCCTTCAAAGACGGTATTTTCTCGGGCTACGATCCACAAAAGCACAAGTATGACAACGCAAGTTGGGCCTACGAACTCGATGACAATGGCTTTGCCAAAGTGGATCCCACTTTGAGTCACCCAAGGTGCGTGTTGCAAATCATGAAGCAGCACTACAGCAGGTACACGCCTGAGAAGGTGAGCTCCATCACGGGCACTCCCAAAGACAAGTTCATGCACATTTGCGAGATGATCGCTGCCACCTCTGTGACCAACAAGGCCATGACGATCCTGTACGCCTTGGGTTGGACTCAACACAGTTACGGCGCTGAGACCATTCGTTTGGGAGCCATTTTGCAGCTCTTGCTGGGCAACATCGGTATTGCTGGTGGCGGTATGAATGCCCTTAGAGGTCACTCTAACATTCAAGGTCTGACCGACTTGGGATTGTTGTCCCAAAGCTTGCCAGGTTACATGTCTTTGCCCAACGAGGCCGAGCAAGATTTGGAGACCTATCTCAAGCACAAGACGCCAAAGACCCTCAGGCCCAATCAGACCAATTATTGGCAGAATTACCCCAAGTTTTTTGTGAGCTTACAAAAAGCATGGTGGGGCGCCAATGCAACCAAGGAAAACGATTGGGCATTTGATTACTTGCCCAAATGGGACAAAGCGTATGACGTGATCAATGCGTTTGAAATGATGAACGAGGGCAAGATCAATGGCTACATTTGCCAAGGATTTAACCCAGTTTCTTCGTTCCCCAACACGCAAAAAATCCTTGACGGCCTCTCCAAGCTCAAATACTTGGTGATCATCGATCCCTTGGCAACTGAGACCTCTGAGTTTTGGAAAAATTACGGTGAGTACAACAACGTAAAAACCGAAGACATCCAAACCACGGTGTTCCGATTCCCAAGCACTTGCTTTGCCGAAGAAGAAGGCTCAGTTACCAACTCCAGTCGCTGGTTGCAGTGGCACTGGAGGGGTGCAGAGGCACCGGGTGAGGCCAAGGGGGATTTGGAGATCATTGCTGCGATTTTCAATGGACTCAGAGCCGCCTATCAAAAGGATGGCGGTGCTTATCCCGATCCAATTACCCGTTTGACTTGGGATTACAAAATCCCCAGCAGTCCCTCTCCTCAAGAGATGGCCATGGAGTACAACGGAAAAGCGCTTGCTGACATCACAGCGCCTGATCCCTTGAACCCCAAAGGTCCTCCCAAAGTGCTCGTCAAAGCCGGTGAACAGCTCCCTGGCTTTGGTGTTTTAAAGGACGATGGAACCACGGCCTCTGGCTGTTGGATTTATGCGGGCTCTTGGACGCAGGCTGGCAACATGATGGCCAGACGCGACAACAGCGATCCTTGGGGCAATGGCCAAACGCTCAACTGGGCGTGGTCTTGGCCTGCGAACCGCAGAATTCTCTACAACGGTGCGTCCTCCGATCCCTCTGGCAAGCCTTGGGACACCACTCGAAAACTCGTTCAATGGAACGGTGCTCAGTGGGGCGGTGCAGATGTACCCGATATTCAAGCCGATGCAAGTCCCTTGGCGGACAACCGTGTCGAGCCCTTCATCATGAACCCAGAAGGTGTGGCAAGACTCTTTGCACCAACGGGCATGGCCGAGGGTCCGCTGCCTGAGCATTACGAGCCATTTGAGACTCCGCTCAAGAGCAATCCCTTGCACCCTGATAACCCCATGGCTCGAAACAATCCGGCCGCGCGGGTGTTCAAACGCGATCGCGATCAATTTGGAGATCGTGCGGAGTTCCCGTATGTGGCCACAAGCTATGCGTTGACCGAACACTTCCACGGTTGGACCAAACACGCTTTGTCCAACGCCATTGTTCAGCCTCAACAGTTTGTGGAGATCGGCGTTGAGTTGGCCAAAGCCAAAGGCATTGCCAACGGAGACTGGGTCAAGGTGACTTCCAAGAGAGGATTCATCAAAGCTGTGGCGTTGGTGAGTAAGCGCATTCCTCAACTCGACTGCGATGGTCAAAAGGTCGATACCGTTGGTCTACCCAATCACTGGGGCTTCATGGGTTTGGCCAAGAAAGGCTATTCTGTGAACACTTTGACTCCCGTGGTGGGAGACGCCAATACGCAAACGCCTGAGTACAAGGCGTTCACGGTCAATCTTGAAAAGGCATAAGGGGTCAACATGTCATCTCTACAGTCTTTAGACATTGCGCGTCGCTCTGCGACGACAACACCGTCGACCCAAGTGAGGTCTTCTCCAGAAGTCGCCAAACTCATCGATGTCTCCGCTTGCATTGGTTGCAAGGCCTGTCAGGTCGCTTGCATGGAGTGGAATGACATTCGTCCTGAGGTGGGAACCAACGCAGGAACTTACGACAATCCCAACGATCTGGGCCCATCGGCTTGGACAGTGATGCGGTTCTCTGAGGTTGAGGTCAAGAAAGATTCAACCAACCTGCAACAAGAGACCACATTGGAGTGGTTGATTCGCAAAGATGGTTGCATGCACTGTGAGGATCCTGGGTGCTTGAAGTCTTGTCCCTCGCCAGGTGCGATTGTTCAGTACGCCAACGGCATTGTGGACTTCATCAGCGAGCACTGCATTGGTTGTGGCTACTGCGTGACCGGTTGTCCTTTTGATGTGCCTCGCATCAGCCAAAAGGACAACAAAGCTTACAAGTGTTCTTTGTGCTCAGACCGCGTGGGCGTGGGCTTGGAGCCAGCGTGTGTTAAATCATGCCCCACAGGTGCGATTCATTTCGGTACCAAAGAGGACATGCATGAATATGCATCGACTCGCGTGGAGGATCTCAAAGAGAGAGGCTTTGCACAAGCTGGAGTCTATGACCCCTCGGGTGTGGGAGGTACACACGTGATGTATGTGCTGCAACACAACGACCAGCCTGAGCTCTACCATGGCCTGCCATCCAACCCCAAGATCAGTCCTTTGGTCTCACTTTGGAAGGGCATTGCCAAGCCATTGATCTTGGGTGCCATGATCGGAGCCACTGTTGCGAGCTTCTTTCACTACATGAAAGTGGGCCCCATCAAAGAGAAAAAAGAGGGATAAGCGATGAATACCAATACGCTAGATACTTCTAAGGACATCGTTCGCTACAAAGATTTGACGCGCATGAACCACTGGGCCATTGTGCTTTTATTCTTTGGAGCGGGTTTGTCGGGCTTGGCTTTTTTGCATCCCTCCTTGTTCTTCTTTACCAATCTATTTGGAGGGGGACCGTGGACACGGATTCTTCACCCCTACATGGGCGTCTTGATAGCCTTGTGTTTTGTGGGCATGTATGTGGAACTGTGGCGTGACAATTTGTTGATCAAAGTCGATATCGAGTGGCTTAAAAAGACCCATGAGATGTTTGCGGGCAACAAAGACAACATGCCTGAGGTTGGTAAATACAACGCAGGGCAAAAGTTGGTTTTTTGGATGATGACCTTTTCTTTGTTGATTTTGGTGATCACGGGTGTTTTGTTTTGGCAGGCTTGGTTTGCTGACTTCCCCGTGATTCTCAGAAGAATCGGGGTGGTCTTGCACGCGACCTCCGCCACCGTGTTGATTTTGGCTGTGATCACTCACATTTATGCCGCAATCTGGGTCAAGGGCACGACCAGGGCGATGACGGAGGGATTGGTCTCCAGAGGTTGGGCCAAGTCCAATCACCCGCTTTGGTACAAAGAGGTTGTGGCCAAAGAGGAAGCCACAAAATAGCTTCTTTTGATCAGGCTGGACAAAGGACTTGAACGAAAAAGGCACATTCATGTGCCTTTTTTCTTGCTCCATGAATCATCCTAAAATACAGTGATGAACATTCCCCAAAGCATCAGCTTTCTCTCTCCTGAGGAAATCGCAACGCGCGAGATTGGCGAGCAAGCCAACACCCAGTTACCCGATTTGAGCCGGTTATTCAAAGACCGTGAAATCAGGTTGCGTCAATTGGCGGCTGGCCACAGTATGCGAGATTTCCTGATTTTCATGGCCGATTTGGCCAGCGCGCAGCACCATGTTTTGAATGATTCTGAATTGAGCCTTGCACAAGCCAAGGACACACAGCTACCCAGCGTTGAATTTTTGCAAGCCCATGCAAAAGCAGGTACCCCACCACTAGACCCCAAGCACTGGCCCTTGGACCAGGCTTGGGCCCGGGAGCTTGAGCACATATTGGCCAAGGTGACAAATCATTTGCCTGCACAAAGCCCCATCCTTGCAATCATTGATGAGCTCAAGACATTGACACCATCGCAATTGAACGATCAGGCGCAAAGTCTGTTGCTGGGAGAGCTCACAGGTCTCCACATGGGGGCCTCACCCTTCATTGCCGCAGCTTTGCAGGTCTTTTGGGTGCGATTGGCCGCCAGTACTGCAAAAAACTATCCTCACCAAACCTTCCCAGCCGTGGACCAAGCAACGGTCTGTCCTTGTTGTGGCTCCAAGCCCGTCTCCAGCATCAACCGGCTTGGCACCGATGTGGGAACCTCTCGCTACTTGAACTGCTCTTTGTGTCAAACGCAGTGGTACATGCCGCGCATCAAATGCACACATTGTGAGTCAACCAAGGACATCGCCTACCATTCACTCGTCAACCAAGATGGCCATGCAGTACAGGTGAGTGTTGTCGATGAGGGAGGCGTGTCCTTAGAGACGTGTGATGTGTGTTCTCACTATCTAAAAATCGTCAACATGGCCAAAGACGCTCAAGTCGAACCTGTTGCAGACGATTTGGCAACGCTCACTCTGGATCTATTGATTGCAGATGAGGGGTATTTGCGGGGTGGCGTCAATTTGATGATGCTCTTTGGCAGCGATGCCCAAGACAGCGGGGACCCTCCGCATCTCTCAGGGAGTCACTGATGAGCAAGCCCAAAGGATCCATGGTTCATGGTCTAGAGGTCAAAGAGTCTGAACCTGCTGTGCCGCGAAAGAGCGCGTCCAAACCGCTCGCCAAGAGCCCAAGTGCAGCCCAAAGCTTGCTGTCTCAACTCCCTTCAATTGATCGGTTGATCCGGTCTCCTCATTTGAGAGACACGCTCAATACTTTTGGGCTCACCTTGACCACTCAAATCTCCAAAGACTTGATGGCCGAAATCCGCCAAAGCCTCAAAGCGTCAAGTCACTCAAAGTTGACCTCTGCCATGGAGGTCCCAAGTGAGGAGGAGCTCGCCCAACGAATCCAAAACGCGTGTGTGAGCAAAATGGCTTTGCAGTACCAAAGCGTCTACAACATGACGGGTACGGTGGTGCACACCAATTTGGGCCGATCTGTTTTGGCTGACGAAGCTCTGATGGCCTTGGTGCAAGCGAGTCAGCAGCCCCTTAATTTGGAATTCGATTTAAACACGGGCGAGCGTGGTGAGCGGGATCATTTTCTTGAAGCCTTGATCTGTGAGATCACAGGTGCTGAGGCAGCCACCTTTGTGAACAACAACGCAGCGGCTGTGCTCCTCACCTTGGCCGCATTGGCTCATGACAAAGAGGTGGTGATCTCCAGAGGTGAGTTGGTTGAAATTGGAGGGGCGTTCAGAATGCCCGATGTGATGAAGAGTGCAGGCGCCCTGATGGTTGAGGTGGGGACCACAAACCGAACACACTTAAAGGACTACGAGCAAGCCATCACTGAGCGCACCTCGGTGTTGATGAAAATTCACACCAGCAACTACCAAGTTCAAGGTTTCACCAAAAGTGTCTCTGAGGCCGAATTGGCGCCATTGGCCGAGCACCACCAGGTGACTTTGGTGAGCGATCTGGGTAGTGGCTCTCTCATTGAGATGAGCGACCATGGTCTGCCCCATGAACCCACACCTCAAGAAATGCTCAAGGCTGGTTGCCATGTGGTTACTTTTTCTGGAGACAAATTGTTGGGTGGCCCCCAAGCGGGCATCATCGTGGGTCGAAAAAGAGAAATCGACATCATTCGCAATTACCCCATGAAGCGCGCTTTGCGCTTGTCTAAATTACCGGTTGTGGCCCTTGAGGCGACATTGAAGCTTTATTTGCAACCTGAGTTCTTGGTGCAGCGCTTACCCACATTGCGTTGGTTGTCTCGCTCAGACGATGTGATCAAGTCAACCGCACAGCAGGTGTTGGGGGCCTTTGAACGCGTACTCGCTCCTCACTACCAAGTGGAGCTGTCCCAGATGATGAGTCAAATCGGGTCGGGCTCTTTGCCCTTAGATACGATGAACTCGTTTGGGCTTGCCATCAAGCCCAAAGTCCAAGGTGGCAAAGGGGTGGGGAGCGCCTTGATTCGTCTCTCCAAGGCGTTGCGTGCGCTCTCAAAGCCCATCATTGGCCGTGTAGAGAAGAACATGCTGCTCTTGGATTGCAGATGCATCGATGACGCCCTCGCTTTGGCCAAAGACATTTCATCCTTAGAGATCCATGAACCATGATCGTTGGGACCGCTGGGCACATTGATCACGGCAAGACCACATTGGTCAAAGCGCTCACGGGCGTTGACACGGATCGACTCATTGAGGAAAAGAAACGGGGCATGACCATTGAGCTGGGGTTTGCTCAAATGCTTTGTCACCCGCCTCAAGGGCCAAGGGGGAGTGAGAGCGCACAGGCATTGAGCATTTCCTTCATCGACGTTCCGGGTCATGATAAGTTGGTCCGAACCATGCTCGCAGGTGCAAGTGGCATTGACTTCGCCTTGATGCTCGTTGCGGCCGATGATGGTGTGATGCCCCAAACTTTGGAGCATTTGAGCATTTTGAGTTTGCTCCGCATTCAAAGGGGTTGCATCGTCATCACCAAAACGGATCAAGTCCAAGAGAGCCTTTTGGAGCAAAGAACACAAGAGATGATGGCGCTCAAGCAACAATTTGGCTTGGGTGGCTATGGGGTCATGTCAGTGAGCGCCCATACCGGGCAGGGCATGGACGCGCTTCGTGAGCTTTTAATGAACACCGCAATGGGGCTAGCGCTCAATGGGCACGCTCGTTCAAGCGTGATGGGTTTTAAGATGGGCTTGGACCGAGCCTTCACGTTGGATGGGATTGGCACCGTGGTAGCGGGCAGCATTCAAGCCGGTGAGGTCAAGGTCGGCGACTCACTTGCTTTGGCCCATGAGCCGCAAAGAACCTACCGAGTTCGCTCATTGCAAGTGCATGGACAAGCTGTCGAGAAAGCGCAAGCAGGCGAGCGTTGTGCAATCGCGTTGGCAGGCCTTGAAAAGGGTCAATGTGAGAGAGGTCAGGTTCTTTGTGATCCCCGCATAGCGAGTTCAACCTTGAGGTTCGATGTTTGGCTTGAGCTCTCGGCTTGGGTCGACAAGCCTCTCAGATCGGGTTCAAGCGTGCATGTGCATGCGCAAACCCAAGAGGCGATGGCTACCGTAGCTGTGCTGGGTCAAGAAAGCCTCTCCCCAGGCGAATCGGGTTGGGTTCAATTGATTGCACACCGACCCATTCATTTGTGGGTGGGCGACCGAATTATTTTGCGAGATGCAAGTGCCACTTTTACTCTCGCAGGAGCCACCGTTTGCGATGTCAGGGCTCCCAAGCGTTACCGACAAACACCTGAGCGCTTGAGTTATTTGCACAGCCAGTTGCAAAGCGATGTGCTCTCGCGTCTTCTTGACGGCCTTGCACATTTGCCCTTTGGTTTGCTGTTGTCTGAGCGACTCTTGGATGCAGGCATTGACCCCAAGACCTCTATCCAAACGCTCTTGACGCACTCGGCACTTGAGGGTCCTCATGTGAGCGGGCATCCACTGCAAGCTGTGTTTTGCAGTGCCGATGAGTCTTGGATGATTGGAGTACCTGCATTGGAGGCGTTGGAGTTGCGGGTGATAGAACTCTTAAAACAATACCACCAAGCGCACCCCGATGTTTTAGGTCTCTCTCAAGACAAAGCCAGACGGGCTTTGGGCTCACAACTGAGCGAGAACATTTGGGCTCACCTCAGCCAAAGACTGATTGAACAAAATGCCATTCGACAAAAAAATGGTTTTTTGTATTTACCCCAACACGGAGAGGGCATTCAGCAGGCCGATCAGCGCTTGGCTCAAAGGGCATTGCCCTTGATCCATGAGGGGAGATTCGATCCGCCTTGGGTGCGCGATCTGGCAAGCGCTTTGAACATCAATGAAGTTCAAATGCGAATGTCCTTGGTGAGACTCTCCAGTCAAGGGGAGCTTTATCAAATCGTCAAAGATCTTTTTTATCACCCGGTTCACGTCCAAACCATGGCTCAAATGGTTCGAGAAATCGCTCAAGCCCAGGGCTCTCAAAAACCTCAACAAGGTGTGAGCGCCTCACAATTCAGAGACGCCACGGGCCTCGGTCGAAAGCGAGCCATACAGATTTTGGAGTTCTTTGATAAAATTGGATTCTGTCATAGAGTGGGTGATGTCCATTTGATCAGAGTCGGCACATCTCTATTCCCAAGCTCCAAAGACTGAACTCGGTCAAGTCAGAATTAAGCGCTTTAAGCACCTCTTTTGAAGAGGAAGGAAATCACTTCCGGTGGAGTGGCTGGGCTTCAAACCCAGTTGGTGGCGCCATGCGTCGCTGGGTGGGTTCGACTCCCGCTTCTTTCCGCCACTCACTTTGGACATGGACGCGAATCATCCATGTTGCCCATCATCTCACCTCTCACTCACCCCCCGTTGGTTCTAAAGCTTTGAGGTACTTGGTGTTTCTTGTTCTTGGACTGATGAGGGGTCTTGCAAATTGTGTTGCGTGAATTGAAGTTTGGCCAGACTTGAGTAAAGCCCATTGTGTTTGACCAACTCATCGTGTCGACCTTGTTCGACCAATGCACCTTGCTCAAGGACCAAGATGGGATCGGCTTGCCTGACTGTTGAGAGACGGTGGGCAATCACCAACGTGGTCCTGTCTTTCATCGCACTGACCAAAGCGGCTTGCACTTGACGCTCGCTGTTTGCATCCAAGGCGCTGGTGGCCTCGTCCAACAGCAGCAAAGGTGGGTTTTTGAGCATGGCTCGCGCAATCGATATGCGTTGCTTTTGACCGCCCGAGATGCGCACCCCGCGCTCTCCCAAAAACGTGTCGTAACCTTGAGGCCACTGCTCGATGAATTCGTCTGCAAAGGCGGCCTTGGCTGCAGCCATGACTTGGGCTTTGCTGGCCCCAGGATTGCCGTAGAGGATATTTTCATAAGCGCTGGTGGAGAAAATCACGGGCTCTTGTGGCACCAAACCAATGTGCCCTCTGAGCGCTTGAATGGAGAGCTCACGGATGTCGACTCCATTGATTTCAATCGAACCAGTTTGTGGATCGTAAAAACGAAGCAAAAGAGAGAACACACTCGTTTTTCCAGCACCACTGGGGCCCACCAAGGCTGCGTTTTGACCCGGTGCCAATTCAAAGGAGAGCTTGGAGAGCGCTGCTTTGTCGGGGCGAGAGGGGTAGTTGAAGGAGACGTTTTTAAAGACCACTTGAGAGCCACTCGAGAGCAAGGGAATGGATTTGGGCTTGGGAGCCTCCTCAACGGGGGACTTGGCGTTGAGCAACTCGATCAGTCTCTCGGTGGCTCCTGCAGCTCTGAGTAAATCTCCATACACTTCGCCCAAAACCGCAAATGCGCTGGCCAAGAGCAGCACATAAATCAGCGTTTGACCCAAAACGCCTGGACTCAAACTCCCCTCCATGACAGCCAAGGAGCCTTTAAAGAGTCCCCAAAGCAATGCCCCGCTGGTGGCCATGATGATGAAGGTGACCAATAAAGAGCGAGCTTTGGTGCGCTTGATGGCGGTTTGAAAGGCTTGGTTGCTGGCCGATTGGTATCTCTGAGCCTCTCTGACCTCGGCCGTGTAGCTTTGCACCACAGGCACCGCATTCAAGACCTCTTGGGCAAGAGCGCTCGTGTCGGCGACTCGGTCTTGTGAGGCACGCGAGAGTTTTCTCACACGCCTACCCAAAGTGAGGCTGGGCAGAACGATCAGACAAAGTACCGCAATGACTTGTAGCATCAACCATGGATTGGTCCAAACGAGCATGGCCAAGGCTCCCAAGCCCATGACCAAATTGCGCAGCCCCATAGACAAAGAGGAGCCAACGACCGTTTGAACCAATGTCGTGTCTGCGCTGAGGCGAGAGAGCACTTCTCCAGTTTGGGTGGTTTCAAAAAAAGCAGGGCTTTGTTGAATCACATGTGCATAGACGGCTTGCCTGAGATCGGTGGTGATGCGCTCGCCAAGCCAACTCACCATGTAAAAGCGCGCGCCTGAGAAAACGGCCAAGGCCCCAGCAACCCAAAAGAGTTGCATGAATTGCCATGCCAACTCTGTGACCGAGGTGTGTGCGTTGAGTCCTCGGTCAATGAGCATTCTCAACGCCCAAGGGAAACACAAGGTCGAGGCAGCAGCCAACAACAAAAAGACACCTGCAAGCAGCATTTGCACTCGGTAGGGTCTTACAAAGGGTGCCAGCCCAAGCAACGCGCCAGTGCTCTTGGCTTTGGGGCGTTGTTTGGGATCAATGGGTTGTTCAGGTTTGCCAGACCCAGTCTCGGAGTTTGTGGTGGATGCAGTGTTCATGACTTGGATTGTCCCCGATTCACACCGACTCTGCGACTTGTGGGGTCAAGCCAGTGTGATTGAGTCGATTAAATGTGCATTGACATCATGTTGACATGAGACGTGTCAAAATACAGTTCATGGAACTCAATCACGAAATCGTCACCTCCCCTCCCAAAGATGCCTCGACGTTGTTGCTCTTGAGACCTCGAGAGACTTCAGCGGGCGGCACCTCGGATGTGAGTGAGACCAGTGATTTTGAAGTTCTCCTTTTAAAGCGCCACAGTCAATCGAATGTTTTGGGTGGCGCACATGTTTTTGCGGGCGGTAAATCAGAGCCCTCCGATTTGGCCTGGGCCCAAGAGCAATTGAGCCCAGAGGTGCTGACCCATATGCATGTCAGTTTGGGTGAGGATGAGACAACACCCTTGCAAGCGGCAGCACTTTTTGTGGCCGCTTTGAGAGAGGCCTACGAGGAGTGTGGCGTGTTGTTGGCGAGCGACATCCACGCAGAGCCATTGGACCCATCCAAGCCCAATGTGGCCCAGGACATTCAAGCGCGCGTCAAACTCGCCCTCTCAGGCGAGCCCTTGCTCGGCCAGGCCTTTAAAACCCTGGGCGTTGAATTCGATTGGCACCTGATTCGCCCTTGGTCGAGGTGGATCACCCCCAAAACCCCAACCGTCATGAACAAACGCTTTGATGCGCGTTTCTTTGTGGCCTTGATGCCAGCACATCAACAAGCCAAGCACGATGACCACGAAACCACGCAAAGCGATTGGTTCACACCGCAAGGCGCTTTGAATGCCTATGCCAATAGGCAGATCGATTTGGCCGCGCCACAAATCATGACGCTTGTTGAATTGACCCAGTTTGCCACCTTGGAGGCGGTCATGGCCCATGCCACCAAGCGCAAGCCCCCCTTGATTGAGCCCCGCTCGTGGCGAGATGAAACCACCCGCATGGTGTGTTTTCCCGGCGACCCCTTGCACCAAGAGGGACAACGCACCTTGCCTGGGCCCACCCGCTTGTACTTCAAGGACGGGTGCTTTCAGCCAGAAGAAGGTTTGGATTTTTTTAGGTCACGAATTTAATTAAGGGAGTGAGCAATGGATATCTTTGTTTTGGGATTGGTGATTTTTTTAGGCACACATTCTTTTAGAATTTTTGCCGATGGCAAAAGAACCCAGCTCCTTGAGAGTTTGGGCGAGAGAAAATTCAAAACCCTTTATGCCCTCATATCTGTGCTTGGTTTTGCGATCATGATTTGGGGCTACGGGCAAGCGCGCATGGAGCCCATTGAGCTGTGGGTTCCACCCGTTTGGGGTCGACACCTGGCTTTCTTGTTGGTTTGGGTGGCTTGGATATTGATGGCGAGCGCCTACATCCATGCCAATTGGTTCAAAGTCAAAATGCATCACCCCATGATTTTGTCGGTAAAGACTTGGGCGCTGGCTCACTTGTTTGCCAATGGTCAATTGCACCAAGTGTTGCTCTTTGGCGGATTTTTAGCTTGGGGGGTACTCGCTTTCATCAGCGCCAGGCGCCGCGATCGCGCCCAAGCTGCTCAGCTAGATGCTGCAGGCCTCCCCCCAACCCCCTTGGTGCCCGTCTCCACGGCGGCCACCCAACTCACTTTGGCGATTGGAACCTTGGTCTATGTGCTTTTCTTGGCTTGGGGCCACAAAGCTTTGATTGGTGTGAGTCCTCTGGGCATGTGAGTCTTTTGGCTGTATGCTGTTTTTTACATTCGTGAAGGACCCAATCCATGCCCATGCCCATGCCTCATCGTCAAAGCCATTCAACTCCAAACGCCACACAAGCCCTAGGTCGCTTGTCTCGGTGCCTTGAACCCACTGCAAAGTGGATTCAAGGGCTGGGACTCACACTCTTACTGGCTTTGTCTATGGGTGCGCACAGTGAGGTGACCTTCACCAAGCCCATTCGCATTGTTTGCCCTTTTCCACCCGCTGGCGGTGTTGACATTGCCTCCAGAGCGATCGCTCAAGAGCTCAGTCGCTCGATGGGGCTTGTGGTCACGGTAGAAAATCGCCCGGGTGCAGGCGGCAACATTGGTGGACTCGAAGTCGTGCACGCCCCAGCCGATGGCACCACGCTGCTCATGACGACCTCTGGCATTCAAGCCATCAATCCTTTTTTGTATTCCAAAATGCCCTTTGATCCCAACAAGGACCTGCAGCCCTTGTCGGTCTTGGTGTCCTTGAACAATGTGCTCGTGGTCAACCCCTCCTTGAAATTCAAGAGCGTGAAAGACATCATCACCGCTGCCAAAGAGCATCCCGGTGAGTTGAACTTCGCCTCCAGTGGAAGTGGCACCAGCATTCACATGTCCGCTGAAATGTTCAAGTTCTTGAACGCACTGCAAATGGTTCACATCCCCTACAAGGGCAGCTCCTTTGCGTTGACCGACTTGATGGGTGGGCAAGTCATGATGATGTTTGACAACATACCGTCCTCTATGCCTTTCATCAAATCTGGGAAATTGCGCGCTTTGGCCACCACTGGGGCCAAAAGAGACCCCAGTTTGCCCGATTTGCCAACGGTGGCTGAGGCGGGAGTGCCTGGGTATGAGGCCTCTGTTTGGTTTGGTTTGATGCTCCCTGGAGGCACGCCCAAGGAGGTTGTGAGCAAGATGAGCCAAGAGGTGATGAAGGCCGCACAAAACCCTGAATACATCAAAAAGATGACCGAGCAGGGCTACACCATGGTGAGCTCAACACCTGAACAAATGGGAGAGATGGCTCGCTCAGAGCTCAACAGATGGGGCCCCATTGTGAAAGCCTCCGGCGCCAAAGCCGATTAAATCTCACGTTGACGCACCCCAAGCGTGTGATCCCCCAAGCCCCATGCGGTGGGAAGGGGTTAAACTTGGCGCATGTCGCTCACATTGAAGCCCTCCTTTTGTTGCGAAGTCCTTGACTCCTCTTGGGGGGCGAGGCTTGGCTTTTGGCTTTTGGCATTTGGGGGCCAACTTTGAGTGAGAACGCCGTGCTTTTGAAGGCACAACGATTAAGCGCTCAACGGGGTCACGCCTTGCTCTTTCAAGGGGTCAGTTTTGAGCTGGCCCAAGGGCATTGGCTCCAAGTCATGGGCAAAAACGGGGTGGGTAAAACGACCCTCTTGCGTTTGGTTTGTGGCCTCTTCTCTCCCATTCCAAGCTACCTTGAAGATGCAGTGCAGGGGCCTGAAGTGACCCCCCAACTTTGGTGGAAAAATAAGCCTCTCGCTGAGGTCCGAGATGACTTTCACCAAGAGCTGATTTTTTTGGGTCATGCGTTGGGTCTCAAGGAGGAGTTGAGTGCACTCGAGAATTTAACATCCCTGTGTGCCCTTCAAGGAGAGCTTTTGAGCTCTGAAAAAGCCTTGAATGCGTTGAGTTCAATGGGTCTGAGAGGGCGTGAGCATTTGCCCGTTCGAGTGCTCTCCCAGGGCCAAAGAAGACGCGTCGCACTCTCTCGTTTGTTGGTGCAAGAGGCCTCGTTGTGGGTCCTTGATGAACCCTTTGTGGCACTGGATACTCAAGGCATTGAGCTGCTCTTGGGTTTGATTCAAGAGCACCTGCGCCTTGGGGGCGCACTCTTGTTCACCAGTCACCAAGCGGTCAATTTGAATGCGCCTGGCGGTGTCTTGGAGCTTCTTGCTTGAAGACCCCTTTCAAAGCCGCCACGCTGGGACTCTTTGGGGTCTTTTTCGCACTCTTGAGGCGAGATTTATTGCTGGGTTTGAGGGCCAAGACCGAGGTCTTGACCGGTATTTTTTTCATGGTCATCGTGGCCAGTTTATTTCCATTGGCCATTGGAGCTGATTTGAAGCTCTTAAGGGTCATTGCACCTGGTGTGCTTTGGATTGGAGCGCTTTTGAGCACTTTGCTCACCTTGCCCCGCTTGTTTGAGGCCGACCACAAAGATGGAACCTTGGAGCAGTTGGCGCTCACACCCAGTGGATTGCATTTCTTGGTCTACCCTAAACTGCTCGCACACTGGCTCATGAGTGGTCTACCCTTGGTGCTTTTGTCGCCCTTGGTGGCTTTGCAGTTTGACATGCCCATGGAGTTGGTCTGGACGCTGATGCTCACCTTGCTCATTGGCACCCCAACTTTGAGTGCCATTGGTGGCATTGGGGCTGCCTTGACCCTTGGGGTGAGAGGGGGAGGGGTGCTCTTGGCTTTGTTGTTGCTTCCTTTGTTCATTCCGGTCTTGGTCTTTGGAGCAGGAGCCATCGAGGCTCAGGCGGCCCAATTGGGCGTGGGAGCGCATTTGTCCATTTTGGGGGCTTTGCTCTTGGTGTCATGGACTTTGGGGCCATGGGCCTGTGCTGGCGCATTGAAAGTGGCCTTGGAGTAAACTGCTTCTTGTCTTGTGCAGTCCAAACCGTGGCTCAAAGGCTCAAAAAGCTTTAATTTGATCCGCATCAACACACACCCTTGGGTACAAGGGGGTGTGGCATGGGTTGAGGCAATGAAGCGCCAAGGGGGTTGGTCCCTGGGCACATCTATTAATTGAAGAGCCATTTCATGATTCGTTGGTTTCACTTCGCAGCGCCACAAAACTTCTTCGCCTTGAGTGCCAAGTTGTGGCCTGCCTGCATTGTCTTGGCCACTTTGCTTGCAGTGGCTGGTCTTTGGATTGGTTTGGGTGTGGCACCCGTGGACGCTCAACAAGGCGAAGGCTACCGCATCATCTTCGTTCACGTCCCAGCTTCGTGGATGTCCATGGTGATTTATGTGGCCATGGCCTTTTGGAGTTTTGTGGGTTTGGTCTTTCACACTCGCCTCTCCGCCCTCATGACCCGAGCCTTGGCGCCAACGGGCGCCGTCTTTGCCTTTTTGTCTTTGTGGACAGGTGCCTTTTGGGGCAAACCCATGTGGGGAACTTGGTGGGTGTGGGATGCGAGACTCACCTCTGAGTTGATTTTGTTCTTTCTCTATCTAGGCTTCATTGCACTCACCTCGGCCATTGATGACCCCAAACGAGGTGACAAGGCAGGCGCCTTGATTGCGTTGGTGGGAAGCATCAATGTGCCCATCATTTATTTTTCAGTGAAATGGTGGAACACCTTGCACCAAGGTGCCACCATCACCATGACCGAGGCACCCTCTATGGCGCACGCCATGCTCTTGGCGATGCTTTTGATGGCCTTGTCCTTTTGGGCTTATGCGATTGGTATCGTGCTCTTGAGGGTGAGAAGACTGATCGTTGAGCGCGAGCGCCAAAGTCAATGGCTGCGCGAGTGGGCTTTGTCCACTCCCCAGACCAAGGAGTACGCATGATGCACTGGGAGAGTTGGCAATCGTTTTGGGCCATGGGTGGGTATGCGTTTTATGTCTGGTCCAGTTTTGGCGTGACTTTCTTGCTCATCGCCTTGGAATGCTGGCAAGTCAAAAGCGCTTGGAGACAAGAGTTGGACCTCTTGCACTCTGCCATGGAGTTGGACCAAGATTTGTCTGCCCTTCACCAACGCTCCAGCCACCTTTCAAACGGAGACCTTCAGTCATGATGAGCAAACGTCAAAAACGCTTTGCATTGATTGGTGCTGGGCTCATTGTGATTGCCGCAGTTGTGGGTTTGGTCTTGAACGCGTTTCAAAGCAATTTGGTCTTCTTCTTTACCCCCACCCAAGTCTTCAAAGGCGAGGCCCCCAAGGGCAGTGCTTTTCGAATTGGTGGCATGGTCAAAGACGGCTCATTGGTCCAGCACGACATGACACATGAATTCATCGTGACCGACAACGAGCAAGAGGTGGCAGTGAGCTTCACAGGCCTCTTGCCCGATCTCTTCAAGGAGGGTCGTGGCGTGGTGGCCCAGGGAAGGCTGGACGGTGCAGGCCACTTTGTGGCCAGCGAGGTGCTTGCCAAACACGATGAAAATTACATGCCCCCAGAGGCCAAAGCCGCCATGGACGAGGCCGCGATGAGGAAGGCCGCAAAAACGGTTCGCCCTTGATGAGGGCTTTAAAATACGAGATTAATACAAGAGCAAGTGCTCACTCACTTGTCTGTTGTACAAAAATGAAGGTCTAATGATGTTGGTAGAACTGGGTCACTTTGCATTGATTCTCTCCCTCTTGGTGGCGCTCACCCAAGGGGTCTTGCCGCTGGCGGGCGTTTTCAAATCAAACGCATTGTGGCAATCGACCGCCAGGCCATTGGCTTTGTTGCAATGGTCTTTGGTCGCATTGGCGTTTGTGACCCTTGAGGTGGCCTTTTTGCAAAGTGACTTCTCCGTGGTTTACGTGACCGAGCACTCCAACAGCTTGTTGCCTTGGCCCTACAAGATGGCGGCCCTTTGGGGCGGGCACGAAGGCTCATTGCTCTTGTGGGTGTTCTTGCTGGGTGTGTGGTCCAGTGCGGTGGCGTTGTTCTCTAAAACTTTGGCCCAAGACATGGTTGCTCGTGTCTTGAGCGTCATGGGCTTGATCTCCAGTGGATTTTTGCTCTTCATTTTGACGACCTCCAACCCCTTTTTAAGAGCCCTTCCTGCAGCCAGTGAAGGACAAGACTTGAACCCGTTGTTGCAAGATCCTGGTTTGGTCATTCACCCCCCCATGCTCTACATGGGGTATGTGGGCATGTCGGTGGCTTTTGCGTTTGCCATTGCTGCCTTGATGGCGGGGCGTCTTGACACAGTTTGGGCCCGTTGGTCCAGACCCTGGACACTGGTGGCTTGGACCTTCCTCACCTTTGGTATTGGCTTGGGGTCTTGGTGGGCCTATTACGAGTTGGGCTGGGGGGGATGGTGGTTTTGGGATCCAGTGGAGAACGCCTCTCTCATGCCTTGGTTGGTGGCAACCGCACTCATTCACTCTTTGATGGTCACTGAGAAAAGAGGCAGTTTCAAGGCCTGGACGGTGCTCTTGGCGATTGCCGCTTTCTCGCTCTCACTATTGGGGACATTTTTGGTGCGCTCTGGGGTGCTCACCTCTGTGCATGCTTTTGCCTCGGATCCTGCGCGGGGTATTTTCATCTTGATCTTCTTGGCCTTGGTGGTGGGCTCCTCTCTCACCCTCTTTGCTTGGAGAGCGCCCACTGTGAGTTTGGGTTCACCCATGGGACTTTTGTCCAAAGAGTCCTTTCTCTTGGCCAACAGCGTGCTTTTGTCCACGGCCACTTTGGCCGTACTTTTGGGTACCCTCTATCCCTTGATCATCGATGCTTTGAACTTGGGTAAGTTGTCTGTGGGACCTCCCTATTTCAACGTCGTTTTTGCCCCCCTCATGGTGCCCGTCCTCTTCATGATGGTGCCAGGTGCCTTGGCGCGGTGGCGCCAAGCCCAATGGTCTCAAATCAAACCTTTCTTGGTTTTGCCTTTTTTTGCAGCAACCATTTTCTCCTTGGGACTGTCTCTTTGGATGGGACATCAAGATGCGGGCATCTTGTTGGGCTTTTGGTTAGGAGCCTGGGTGGCCTTTGCAAGTTTTCAGCAAATCGCCTGGCGTGCCAAACAAGGTCAACGCATGGGTGGCTCTTTCCTTGGCATGCAACTCGCCCATTTGGGACTGGCGGTTGTGGTCCTTGGGATCACTGGGGTGAAAAACTTTGAAATCGAACGCGATGTCAGGATGGGTGTGGGTGATCAAGTCACGCTGTCCGAGTACCACTTCAAGTTGGTGGGTGTGAAAGAGATAGGGGACCCAATTACAAGGCCCTCAGAGCGCAGGTCGATGTGTCCAAAGGAACTTCACAGGCGGTGATCAAGACCTTGACGCCAGAAAAACGCTTTTACCTCTCATCGACCATGCCCATGACAGAGGCATCAATCGATTCAGGGTTCATGCAAGACTTGTACGTCTCCCTTGGGGATGTCTTGAGCGGTGACACCCCTCAGTGGAGCATGCGCGTGTACTACAAGCCCTTTGTGCCTTGGCTATGGGCCGGTGTGTTGTTGATGGTCTTGGGCGGGGTGCTGGCTTCCTTTGACAAGAGGTACAGAAGACCGATGTTGGCCGCGGGCAGCCCTGAAGGCGGATCCCTAGAGCCTCATCAAGAGGCGAGTCATGAAAGTCTGGCCACCAACCTGGGCAGTACCGCCCACACTTGAGTGAAACACTTGGCGTTCAAAATTGTTTACTGGAGTCATGCGCTTTGATACAAAAGAAATTTTTAATTCCTCTGGTTTTGTTTCTGGTGTTGGTGGTATTTTTAGGAGTGGGCTTGCGCCGTGACCCCAAAGAGATTCCCTCTCCTCTCATCAATACCGCTGCGCCCGACTTTGAGCTACCAACCTTAAAGGGAGAGGGAAACTTCTCACCCAAGGCCTATTTGGGACGCGTGTGGCTCTTTAATGTTTGGGCCACTTGGTGTGTGTCATGCCGCGAGGAGCACCCTGTGCTCGTCGCTTTTGCCAAGCGAGAGGGTGTGCCCATTGTGGGATTGAGCTACAAAGAGATTCAGCCCTCCGACGAAGACAAGGGACCCTTGAGCCTACAGAGCAAGTTGTCATTGGCTCGGTCCAGAAGTTTCGAGTGGCTTAAAAAACATGGCGACCCCTACCAACTCTCGGTTCTGGATTTGGATGGGCGTGTGGGCATCAACTACGGTGTGTATGGTGTGCCAGAGACGTACCTGATCGACCCCAAAGGCTTTATTCGCTACAAGCACATTGGTCCAATGACCCCTGAGGTGCTCGCCCAAGAAGTCATGCCCTTGGTCCTTGAGTTACAAAAAGAGGCGAGGGCAGGGGACCCCTCCAATCTCTCACAAAGATACGCGCTGCAATGAACATCTGGCATATCCTTAAATCACTGAGCTTTGCGGTGCTTTGGCGCATTTTGAAAGCCGTGGTGCTTGCATGGGTCGTCATGCAAACGAGCACCCTGTCTGTGCTCGCCGATGAGGCCAAGCCCTTGGCTGAGGACCCCGTGGTGGAGGCCAGACTCGTTGACATCGCTCAAGAGCTCAGGTGCTTGGTGTGTCAAAACGAGTCCCTCGCTTCTTCGCGTGCGGATTTGGCCGATGATTTGCGGCGAGAGGTTCGCTCCTTGATCAAAGCGGGTAAAAGCGATGATGAGATCCGAACCTTTTTGGTCTCACGCTACGGGGACTTTGTGCTCTATCGACCCAAGGTCAAACCGCTCACCTATGGATTGTGGTTTGGTCCTTTTTTGGTGCTTCTCTTGGGTCTCTTTTTCTTGTTTCAGCACTTAAAGGCTCGTCAAGCCACCCCAGCAAACTCCACCGCCTTGAGCCCCGAAGAGCGCGCCAGGCTTGATGCCATCTTGAAGGAAAAATAAACGTGGCTGATCTCATTGAATTTACTTTGGCCGCCCTGTTGTTGGTGCTTTTGGTGGTGGGCGTTTTGGCGTTCCATTTAAAACGCACCCAGCGCGTCTTGAATCAAAATGGAGACGACTCCCCAATGCTCCCTACCGGGGATCACGAGTCATCAGAGGATGCTTCTCACAAGTCCCAAGCAGATCAAACCGTTCACCAAGCCATCTTGGCCCATGCCAATGCCTTTAGAGCGCAACTCCAAGAGCTCGAAGCCGAGCGGGACAAAGGACTCTTGAGCGAGGAGGAGTTTGCCAAGCAGCACGATGAAATGGCCAGGAGGTTGTTGGAGGACACCCAGGCCTTGAAACTCAAAGGTGAAGATGCCACGCGAGCACCAGTGGCAAAAGAGTTCACTACATCAAACACCAACCCCTCAACCTCTCAATCGTCTAAATTCTCTCGAGCTCTGGCCTGGATGGGCAAAGGCACGAACCTTGCCGCGAGCTTGGGCGTATTCTTTTTGGTGGCTGGATTGGGCCTTTATGCTTGGCTGGGTCAACCCAAAGCCTTGGACCCCTTGAGCGCACACAACCAATCCTTTGACGAGTCCTCACACGGACAAAGTCCACAAGAGCTCAATGAGATGGTGGATGACATTCAAAGCAAACTCAAAAAGGACCCCAACTCTTGGGAGGCCTGGCTGATGCTGGCCAGGGTGCAAAGAACGAGAGGGGACTACGAGGCTTCCAATCTTGCCTTTCAAAAGGCTTTGTCTTTGAGTGAAAACGACGACATTCAAATCGAGCGTGCCGAGGTGTTGGCGCTCAAGAATCACGGTAGTTTTGAAGGTGAGGCCGGCTCCATCATCGACAAAGTGCTCAAAGCCAACCCCGATCAGCCCAACGCATTGCTCTTGGCCGGTAGCGCTGCATTCTCCGTTGGCAACTACAAGTTGGCACTTGAACATTGGAGGCGTGTGAGGGCTCAGGTGGATGACAACTCAGAGGAGGCTCAAAGTCTGGACCAAGTCATGCACATCGCTCAACAAAAGTTAGGCCTCAAAGTGGGCGAGCCCCAACCCAGTTCAAAAAGCCCCAAGGCCTCCTCTGGGTCTTTGGGTGTACAAGGGCGTGTCAGCATTGCTCAAGCCCTCATGTCCCAAGTGAGTCCAAGCGACACGGTCTTCATCTATGCCAACGACCCTCTTGGCTCACGCATGCCCTTGGCCATCATGAAAGTGCAGCTCAAAGACCTTCCCTTGGCCTTTAACTTGAATGATGACTTGGCCATGTCACCTGCGCAAAAAATCTCCCAGTACCCCAAGGTCATGGTGCACGCACGTGTTTCAAAATCAGGTCAAGCCATGCCACAGCCTGGAGACTTGGGTGTAACGGTAGGACCCATTGAGCTAGGCGCCAAGGGTGTTGAGCTAAAAATTGAAGGGCTCAACAAGCCTTGACCAGCGCATTGGAATGAGTGTGTAAGCACCCAGTTCCTGTTTGTTGATTCAAATTTGCAGGCATAAAAAAAGAGCATGTGGCCATTGATGGGCACATGCTCTTTTTTTCTCTCTCAAACCAACGCTTGGGTTTGAGCTTGGTTCTTAGCTCATTAAAAAGCCATGCATTCTGGCAAAGTGCAGGGTTTGGGTGCGGCTCTTGACATTGAGCCTTCTAAAGAGGCGCCAAAGGTGCACTTTCACGGTGTGTTCGCTGATGTTGAGCTCCATCGCAATGTCTCGGTTGGAGAGTCCTCGGTCTAGCATCAAGATGAGTTGCTTTTGGCGCTTGCTCAACTTGGTCTCACCACCAGCCGTTGCTGCCACCTCCTCCTCACCGTCTTCCTCTGCGGGCTTGTCTTCGTGAAAGAGGCCTGAGATGGCGGCTGAAATGTCACTGGCTTGGGTAGATTTTTCGATGTAGAGGTCAGCTCCTGCCTCTAAACAAGTATCCTCCGCCTCTCCAGAGGGCATGGCAGAGATGACCACCAAGGGCACTTCGTTGTACATGGCCTTGATATCGGATATCGCGGTCACCCCTTTGACCCCGGGCAACAACAAATCAAGGACAAACAAATCAGGTGCCCCGTTTTTGATGATGGCGGCTTGCAACTCAGAGAGCTTTTCTAATTCCACCACTTTGGCAGCGGGCTTGATACGCCTGAGCAACATACCCAGCGCTTGTCTAACCAAGGGGTGATCATCAATGACATACAAACTCATGATTTTCTTCCTGTTCAATAGTTAAGGCCCATGGCCTGGCGGACGTCCCGCATGGTCTCTCTAGCGCAGATGCGGGCACGCTCAGTGCCTGCGTCTACGATGTCGCGAACCAATTTGGGGTTGGAGACATAAGGTTGTGCACGCTCGAGCATGGGTTGCTGCTCAGCCAAGATGGCATCGATCACAGGTTGTTTGCATTCCAAACAACCAATCGAAGCACTCGTGCATCCGCTTTGAACCCACGCTTGGGTGGGGGCGTCTGAATAAATTTGATGGAACTGCCAAACCGTACAACGCTTGGGGTCGCCCACATCGGTGCGTTTGACGCGAGCAGGATCGGTGGGCATTTTTTTGATTTTGGATTCAAGCGTGTCTTTGCTCTCTCTCATGGCAATGGAGTTGTTGTAACTCTTGCTCATCTTGGCACCATCAAGTCCAGGCAGTTTGCTGTCCTTGGTGAGCAGCACTTGGGGTTCAACCAAAATACTCGAGCCCGTGCCTTTGAAGTAACCCTCAAGGCGTTCTTTGTCACGGGAGTCCAAAAGGGGAGAGGACTGAACAAAGCCCAACGCCCCATTCAAAGAGGCTTCGTCTCCAGTTTCTTGAAATTTCTTTCTCGACTTCTCAAACCTTTTGACCTGGTCGCTTGGCAGTTTGGCAAAGGTTTGAGCGAGTTTTTCCTCAAAATTAACCTCTCTGCCGTACAAGTGATTGAAACGCCTTGCTGCCTCGCGTGTGAGTTCGACATGCGAGGATTGATCCTCTCCCACAGGGACATACTTGGCTTTGTACATCAAAATGTCTGCAGCTTGCAAAAGTGGGTAGCCCAAAAATCCATAGGTCGAGAGATCTTTGTCTTTGAGCTTTTCTTGTTGGTCTTTGTAGGTCGGTACCCGCTCCAACCAGCCAATGGGGGTGCCCATGGCCAAGAGCGTGAAGAGTTCGGCGTGCTCGGGTAGGCGACTTTGCAGAAAAATCGTGCACTGGTTGGGGTCCAGACCTGCGGCCAACCAATCGATCACCATCTCATAGACATTTTTTTCAATGATTTCACGGCTCTCATAGTGAGTGGTGAGCGCATGCCAATCGGCAACAAAGTAAAAGCAATCCATGCGGGATTGCAAGTCCACCCAATTTTTGAGGGCACCGTGGTAGTGCCCCAGGTGCAAGGCCCCAGTGGGCCTCATGCCGGATAAAACGCGTTCTTTCATATCGTGCTTTGTATCATCGTATCAAGGGGACTCAAAACCCAGTCAATCAAGCCGTAGGTCAAGGTCATCAAAGGTTGCATCCAAACCGTGTTCAACGCGCCAATCATGACCATGAACATCACAATGAAAAATCCGTAGGGTTCAATTCTGGAAAAGGAAATGGCGGCCCTCCAAGGCAAAAGACCCACCAAAATGCGCCCTCCGTCCAATGGCGGAATGGGAAAGAGGTTGAAGGCAAACATCACCACATTGACCATCACGCCACCTTGAGCCATGGCCAAGAAAAATCGCTCTTGAACATTCATGCCCGTGAGCGCAAACAGCACCAAGGCCCAAAGAATGGCTTGGAATAAATTGATGGCAGGACCCGCCAAGGCGACCCAGACCATGTCTTTTTTGGGGTTTCTCAAATTGCCAAAACGCACCGGCACGGGTTTGGCGTAGCCAAACAACATGGCGCCTGAGGTTGCAAAATAAAGCACCAAGGGCATCACAATGGTGCCCACCACGTCAATGTGATTCATGGGGTTCAAGGTCACACGCCCAAGCATGCGGGCTGTGCTGTCGCCAAAGTAGTTGGCCACATAGCCGTGGGCTGCTTCGTGCAATGTGATTGCAAACAAAACGGGCAAGGCGTAAATGAGAACAGTTTGAATGAGGTGATTGGATTCCACCCCCTCATTGTGACATCGTTCGACTCGATTTGTAGCTAAAAGTTACGCTTATCTTGTCAAATTTGAGACAAATTAAGCCTTTTTGGGACTTTTTTCTCCTAATTTTCCGAGATCGATATACCTAAAATTGATAGAGATCCAGCACCTTGGCGAATCAAAATCGGATCCAAACCTTGGTTCATGGGCGTCAAATCCAAGACCGTGGTTTGGGTCATCGGGGTGGGGCCTGCATCAATCACCCCTGCAATTTGGTGTTCGAGCAAGGCGCGAATGTCTTGTGGATCGTTCAGCACTTGCTCTCCCACCACCAACGTGGTCCCCAAGAGTGCGCCCCCATGCAAGGAGAGCAACATTTGCAAACACGCATGCTCAGGGACTCTGAGTCCGATGGTTTTTCTTTGCGGGTGACTCACCCGCTTGGGAACTTCTTTGGTGGCCTCAAGGATGAAGGTGAAGGGGCCGGGGGTGGCGCTTTTTAACAACCGAAACTGTTTGTTGTCCACCTTGGCGTAGTTAGAGAGGGTGGCCAAATCTGGGCACATCAAGCTGAGCAAATGCTTTTCATCGATCCCTTTGACCCGCCTCATGGCTTGAACGGCTTGGGGGTCGTCGATTTGACACACCAGTGCGTAGCTCGAATCCGTGGGAACAGCGAGCACGCCTCCTCTTCCCAGCAATTGAGCGGCTTGCTTTAAGAGTCGCTCTTGCGGGTTGGAGGGGTGGATTTGAAAATATTGTGCCATGGTGAGTGAGCAGCGATCAGGTGGGCACCATTGGGTTGATGAAAGCTCAGGGTTGAATGTGTTGATCAAGCCAGTCAGCCAACCAAGAGGCAATTTTCAAACTGTGCTTGTCTTGCATGAGCATGTGGGACGCACCTGGAAAGCCCACGTCGGCGAGTTCAACCAATTGCGCATGGCCGCCAGCTCGGTTTGCAGAAGCCACAAACTCTTTGCACAGTTTTAACCTTGGCGCCCAACGAGGAGATTGATCAACGAAGTCTCCCCAAACCACCAAAATCGGCATCGCCGTGTATGGCTTCATGTCCGATTGAGGATCGGGACACGCACCAGGTTCTACGGCCACGATCCCTTTGATGCCTTTTGTGCTCAAGGCTGCTGTTTGGAATGGAAAGATCCCCGACTGTGAGTGACTCATCAACACGGCGCCAGAGAGCTTTTGCGACAACTCAGACAAAGCAGGTACGGTGGGGTTTGGTGTGGGCAGTGCATTCAACCAATCCGGCACCATTTGTTTAAAAAACTCCTCCTGGGCTTCAAGTGGAAACTGCATGCCTTTGAAGACCTCTGGGTACTTGGGTCCAAACCTAAAGATCGCCCATGCACCTTCTTGTGAGGCACCAAAAACTTGGGGCAGCTCACTGGGCTGAGCCTTGCCGGCTTTGACTTGAACGATGCCCGAGGGGTTGGCAGCAGAGCGGCCTCGTGAGACTTGGTCGATGACGTAAGTGGGGTAGCCGCGGCGAACAAAAAACTCATCCCACCCCATGCGTCCATCGGGCGTGGTCTCCCAAGTTTTACCCGTCAAGCAGCATCCGTGGATGAGCACCAATGGAGATCGCTTGGGGTTCACGGGAGACTGGTAGTGGACATACATTTGTTCAACCGCAATCGTGCCAGACGGCGCATAGGCTGGAACGAGGGACAAGGTGTTGGATTCAATGTTGTGTCCACCCACAAAGAAACTGCCTTGTTGAGCGATCACAAGAGGGGTTGAGGGATCAACAGAGCTTTGGGGGCTGGGGTTTGCACAACCCCAAAGTAGACTGGATAAAACCAAATAAGACAAAAGAGTGAGGGCTTTTTTCATGTGATTTTTGCTTTCAAAGAAGATCCAAAAAGAGTCTCAATGCCTGGAGTTCAATTCGCTTCTTCGCTCTTGAGCGAATCAGGCTGCGGCCGTGTTTTTTGAATTGAAATCCATGCCGATGCGATGCCACACAGCACAATTAGCGCGATTCCAAAGCAAGCGGTGCGATCGGGTACGTGGCTAAACACCAGCCAACCCAACAGTGTGGCAAAGGCGATGGAGCTATACAAAAAGGGAGTAATGAGTGAGGCTTTGGTGCTTTGAAAAGCCAAGATGAGTAAAAAATGTCCCGCAGTACCAGCCGAGCCCGCCAAGAGCATGAGCCACCAATAGTGCGAGTCAAATTGAGTGGACCATGCTTGAATCACCCAACATGAGATCACCAAGGCGCCTATGCAGCCCGTAAAGAGGTGCATCTTCATGGGCTCTTCTGTCTTGGTCATGTGACTGGTGAGCGTTTGAAACAAGGCGTAAGAAATCGCCATCCCCAAAGGATACAGGGCCGCTTGAGGTGTGATGTCTCCACCCGGTCGCACTATGAACATGGCTCCCATTAAGCCCGCAACCACCAAAATCCAACGCAAGGGGGTGACGTGCTCTTTCATGAATATGCGCGCCAAGATCGTGACAAGCAATGGGGTCACCATGGCGATGGCTGTGAATTCAGCCACGGGCACTTGCTCCAAGCTTTTAAAACCCAAGAAACTGCATGAAAGCAACAAAAAGGCTCTCAAGACTTGAAGTTTAAAGGCCTGGGTCGAAAACAGTTTCAGTCCCTCTTTGGAGAGCATGAGAGCCGTCATGGCCAAAGCTTGAATCATGTACCTTGACCACAAGGCCATGATGAGTGGGGTGCCGATCAAGATCACCTTGTTGGTGGTGTCCATCACCGCTATGAATCCCATGGCAGCGATGCTGAGCAAAATGCCATGTCTAGAGATGGAGTGACTTCTCACTGGATGCGATGCTCTAAGAGCTCCCAAACGGGTTTGAGTTTTCCAGGTAGCCAAGGCAGGGAGCCCAGGTCAATGCGGCTCTCATTGGGGCTGTGAAAGTCGCTCCCCCTTGAGGCAGCGAAGTCAAACTCCAAGGCCACATCTGCATATTTGATGTACTCATCTGGTGTGTGTGAGCCCGTCACGACCTCGATGCCTTGGCCTCCGTGGGCTTTGAATTCACTCATGAATGCAAATTCTTCTGTGGGCGTAAACCCATAGCGTCCTGGGTGGGCAATGATGGCCATGCCCTTGGAGGCGGTGATCCAGTGAACGGCGTCCTTCAAGGAGGCCCAACGGTGCTCAATGAAGCCGGGTTTGCCTTCTGTCAAATAGTTTTTGAACACCTCATTGGTGTCGCTACAAACGCCGCTCTCCACCAAATGTCTTGCAAAGTGGGTGCGACTGATGAGCTCAGGGTTGCCCGCAAAATTCAGCGCGCCTTCAAAACAATTGGGAATGCCCACTTTGGCGAGTTGATCGGACATCTCACGAGCTCTTTTCTCGCGGCCCCCGCGTGTGGCCAGCAAGCCCGATTGAATGAGGGGGTCTTCATCGTCAAAGCCCAAACCCACAATGTGCACGGTTTTGTGGGCAAAGGTAACGGAGATTTCAACACCGGTTAAATACGAAAGCCCCAAGGACTTGGCACTGGCTTTGGCCTGCGCTTGTCCACCCACTTCGTCGTGATCGGTCAAAGACCACAACTCAACGCCATTTTTTTGTGCCCTTTGCGCCAAAGCGATTGGCGTGAGTGTGCCGTCTGACACCACGGAGTGACAGTGTAGGTCAGCGTTGAGAAAAGACTTCACCCCCCTATTGTAACTTTTCAGGTGAACTTGTGTTCAAAAGAGCCTACTCTCTCGGGCTCAAAGTGCTGTGGGCCAATGGGAGACTTAAAAAAGCCTTTCAAAGGAAGTGCTTGGCGTGTTTACTTTAAGCTTTGCATGCAATAAAGAGTTTGATTTTTTCGACGCCTCTCCACTCCTCGCATTCAAGTCGGTAGGCCAAGCGTGCCTTGGAGGAGAGAGGCTCAGTCTGGCCAAACCAAATTGCCGAGACCTCGGTTTGGTGAAACTTCAATTTAACGGACAGGTGCTTTTCCCCCACCACTCTTTGCTCCAAGACCTCAAATTCATTGACAAAAAGAGGTTGAGCAAATCCCTGCCCCCAAACTTGGGACTTTAGTTCGTGGGCCACTTCTAAGCTCATCTCTGAAGCGTGAAGGGGGCCATCGGTGAGCAACTCCTGGGTCAGCATTTCTACCGAGATGAGCGAGAGGGCCACCTCTTGAAAGGCTTGTTCAAAAAGGGGCAAGTTATCCTCTTCAATCGTGCATCCGGCGGCCATCGCATGACCTCCAAACTGGGCGATGAGTTGGGGGAAGCGTTTGCTCATCACGTCCAGTGCGTCTCGCAAGTGAAATCCAGCAATGGAGCGGCCCGAGCCTTTGAGCAGATGCTCCTTGCCTGGGGCTTGGCTCATGGCGAAGACAAAAGTCGGGCGGTGGTAGAGGTCCTTCATGCGTGAGGCCACGATGCCCACCACACCTTCGTGAAAATCGGGATCAAAAAGGCACAAAGCGCTGGGTAAATTGTCGCTGTCATCGATCAAAGACTGCGCCAACTCAAGGGCTTGCTCGGTCATCTCTGACTCGATGCCTTTTCTGGACTGGTTGATCTCATTGAGTTGTTCGGCCAATGCACGAGCTTTGGTGGGGTCTTTCGAGCGCAAACACTCAATGCCCAAAGTCATATCCGAGAGCCTACCGGCTGCATTGATGCGAGGGGCCAAAGAAAACCCCAAATCTTGAGCGCTCAATTGGGTGTGGTCTTTGCCTGCAACTTCAATCAAGGACGCGAGACCTTCGCTGAGATGGCCTTTTTTAATGCGTTCAAGTCCTTGGTGAACCAGCCTGCGGTTGTTGGCATCCAAGCTCACCACATCGGCCACGGTGCCCAACGCCACCAAGGGGAGCAAACCATCGAGTTTGGGCTCAGGTCTCTCTGAGGTGAAGAAGCCCCTTTGTCTCAATTGAGCTCGGGTGGCCAAGAGGACATAAAACATCACGCCCACACCCGCCAAGTGTTTGCTTGGAAAATGACAACCCTTTTGGTTGGGGTTGACGATCACGTCGGCTTGCGGGGTGAGATGGGAGGGCAAGTGGTGATCGGTGATGATCACTTGAAGGCCCAGCTCTTTGGCCACTTTGACCCCTTCTATGCTGGCAATGCCATTGTCCACGGTGAGGAGCAGGTGTGCGCCTGTGGCCTTTACTTTGTGGGCCAAATTGGGGGTGAGGCCATAGCCATCCAGCATTCGGTCGGGAACGATGAACTGGTTTTTTTGACTCCCCATCATCTCAAGACCCAAAAGAGCCACCGCGCAAGCCGTGGCTCCGTCGCAATCGTAGTCTGCAACGATGCAAATGCCGCTTTGTGATTCAATGGCTGTTGCCAATTGCTCGCCCGCCTGGACACATCCCAACATTTCTTGAGGAGCGATCAACTGACCCAAGGACATGTCAAGCTCACTGGCCTCACGTACATTTCGGTTGGCCAATAATCGACTCATGAGGGGTGAGACACCGTGGGTTTGCAGTGCTTGTGCCAACTCGGGTGCTTGGGGGCGAGATTTAATTTTCATGAAAAATCGTTGAAGGGTGTATTCGAGAAAAGAGCCGGGCATTGAGCTGAGACAAAAATCCTTTGATGCCAGCGCTTGGGCTTTTGAGCCAAACTTTGGTGCTTTGTGTGCCGCAGAGCATCAAGCACTCAAAAGCCCCTGGCTTGAGTTGGGCAAAGAGCTGAGTGTCCAAGCTCTCCAGGGCTTGCGCCCAGGCTCTCCAGTCCCCTCTTTTGTAGGGCTCACGCAGGTGTTCATCTATCCATATGGGGCTGCTGTGTTGGCTCTCTTGGATGGATCCAACCGAGGGGTTGGAGAGCCAGTGCAGGTGCTCAGATGACAGAGATGAGGTGCCCGTGCCACTGAACCAAATGGAGTTCAAGGCGGATGCCCTGCCTTGATTGATGGGGTGGTGGTAGAGCAGCATTTGTACTTCACTTTGAAGTCTTTTCAAGGACTGACTTTGCCCCATTTTGTCATTTGGAAACTCAAAGGTGTTGCCCACCAACCAAGGCTCCACCTCTTGCCCCAACACGCGAAGTGGACTGGCCGTGGGTAGAGCATGAAACAGTTCTGATTGGGCAAGCCAAACGCCAGGTTTGTGTTTAAAGAGAGAAATTCCCACTTGAGCAAAAAATGGGGACAGCTCAGCTCTGAGCGCCTCACTTTGTTGCTCCTCCAAAGGATCCGCATCGAGCATGAAGACTTGCCCGGAGTTCACGTGCCAGTGGCACAGACTGATCAAGGCCCAGCCGAGCTGCGGGGGGGACTCTTCGCTCTCTTTGGGCAGGAGTTGAGTGGCCAAAGCATGCGCCTCTCCCGTCAATCCGTTGGCGGCTGGATGGGTCTCCATGTGAGAGTCAAGAGCCATTCGAATGGCTTCCTCTAGGGGTGTATTCAATGCAAACTCATTCAAACGAGTGCCCTTGATTTCTTGGGCCTCTTGGAGCCAGTTTTTGAGATGCGGGGTGCCTAAGGAGCTGAGGATGTGGCCAATGGGAGAGGACTTTTCCTCTCCCAATGGGGCGTCCTCTGAGGGGATCAAAGCCGCGTCAACGATCAAGGTTTGCATGCAGTGTTTTCAAATGAAAGGTGTGTGGACCGTGATAACTCGCGAAAAAAACGATTCGACTATAGACCCTCATTGTGTACGATGCCACAATACAGGCCATGACCACTTTTGAAAAACCCTCAATTCCCTTTGAATTTAAATTGGGATGGCGCTATACCCGGGCGAAAAAAGACTCCCGAAAAAACCACTTCATCTCCTTTATCTCAGCGGTCTCCATGTTGGGCATCGCGCTGGGGGTGGCTGCTTTGATCATTGTGTTGAGCGTGATGAATGGCTTTCAAAAGGAGGTTCGAGACCGAATGCTGGCGGTGGTCTCCCACGTTGAGATCGTCCCCAGCGCTCAAGGCGAACTACTGGACTGGCCCGCTTTGGGAGAGAGGGTCTTGAAAACGCCGGGCGTCTTGGCTTATGCCCCCTATGTTGCCGAGCAAGCTCTCTTGGTCAAGGGGGACTTGATGAGGGGCTCTTTGGTGCGCGGAATTGATCCCAGCCTAGAGGGTGGGGTTGCAGAATTTGCAACGCAATTGCCAAAGTCTTTGAAGGAGGCCTTGGTGCCCGGTCGCTATGGGGTGATTTTGGGAGATGAAATGGCACAAGCCATGGGAGTGAGCCAAGGGGATGCATTGGTTCTGGTGGCGCCCAGTGGAGAGCTCACACCCGCTGGTGTTTTGCCCAGAATGAAGCAGCTCAGAGTGTTGGGTTTGTTTCACTCGGGACATTATGAATTCGATGCCTCTTTGGTGCTCTTGAATATCGAGGATGCGGAGCACCTTTTTCGCCTGAGTGGTCCCACTGGACTCAGGCTCAAAGTAGAGGAGCCGCAGGCAGCCAAGGCTTTGGCTGAGGACATCCAAAACCAATTGGGAGCTGATTATTTTGTGAGCGACTGGACCCGACAAAACAAGACTTGGTTTGCTGCAGTTCAGGTTGAAAAGCGCATGATGTTCATCATTCTCACTTTGATTGTGGCTGTGGCTGCCTTTAATTTGGTGAGTACTTTGGTGATGACGGTGACCGATAAGCTTGCGGACATTGCCATTCTTCGCACATTGGGTGCGAGTCCATCCTCCATCATGACGATCTTCATGATTCAAGGCTCATTGGTGGGTGTTGTTGGCACATTGAGTGGTTTGGCACTGGGCGTTTTGGTGGCCTTTAACATCGATGTCATCGTGCCCTTTATTGAGCACTTGTTGGGCACAAGATTCTTGCCCAAAGACATCTACTTCATCTCGAGCATGCCCAGTGACCCCAGGGCCAGTGATATCGTGCCCATTGTGTTGATTTCTTTGGTGTTGTCACTCTTGGCGACCCTGTACCCGAGTTGGCGAGCAAGCCGAGTCAAACCCGCAGAGGCGTTGAGGTATGAGTAACATGTCATTGATCGAAAACACTTGGCATTCGCCTGATGAGCCAGTCTTGAATGCAAAAGGGGTCTGTAAGCGTTTTGAACAAGGTCCCTTGCGAGTGGATGTGTTGGGTGGCGTGGATTTGAGCTTGTCCGCTGGCCAAAGTTTGGCCATCGTTGGAGCGTCAGGGTCTGGGAAAAGTACTTTGCTCCACATCTTGGGTGGACTTGAGAGTCCCTCATCGGGTTCCGTCAAGTTGATGGGTCATGATTTGAGTGAGCAAAATACGACGCAGTTAGGGCGATTGAGAAATCAACACCTGGGGTTCGTGTATCAATTTCACCATCTCTTGCCCGAGTTCAGTGCTTGGGAAAATGTTGCCATGCCGCTTTGGCTCAGGAGAGCGCCCCTTCAAGAGAGTAGAGCCCAAGCGCTGGGTCTTTTAAAGCGCTTGGGTCTTGAGCACCGTGCTGAGCACCGCCCCTCTGAGCTCTCCGGGGGAGAGCGCCAAAGAGTTGCCATGGCGCGTGCTTTGGTGACGCACCCAGCGTGTGTGTTGGCCGATGAACCCACTGGCAACTTGGACCGTGCAACGGCCAAAGAGGTGTTCAATTTGATGCTTGAGTTCACCAAAAGCTTCAACACGTCCTTCATTGTCGTGACCCATGACCATGAGCTGGCCAGCTTGTGCGAGAGAACCTTGTATTTGAAACAAGGCCAACTCCATCCCCGTGAGTCTTGACTCAGAGTGACTCGGATGATCAAGGGCTGGATTGATTCTCATGTGCACTTGGATGCACAAGAGTTTTCCTCTGATGTGGCAGAGGTGAGAGCGCGTGCGAGAAAGCTAGGCGTGTCTCATTGTGTGATTCCAAGTGTGGACAAAAATAATTTTGAAGCTGTTCGCACCTTGGCCCATGCCTTTGGGGACTTTTATGCTTTGGGCATCCATCCCATGTACACGCCAAATGCTCAAGATCAAGACCTGGTCACCTTGGAGAATTTGATTGCTCGCGCACAGGGTCCTCAAAAAGATTCCAGGCTCTTGGCTGTGGGCGAAATCGGAATCGATGGCTTCATCGAAAATTTGGATTTCACAAAACAGCAGCATTTTTACGTAGAGCAACTCAAAATTGCCAAACGCCATGGTTTGCCTCTCATCCTCCATGTTCGCAAGTCAGCCGACGCTTTGCTAAAAGAGCTTCGTCGCTTGGGCTCAAATGGTGGCATTGCACACGCCTTCAACGGCAGTGTCCAGCAAGCACGCACCTTCATTGACTTGGGCTTTTGTTTGGGCTTTGGGGGTGCGGTGACCTTTGAGCGAGCCAAGCATTTGCGTGAGTTGCTCAGAGTGCTCCCCAAGAGCTCCATCGTGCTTGAAACCGATGGACCCGATATACCACCTCATTGGCTATATGTCCCCGCTCATGAAAGAGCGAGTGGTCGAGCGCAAAACAGAAATGAACCGGGTGAGGTTCCCCAAATCGCAGCAACAGTGAGCGCTTTCATGGGGCTGGGGCTTGAGGAGTTGCAAGAGACCACGAGTGAGAACGTTTCTCGTGTGCTTCGCATACCCTCACATTTGAAATTCGAAGTGGGTGTGTCAAACTCTAATGAAAGTCAGTCATGAAATCCAAGTCCAAAAACGCGCAGGACCTGCCCAGCGTCAATACTTCTGAGTTTGACGGGGTGAGGTACTTGCATTTGGGTAGCGAGTGGGTGCAAGGCTCGATGAAAATTGACAAGCCCTTTGAGATTGACTTGGAGTATGTGCAACGCATGATGGCGTGGTTGCTGTTCATTGAGCCTCAAAGCATCCCCAACTGTCACGCCATGCAATTGGGATTGGGCTCAGGCGCTTTGACCAAATTTTGCGCCAAAAAAATGGGGCTTCAAACCACCGCCATTGAGCTCAACCCCCAAGTGATCGCTGCCTGTCGTTTGTGGTTCAAGTTGCCCAAAGATTCGAGTACCTTGTCGGTGATTTTGGCTGACGCCCAAGAGGTGGTGAGTCACGAGCACTGGAGAGGACAAATTGACGCGCTGCAAGTTGACCTCTACGACCAAGAGGCGGCCGCTCCGGTCTTGGACGGGGAAGACTTCTACCAAGGCTGTCAAAGCCTTTTAACCTCCCAAGGGGTCATGACGGTGAACCTGTTCGGTAAGAACAGTCAGTTTGAGGTGAGTCTTGAAAAAATCAAACGGGCTTTTCCCAAAGGCACGGTTTGGTGTTTCAAACCCACCAAAGAAGGCAACACCGTTGTGCTCGCTCAAAACCACCAAGCCTCAGTTTCTCGAGAGGAGTTGGAGTCAAGAGCTGATCACATTTATAAGCAATGGGGTTTGCCTGCGAAAAAATGGCTCAAAGTCTTGAATCCATCGGTCTAAATGTAAACCCTAGGTTTTAAAATATGCTACATAATGCGAGGGTAATTCAAAGCCCGCATAGGGTTTTCCATAGGCGTGGATTGTGAGCGATGGCTCACAATTCGCCATCCCAATGATTTGTCTAGGAGAAGCGTAGTGAATATCAAGAGTCGCAAGGACTTTTACTCAGGACTGATGTTCCTGATCGTGGGTGGTGCTTTTGCATTTGGCGCCACCTCTTACACCATCGGCACCAGTGCTCGCATGGGCCCCGGTTACTTTCCCATGCTATTGGGAATCATCATGGCCATTTTGGGCGCTGTGGTGTTGGTGCTCTCTTTGATTGTGGAGACCCCCGATGGTGATCATGTTGGAAAATTTGCATGGAAGCCCATCATTTTTGTTCTTGGTGCCAACTTGGCTTTTGGTGTTTTGCTTTGTGGCTTACCCAGCATTGGTTTGCCTCCTTTTGGTTTGATTGCCGCCATTTTTGCGCTCACCATTTTGGCCAGTGCCGCTGGAGACGAGTTCAAGTGGGGCGAAGTCCTTATTTTGTCTGTCATTTTGTCGGTCATGAGTTACTTGGCTTTCATCGTTTTGCTGCAATTGCAAATGCCCGTGTGGCCCACGTTTATTACAGGTTAAGGAGTTTTCACAATGGATTTATTTTCTAACCTGGCGCTTGGATTTGGCGTTGCGGTCACCCCGATTAACTTGGTTTACGCCTTTGTGGGTTGTTTGCTGGGAACCTTGATTGGCGTGTTGCCTGGTATTGGCCCAGTGGCCACCATTGCGATGCTGTTGCCTGCCACCTATGCTTTGCCACCAGTATCTGCTTTGATCATGTTGGCCGGTATCTATTACGGCGCTCAATACGGTGGTTCTACCACTGCGATTTTGGTGAACTTGCCTGGCGAGGCCTCATCGGTGGTGACCACCATTGACGGCTACCAAATGGCCCGACGTGGCCGTGCAGGTCCTGCGCTTGCTGCCGCTGGTTTGGGATCATTCTTTGCAGGTTGCGTGGGTACATTGGTTTTAGCCGCTTTTGCGCCTCCTTTGACCGAATTGGCCTTCAAATTTGGTCCTGCTGAATATTTCTCACTCATGATTTTGGGTTTGATTGGTGCTGTGGTGTTGGCCTCTGGTTCTTTGATCAAAGCGATTGCCATGATCATCTTGGGTTTGCTCCTGGGCTTGATCGGTACCGACGTGAACTCTGGTGTGGCTCGCTACAGCTTTGATATCCCTGAGCTCACAGACGGCGTGGGTTTTGTGGTGATTGCGATGGGTATCTTTGGATACGGCGAGATCATCAGCAACCTCTCTCGTCCTGAGGACGAGCGCGAGGTCTTCACTGCAAAGGTCACGGGCCTATTCCCCACCAAAGAAGACTTCAGGAACATGATTCCTGCGGTGTTGCGTGGAACCGCTTTGGGCGCCATCTTGGGTGTGCTCCCAGGTGGAGGTGCTTTGTTGGCCGCTTTTGCTGCTTACACGGTTGAGAAGAAAACCGCTTTGCGTCCTGGTGAAGTACCTTTTGGTCAAGGTAACATTCGTGGTGTTGCTGCTCCTGAGTCAGCCAACAACGCGGGTGCTCAAACCTCCTTCATTCCGTTGCTCACCTTGGGTATTCCTCCCAACGCTGTGATGGCTTTGATGGTGGGTGCGATGACGATCCACAATATTCAGCCTGGCCCTCAAGTGATGACCAGCAATCCTGAGCTCTTTTGGGGTTTGATTGCTTCGATGTGGATTGGTAACTTGATGTTGATCATCTTGAATCTGCCCCTCATTGGCATGTGGATCAAGTTGCTGACTGTGCCTTATCGTTTCTTGTTCCCAGCGATTGTGCTCTTTTGCGCGATTGGTGTGTACTCAACGAACAACAACTCGTTTGATATTTGGAGTGTGGCAGCCTTTGGTTTCATTGGTTACCTCTTCATCAAGATCGGTTGTGAACCCCAGCCTTTGCTCTTGGGCTTCATCTTAGGACCCATGATGGAGGAGAACCTTCGCCGTGCGTTGCTCCTCTCACGTGGAGACTGGTCGGTGTTTGTGACTCGTCCCTTGTCTGGAAGCTTGTTGGTCGCTGCCTTGATTTTGCTTGGCATCGTCTTGCTGCCTTCTATTCGCAACAAGCGCGAAGAGGCGTTCGTCGAAGACTGATCCTCAGCGCGTTTTGCGGCATGGCACTAAAATCGGTGTCATGCCCAATTTCAAGGAACCCACTCCTGCTTGGCATCGAGTGGGTTTTTTGTCATTGGCGATGAACTTTTTTGTCCCATTTGCGTTTGAAGGTTGATACCCCCATGAAAGAATTTGACTTCACCAACCCCTATGCGAGCACGCGTCTGCCCGTTTTCGCCAGGAACGTGGTGAGTACCTCCCACCCCTTGGCCGCTCAAGCAGGACTACAAATGCTTTGGCGAGGAGGGTCAGCTGTAGATGCTGCCATTGCAGCTGCTGCGGTCATGACCATTGTGGAGCCCGTCAGCAATGGACTTGGCTCTGACGCATTTGCGCTGATTTGGGACGGTAAGGAGTTGCACGGTTTGAACGCCTCGGGTCGAGCCCCAAGTGCTTGGACTCCCAAGTACTTTCAAGACAAATATGGTTCAAGTGCACAGCACCCCCCAAAGCGCGGAATTGATGCAGTGACGGTACCTGGAGCGGTTTCGAGCTGGGTGGCCATGCACGAGAAGTTTGGCAAGTTGCCTTTTGAAGACCTCTTGGCGCCTGCCATTGAGATCGCTCAAAGGGGTTATTTGCTACCCGTGGTCGTGCAACAAAAGTGGGCTGCAGCAACACCCGAGTTGCAAAACAGTCCAGGCTTTGCGCAAAGCTTCTTGCCCTGGGGCAGGGCTCCAAGGGTGGGTGAATTGTTCCAATTTCCAGGCGCTGCCAAAGGGCTCCAAGCCATTGCCAAAACCAAGGGTCAAGCGTTTTATGGGGGTGAGATTGCCAAAGCCATTGAGTCATTTGCCAAGGAGCAAGGCGGTGTGCTCACGGCCAAAGACTTTGAAAACTACAAACCCGAGTGGGTCAAACCCATTGCGCAAGACTACAAGGGTTACACCTTGCATGAGATTCCTCCCAATGGACAGGGCATTGCTGCCTTGATTGCATTGGGTATTTTGAGCCACTTTGATTTGGCAAGCTTACCCGTTGACAGCGTGGCCTCTCAGCACTTGCAAATCGAGGCGATGAAGCTTGCCTTTGCAGATGTGTATCGCTATGTGTGCGAGCCCCAAAACATGAGGGTGAGCGTTGAGGAGATGCTGGACTCGAATTACTTGAAGACGCGTGCTCAGCTCATCAATCCCCTGCGTGCGCAAGACTTTGGAGCAGGAAACCCCGTCAAAGGCGGCACCATTTATCTGACCGCTGCTGATGAGTCTGGCATGATGGTGAGCTTTATTCAAAGCAATTACCTTGGATTTGGCTCGGGTGTGGTTGAGCCTCAGTTTGGCATCAGCCTGCAAAACCGTGGGCATGCATTTGAGTTGAATGAACATGGCGCCAACCCTGACAACATTGTGGCCCCTGGCAAGAGACCCTTTCACACCATCATTCCGGCCTTTTTGAGCCAAGATGGACAAGCGGTGATGAGCTTTGGCGTGATGGGTGCAAACATGCAACCCCAAGGCCATTTGCAAACCTTGGTTCGAATGCTGGACTATGGCCAAAACCCACAGGCCGCATGTGATGCGCCTCGTTGGCGCTACAACCAAGGCTTGGAGATCAATGTGGAGTCCAACTTCAATGTGCAAACCTTGGCGGCCCTAAAGGCCAAAGGACACCAAGTGGCAGTGATCAACGACAGCTACCAAGATTTTGGTGCGGGGCAGTTTATTTGGAGAGCGGGAGACCCCAAGGTAGAGGGCTACATAGCGGCGAGTGATGCAAGGCGCGATGGACTTGCAGCTGGTTTTTAACGATGGGGTCTGAACCAACACAAAACGTTGAGAAAAAACTGGTTCTAAAGGGTTTGGTCTACGCCGTGCTGGGTGCCATTGGCTTCAGTGGCAAGGCGATTTTGATCAAGCTCTCCTATGCCTATGGGGTGGACTCAGCCACCCTCATCATGTACCGAATGCTCTTTGCGTTGCCATTTTTTTTGGTGATGGCGTTGTGGTCATGGAGAAAATCACCCAAGTCCAGTCAAGCTCTCACCCGTCAAGACCTCATGAAGATCATCTTCATGGGCTTCATCGGATACTACCTCTCTAGCTATTTGGATTTTTTGGGGCTCAATTATGTGAGCGCGGGCCTTGAGAGGTTGATTCTGTACTTGAGTCCAAGTTTGGTGTTGCTGCTCAGTTGGTTTGTCTACAAAAGACCTGTGACCAGAGCGAGGTTTTTTGCACTCGCTTTGAGCTACGCAGGCGTGGTGGTGGTCTTTGCCAAGGAGCTCAGCTTACAAGGACAAAATGTCCTCTTGGGCTCCTTGCTGGTCTTCATGAGTGCGAGCACCTATGCGGTGTATTTGATGCTTAGCGAGCACATGCTTAAAAAAATATCGTCACTGGGCTTGGTGGGGAGTGCCAGTTTGGTGGCCTCCTTTTGTTGCATTGCGCAGTTCTTGCTCTTGAGGCCCATGAGTGCAGCCGACGTGCCCTTGGAGGTCATTCATTTGTCCATCATCAATGCGCTCTTTTGCACAGTGCTTCCTATTTTTATGGTGATGAAAGCCATTGAGTCAATGGGTCCGGCCCTCACCTCTCAAATCGGTATGATTGGCCCCATGTCAACGATTTTGATGGGCTATGTGTTCTTGAATGAACCCCTCAATGTGTGGACTGGTCTTGGGACCCTTTTGGTTTTAAGCGGCGTTTTTTGTGTTTCAAAGTTTGGAGAAAAATAATGGATTTGGGATTGACTGGAAAATGGGCCTTGGTGTGCGGTGCATCCAAGGGTCTTGGATTTGGGTGCGCACAAGCCTTGGTGCAAGAGGGCGTGAATGTGGTGATTGTGGCCAGAAACGCAGCACCTTTGAGCGAGGCACAAGCGCATCTCCAAGCCTTGAACCCCAAGGTGCATGTGCTCTCAGTGGCTGCTGACATCACCACAGAGGCCGGGCGTGCGTTGGCCTTTGCAGCGCCCAGTGGACCAGGGAGCGCTTTTGACATCGTGGTCACCAATGCCGGAGGTCCTCCTCCAGGAGACTTTAGAAATTGGTCTAGAGAGGACTGGGTGAGCGCAGTGGACGCCAATATGCTCACCCCCATTGAGCTCATCAAAGCCACTGTGGACCAAATGGCCCAAAGAGGTTTTGGACGGATCGTCAACATCACCTCAAGTGCTGTGAAGGCGCCATTGGATAATTTGGGCCTCTCAAATGGTGCACGAAGTGGTCTCACGGGTTTTGTGGCCGGTTTGGCAAGAACAGAGAAATTGGCCGGCAAAAACGTCACCATCAACAACTTGTTGCCTGGAGCATTTGACACCGACCGCATTCGTCAAACCATGCAAGGTGCGGTGCAAAAGACCGGCAAGACGATGGAGGAGGTGCGTGCATTGCGGATCGCTACCATTCCTGCAGGTCGTTTTGGAACGCCTGAGGAGTTTGGTCAAGCCTGTGCTTATCTTTGCAGCCAGCAAGCGAGTTACATCACGGGTCAAAACATCTTGATCGATGGCGGCAGCTACAAGGGCACGTACTGAGCTACAACCCTTTTATGACACTGAGCTGGCTTTGGGTGTGAATCTTTTAGACGAAATCCAAATGCCACTCACAATGAGCAAAAAAGCCACCACGTGAAAAGGCTTGGGCGCGTCCCCAAGCGCTAAAGTGGACAAGGTGGCAGCAAAGACGGGGGTCAAGTTGGAGAAAAATCCAGCCACACTGGGGCTGGTTCGACTGATCCCTAAGCCCCAACAGCGATAGGCAATGAGGGCTGGTCCAATGCTCAGATACAAAAGCGTTGCAGCCAAGGGCCAACCCAACACAATTTTAGGCTCCTCGAGGGTCCACTCCAGTGCTGTGAAGGTGCCAGACCACATCAGTCCAAACACCATTTGTCCCATGAGCAGCGTGGACCACGAGCGCTCCCGATCGGGAGAGGCTGCATCCTTGGACAAGAGCCAACTGTAAAGACCCCAGCAAGCGGTGGCCAATAAAATGTAAGCATCTCCCATGACGAAGTGGACTTGATCCAAGAGCTCCACGTTGCCCCTGCAAAGCACCACGATCACTCCGCAAATGGACAGGACGGCCCCAACCACTTGAGCAAGCCGGATCCTTTGGTGAAAAAAGATCGCACCCAACATCAAGATGAAAACGGGTGAGATGGAGGCCACCAAGGTGGTGTTGATGGGGGTTGATGTTTTAAGGGCCAGGTATTGAAGGCTGTTGTAGCTGCCCACACCCAAGAAGCCCAAAATCGCATATTTCTTGGCATTTCTGAAAATAGGGCCTCCCAATCCCAGTTGTTGGTAGGTGAGGGGGAGTAAAAACAAAAAGGCAAACACCCAGCGCAAAAAATTAAGGGTCATGGGTGGACAGATCTCTGTCATCATGCGTCCAACCACTGCGTTTCCCGCCCAAAGCAGGGGAGCGAGGGTGAGTAAAAAAACATCAAACAACTTCAAATTGAATCCTTGTCTTTAGGGCCGCATCGGCCAGCGCTTACACGATTGAATGCAGCGTTTTGATTCTCTTGTGGGTCATTCTAAGAGCTTTGGCTTGGCAAGGCGCGAACTTCAAAAATTCAGCATAATCGGTCATGTTCAGCTCCTGCCCCCCCCCAGGGGCTCAGGGCAAAGAGTGACACGTTTTCAACTAAAAAAAGATCCATCACAGGAAAGGATTCGATCATGACACAAACCGCAAAAACCATCATCATTGAACAACACGGCGGCCCAGAGCAGTTAAAGCTCGTGGACTTGCCCGTGGGTGAGCCTGGTCCTGGGGAGATCCGCATTCGACACAAAGCGGTGGGACTGAACTACATCGATGTCTACCAACGCATGGGTCTGTACGCCATGCCCATGCCCCTCAAAATGGGCATGGAAGCCTCTGGTGTCGTAGAGGCCGTGGGAGAGGGGGTCACGCACTTGAAGGTGGGTGACCGAGCCGCCTACGCCAGCAACCCACCTGGGAGCTACACCGAAGCGCGTGTGATGCCTGCCATGTGTGTGGTCAAGTTGCCCGATGGCATTGATTTTGAGACGGGTGCGGCCATGATGCTCAAAGGCATGACGGCACAGTACTTGTTGAACCGCACCCTCCCACAAGGGGGCTTGCATGCGGGGGACTACATCCTCTTTCATGCGGCTGCTGGGGGTGTGGGTTTGATCGCTTGTCAGTGGGCGAGAGCGCTTGGCTTGAACTTGATTGGCACCGCTGGCTCGGATGAAAAATGCAAATTGGCACTTGAACACGGTGCGAGCCACGTCATCAATTACAGCAAAGAGGATTTTGTCGCTCGTGTCAAAGACATCACCCACGGCAAGGGCGTGAAGGCGGTCTATGACTCTGTGGGCAAAGACACGTGGGACAAGTCCTTGGATTGTCTGGCGCAATTTGGATTGATGGCCAGTTTTGGAAATGCCTCAGGACCCGTGCCCGCTTTTGCGCCGGGTATTTTGGCGGGCAAGGGCTGTTTGTATGTGACACGTCAAACGCTTTTTGGACACATCACCTCCACAGAGAACACGCAGGCCATCTCCAACGATTTGTTTGACAAGGTGCTCAAAGGATTGGTCAAAATCAGAATTGATCAAAAGTACCCCTTGGAGCAAATCGAGCAAGCACACCGCGATTTAGAAGCGAGGAAAACAACAGGTTGCACCATCCTCACTTTGGAGTGAGATAGAGGCGACTGGTCGTGTCCCGCCTCCTCAAAAAAAACGCCCGTGCTTGGGGCTCATCGAATGGTGAGTGCCAAGTCGGACGTGGTGTTTGGGTCTTGCTTTGCTCAGGAGCTTCTGGGGAGGGGTTTTTTTATGAACTCTTCAACGATCAACAAGATTGCGCCACCGGTGATGGCGCTGTCGGCTAGATTGAAGGCTGCAAAGTGGGTTTGTGCCCAGTGAAAATCCAAAAAATCGATCACATAGCCATAGACCAATCGATCGATCACGTTACCTAGGGCGCCTGCCATGATGAGCGAGAGAGCCAGGCAAAACACCTTCTGTGCTGAGTGAGTTTTGATGATCCAAAACAAAATGGCAGCAGCACTGCATCCCAGTACTGAGAAAAACCACCTCTGCCACCCCTCATCCGAGGCCAAGAAGGAGAAGGCCGCGCCGGTATTGTGTGCACGCACGAAATTCAATGCGTCGAGCACGGGCACGCTTTGACCCAAAACAAAGTTCTCTTTGATCCAATATTTGGAGCATTGATCGAGCACCAAAATCACCCCACACAAGATCAACCATGGCCAGTAGGGACTGGGCTTGGAGGCCTCATCATTGGGGTTCATGCGTGTGCTCTGTGTTCACCTGAGCCGGTGAGGTTGGAGATGCAGCGCTTGCAAAGCGCTGGGTGGGTGGTGTCCTCTCCCACATCGACTTCGTAGTGCCAACAGCGCTCGCATTTTTGGCTCGTGCACACACTGGGTGTGATGCTCAACTGTGGGGCTTGACTCAAGTGGATCTCAGAGGTGATGAAGGCAAACTTCAAGTCGTCTCCCAAACTTTGCAGGAGCTCAAAATCCCCTTGGGGTGCTGCAACAGAGAGGCTCACCTGCAAAGAGGCACCCACCTGTCCAGCGCTTCTGAGGGTTTCGATTTCTTTGCTGGCCAAGTCCTTGATCTCACGAATGCGAGACCACTTGTCAAGCAAATCCCTTTGATCGATTTGCGTGGGATAGGTTTGTGTGAAGTAGCTGTTCTGGTGTCCTAGCACGGCCCAAACCTCCTCAGCGGTGAAGCTCAAAAAGGGCGCCATCCAAGACAAGAGTGAATGTGTGATGTGCCAAAGGGCAGACTGAGCGCTCAGTCGGGCATGTGACTTTTGTGCAGTGGTGTACAAGCGGTCTTTGAGTATGTCGAGGTAGAAGGCGCCCAGTTCTTCGGAGCAATAAATTTGCAATTTGCTCACCACAGGGTGGAACTCATAGGCTCCAAATAGGCCCCCTTCATAGACGCCAGTGCTGGGGTTCAAATGTCCCACGATGTCGGCTTGCATTTGCCCCAAGCGTTGCATGGCGTATTGATCAATTTCCAACATGTCTTGGTAGTCCACCATTTCTTGGGTGGCATCAAAATCGCTCACATTGGCCAAGAGGAATCTGAGTGTGTTGCGAATGCGGCGATAGGCATCGACCACACGAGCTAGGATTTTGTCATCGATGTTCAAGTCACCTGAGTAGTCGGTGGAGGCGACCCACAAGCGCACGATCTCCGCACCGAGCTTCTCGCTCACCGTTTGCGGCAGGACCACATTGCCAAGGGACTTGCTCATCTTTCTACCCTGACCATCGGTTGCGAAACCGTGGGTCAAAAGTGCTTTGTAGGGAGCTCTGCCGTAGAGTGCGCAACCCAGTAACAATGAACTGTGGAACCAGCCACGGTGTTGGTCGTGACCTTCCAAGTAGAGATCTGCCTCAGGCCCCTCAGCGTGGTATGGGGGTCTGTCATAGGCGTGGGCGTGGGAGCCCCTGAGCACGTGCTCAAAGGTGGAGCCAGAGTCAAACCAAACTTCCAAAATATCGGTGCTCTTGCTGTAGTGAGGAGCGTCCTCGGCACCGAGGACATCGGAGACACTCAGTCGGCTCCACGCTTCAATGCCGCCTTGCTCGATCACGTTTGCGGCTTGGTCCAAAATCTCCATGGTGCGGGGGTGCAACTCGGAGGTTTCGTGGTGGATGAAAAAGGGCAGTGGAACCCCCCAACTGCGTTGACGCGAGATGCACCAATCGGGTCGATTGGCGATCATGTCTTTCAAACGCGTTTTGCCGTTCTGAGGATAAAACTCAGTGTGTTCGATGGCGTTGAGAGCGAGTTGACGAAGGGTTTGAGGAGACTTGTCTTTGGTGAAAATACCTTCGCCCTCATCCATGCGAATGAACCACTGGGCTGCGGCTCGGTAAATCACCGGTGTTTTGTGTCTCCAGCAATGGGGGTAGCTGTGTGTGATGGGCGAGGTGGCGAGGAGTCGATCGGCGCCCTTCAAAGCGTCCAAGATGTTTGGAATGGCTTTCCAAATGTGCTCGCCACCAAAGAGTGGAAAATCACTGGCGTAGACCCCATGCCCTTGCACAGGATTCAAGATGTCATCAAAGCGCATGCCATGGGCCATGCAACTGTTGAAGTCATCCACGCCGTAAGCGGGCGCAGAGTGCACGATACCTGTTCCGTCAGATGCGGTGGCATACTCGGCCAAGTAAATGGGGGAGTGGCGTTTGAAACCTTCGTGCACATGGGACAAGGGGTGCTCAAACTCAATGCCATCCAAGCGCTCACCCAAAGTGGTTGCCAAGACCTCGCCACTCAGACCCCAGCGCGAGAGACAAGCTTCAACGAGATCGGTGGCGCTCATCAAAAGACCTTTTTCGGTTTTGATGAGCGAGTAGTGAAGTTCAGGATTCAAGTTCAGCGCTTGATTGGCAGGAATGGTCCAAGCGGTGGTGGTCCAGATGACCGCATAGGCGGGCCCATCGATCTGGGGCAAGCCAAAGGCTTTGGCCAGCGCTTGGGGTTGTGCGCACAAGAAGGCCACATCCAAGGTATCACTCTTTTTGTCAGCGTACTCGATCTCAAACTCTGCCAGTGAAGAGGCACAGTCAAAGCACCAATAAACAGGTTTGAGGCCGCGGTAGACAAAGCCTCTTTCAATGACGCGTTTGAAGGCCCGCAATTGACCGGCTTCGTTGGCGGGGTCCATGGTTTTGTAGGGGCGAGTCCAGTCACCCAAAACACCTAGGCGTTGGAAGTCGGCCTTTTGTTGTTCAATTTGCTCATTGGCAAAGGCTCGGCTTTTGGCTTGCATGTCGTCACGGCTTAATTTTCTGCCGTGCAACTTCTCAATGGCGTTCTCAATGGGCAAGCCGTGGCAATCCCAACCGGGGATGTATTGAGCATCAAAGCCAGCGAGTTGCTTGGATTTGACAATCATGTCTTTGAGCACTTTGTTCAACGCGTGTCCGATGTGCAGCGCCCCATTGGCATAGGGCGGGCCATCGTGCAACACAAAGAGAGGCGAGCCATGGCGCGCGTCACGAAGGCGTTGATAAACCCCTTGATCAGCCCAAGACTTGGCCCAAGCGGGTTCACGCTTGGGGAGATCGCCGCGCATTGGAAAGGGCGTGTCTGGCAAATTCAAAGTGGAGCGGTAATCGTTGGTTTGGGTCATAAAGCAGGGTGCAGTAGCACAGTCATCAAATTAGGAACAAAGATCTCTGGGGAAATCAGTTTTGTGCAAGGGCCGATCAAAGTGCATGATGGCCTTGAGGGGCTCACACCAGAGCGGGTCTAAGCGTCAATCAAACCACTCAAAGGTGATTCTTGAACCAAGCCTGCGCCTGGTCCACATCTCTTTGAATGCCCCGCTGTAAATCATCCAAGCTTTCGTACTTTAACTCGTCATGGAGTTTTTCCAAAAGCTCAACACGAATGATTTTACCGTACCCGCCCTCCAAGGGCAGGGATTGGGGCCAAGAGAGGATATGGGTCTCCAAAAGGACCCGACCCTTGTTGACATCATTGGGATCCAAGGTGGGACGCACTCCCAAATTGGCGACTCCGGGGAGTGCGTTTTCGGTGAGTCCGTGCACGCGAACCACAAAGATGCCTTGGGTGGCGGGTAGACGTGCGTTAAATCGCACATTGAGAGTTCGAGCGTTGAGGCTTCTGCCCAATTGCCTGCCGTAGACCACGTGGCCTGAGATGCTGTAAGGGCGGCCCAGCAGTTTTTGGGTCTCCTCCATGTGGCCTTTGAGGAGCGCTTGGCGGACTGCGGAGCTCGATACCCTAAGGCTCGTGGGGCCAGAGTTGGGTTGAATGTCGTGGTTGGAGACTTCGTAGCTGTTCATGCGGGCCACATCAAAGCCCAAATTGGGACCTTCATGGGCCAAGAAGTCGTAGTCACCTTGTCTACCGGCTCCGAACTTGAAGTCATCGCCCACCAAAATGTATTGAGCATGCAATCCACCCAAGAGCACTTCTTTTAAAAAACCCATGGCGCCAAGGTTCGCCAAGGCTTCATTGAACCGCAGGACCACGCATTGGTCCACGCCACACCCCTCGAGCTCGGCGAGTTTGTCTCTCAAGTTGGCAATTCGGGGGGGGGCGAGCTCCGGTTTGCCTGCGCGTTTGGCAAAGTAATCTCTGGGGTGGGGCTCAAAGGTGAGCACACAGCTGGGAATGCCTCGGTGCTTGGCCTCCGAACGCAACAAAGCGAGCATGGCTTGGTGACCTCGATGGACGCCATCAAAGTTACCAATGGTCAACGCACACGCATTGGCCAGTCCAGGGTGATTGAAGCCGCGAAAAATTCTCATGCTCGTGGTTCCCCTTGGGGGCAAGGGGAGATGTAGAAAAATGTCATCAAAACAGGTTATATTGTCTCTGATTAATGGCCAAAGTTAGAAAACAAATGCTGAAGGGGCATCCAAGCGGTTCAGGCTTGGGTGTGTTTAGAGTCAATTTTCTTGGTTTTGTCAGGACCACTTGCAGGTCCTAGAGGAGCGAATACGTGAAGGTATTGAAGCTTTCGGCCCAAGGGCTGCCTCAGTCTTGGATTTCACTGGAACAAGCGGTGATCCATTATGCGTGTGACGATGTGAGATGGGAAGCGGGTGAGCAAGTGGCTGTTTTTCGAGGGGGCCACAATGCCCTCACCGGTATTCAGTCCGAGATCACGGTTAATAGCATCATTGGCACGCGGGGTGTGCCCAACATCAACCCCTTTGAGTTAAAGCCAGGTCTTACCAACAGCAAATTGTTTGCAAGAGACCGAAATGTATGTGCCTATTGTGGTGGGCTCTTTAGAGAGATCGATCTCACAAGAGAACACATCGTGCCTTTTGCACAAAACGGGGTCGACACGTGGATGAATGTGGTGACGGCTTGCAAGGCTTGTAACCACAGAAAAAGCTCGCGCACGCCAGAGCAAGCCCGCATGCCTTTGCTCTACACCCCTTACGTCCCCTCGTTGTGGGAGGATTTCATCTTGCGCAATCGACGCATATTGCACGATCAGATGGAGTTTTTAATGGCACATTTGCCCAAAACGTCAAGGCTCATTGCTTGAGGTGTTCTTCAATCACACGCGCGTAGAGTTGGTGCTCAGCGCTTAGCACCCTTTGGGACAAGCTGTGTTCATCGTCGGTGTGCAAAATGGGCACCACCGCTTGATCGATGATGTTGCCCGCATCCAGCTCCTCGCTCACCCAGTGGACAGTGGCGCCTGCAAACTTACAGCCCGCATCTAGCGCGCGTTGATGGGTGTTCAGACCCGTGAAGGCGGGCAAGAGGGAGGGGTGAATGTTCATCATCCGACCCGCATAGTGGCGCGTTGTCTCGGCGCTTAAGATGCGCATGAAGCCGGCGAGTACCACCAAATGGGGCTTGAAGGGGTCAATGGTTTGAATCAATTGTTCTTCAAAGGCGTGTCTGGGGTTGGGAGAGTCTTTGTATGCGCGGTGATCCACCACGGCGGTGGGAAGCCCATTTTCTTGGGCCCATGCGAGCCCTTGGGCATTGGGGTTGGAGGCCAAAACCAAGGCCACGCTTGCTTGGAAGCGTTCGCGCCAGTTTTGGCTTTGTGCCCTTTGCACGATGGCTTTCATGTTGGAGCCAGTACCAGAGATCAAGATGACAATGTTTTTCATGTGTACAGCGTTTGTAGCGGTTGCAGTGCTTGGCGTTGGATAAGTGGGGACATGCTGGCTGTCAGCTCAAAGGACTAAAGCGTGCAACCCATTGGCCATCCACCATCACTTGTTCCAAGAACATTTCTGCACTCCTCACCCACACCTCTCCCCCCTCTTTCAAAGCTCGGTAGACCACCAAGGTCTGCAAAGACTCACTGTCGATGGCCATGTGCAAGACTTGGTAGAGTCCACCTTTGTAGTGTCGATATTGAATGGGTGCAATAAATAATTGCGGATCTGGTTTAGGCTCGTTCATGGGTGAGAGAATACACGCATATGCATCCAAAATTACTTCTTCAAGCTTGTAGCGACCTGGTTCGCTTGACTTTAACCTTTGAACACCCTGCTGACTCGGTGGTTTCTAAGTTTTTCCGAGACAATCGAAAAAACTATGCCTTGGGTCAGCGAGAGCGAGCGCTGTTGGCCGAGACTGTCTACAACGTCTTGCGCTACAAACTCAGGTATGACCATTTCGCGCCCTCTGGCTCTGGCCCCAAGGAGAGAAGACTGGCCATTTTGGGTTTTGCCCAACATTTGATGGATCACTCTCCCACGGGTGCGCCCCTGCCAGGTGCCACTCCACCTCCCAAGCGCCAAGAGGGTTCCTCGAGTCGCAACCGCTTTGTACCCAAAGTGCATGCAACCAGTCCCATCGAATTTTTAAAAAGTGCGCTCACCGAGCAAGAGGTGGTTTGGGTAGAGGCCTGTTTGAAGATCAATGTCGAAGATCTTTTGGAGCGTCACCGTCACAACTTGCCTGAATGGATGGTGGACCCCTTAAAGGCTCAGGTGGGGGATGGTTTTTGGCCTTTGGTGGAGAGCTTGAATAAAAGCGCAGCCCTTGACTTGCGAGTCAATGACTGGCTCTCCAAACGAGAGGACGTGCAAGCTCAACTCAAGGAGCTGGGCATCAAGTCCGTTTTGACGCCCATGAGCCCATGGGGCTTGCGCATCGCAGGCAAGCCCCCTTTGGCCGATTTGGCGCCTTTCAAAGCGGGTTTGATTGAAGTTCAAGATGAGGGTTCGCAGATGTTGGCCTTGCTCCTCGATGCCAAGCGTGGAGAGATGGTGGTCGATTTTTGTGCAGGCGCTGGGGGCAAGACCTTGGCGATAGGTGCGAGCATGCGCAACACGGGGCGTTTGTATGCTTTTGATACCTCGGCTCACCGCTTGGATGCCTTGAAGCCCAGATTGGCCAAGAGCCAACTCTCCAACGTGCATCCCGCTGTCATCGCGCATGAGCGTGATGAGCGCGTGAAGCGTTTGAGCGGAAAAATTGACCGGGTTTTGGTCGACTCGCCTTGTTCGGGTTTGGGCACGATTCGTCGCAACCCAGATCTCAAATGGAGGCAAAGCCCAACGAGTGTGGCTGAGTTGGGTGTCAAACAACGCTCTATTTTGCAAAGTGCGGCCAAGCTACTCAAAGTGGGTGGTCGATTGGTCTATGCAACGTGTAGTTTTTTAGTTGAAGAAAACGAACAAGTTGCCCAAGAGTTTTCCCTTGCCCATTCAGGCTTTAGACCCTTGTCGGTGAGTGAGTTGCTTGTGCAATTGAAGGTGAGTCACCCCGAGACACTGTGCACCGCTGACGGCATGTATTTGAGGCTTTGGCCGAGTTATTTTAGCATTGTCTTTGTTGAAAAC
>CAIKYO010000135.1 GCA_903831655.1 uncultured Burkholderiales bacterium
GACTTCTTTATCGGATGTCTCAACTAGAAACTCACCATCCTCTCGAAACTGACGAGAGTGATTTATCGGATGCCGATACATTAATAACTCGCTATCATCAAACGTAGGTATCTCTTGACCTTTTGGTTCTGAACGCATCAGAGCATCAAAAAATGTCGATGCATCCTTAAATCGAGCTGACACTGCGTCGAGCAAAACTCCAGAGTACCATTCGGTGCTTGACAACATGTTGTCGGAGACTGTTTCCAGGCTTTTTGGGGACATTCTTTGAGCAGAAAGTAGATGCCAAGACACAACCCCGAGGGCATGTACATCCTGCTGGAACGGAGATAACTCAGACCCGTCAAGCATCTCTTTAACCTCTACCGCACCCACAGATAGGCCACTACGATAGTCGCCAACTGTTCCAATTGGTTGGTGGTAAGCAGTAATGAAGTTTGATAACGCAACTTCCTTAGACGGCGACAACCAGAGACTGTGATCGGCAATATCACGATGCGCGATTTTTATTTCGTGCAAATCACCGAATTTCGCGAGAAGAAGTTTTGTGAGGTTTAGCCGGTCTGTAGCGTTCAGTGACAGACCATACTTACCCACAAATTCATTAAATCGCACGTGCCCTGGAGGTAGTTCATATACCTCGCTGTATTGCGAAGTTACATCGTCTCTCTCCAAACCTGTGAGTGATCGAAGGCAGTGGTTATAGAGATCACGGTTTTGATGATTTATAAGCTGCAAAATTTCACGCTCGCGCGAAACGATTTCTGATCTTCCCTGCGGTGTATAAACTTTATTACCTTGAATGTTTCTGAAGTTCCAAACGCGCAGTAACGCTTCGGTACCTTTGGATAATTCCGAGCTTGCTAAGTATTCCTTATAAACCTGTTTTGGATGTTCAAAAATTTCTGCAACGGCTGTGTAACCTCCAATGCGCAGAGCTTTTGGTGCAGTATTTCGACTAAGAAAAAGTTGGTCAAAAACTGGGAAATCCTGATTTAGTACTTGCCCGTCGGGATGCGGGCGAAAGTACTCGTTAAACCTAATCTTGTCTGCAAACCCTAAGAAATCTCTAAGTGAAAGCGTATGATGCAGTTCAACCTCTGGCAGTTGTCTGAAATCAGCATTGCCCGTCATCACAACAAAGAAATAAACGCGCGGGATGTACCCTTTGTTTGAAAATTTGTAGCCAAGTTTCTTTAACTTGTTATCTAGTGTGAATTTCTTGCTTCGAGTGACACTTACGGGCGAACGGCCCATGTTTCTGTCGCCTTTGAACCAAATATCGCCTTGTGCAGTCACAGGCTCATTATTCCAGTCTTTAAGCTCAACGATAATCACGTTGCAATGGGTGATGATTACAAGGTCAAATTCCCCCTCTTTTCCCTTAGAGTCCACGAATCGAAATCCGGCATACCCCTTCCAGGGAAACATGCCATTCCGTCCTAGACTTGTTTGAAGTTGATCTCTTAGTGAAGTGCCTCTTTTTAGGACATTTCCGTCATGCGACTTTTCTGTAAAAGCTGCCTTGATCTTATTGATCGCTTCAATCTCTTGCTCTTGTAATCCGCCATCCCAAATTTCGATATCCACGATGTCCCCTGTCTGTGTTTATGCGTGCGTTATTCCGGAAAAAGAACTGGAACTCGCACATTCCAAGTTATATAGATTGAGCATACCTGATCACATAATTTTGAGGAGAATTTCTCTCCTTTCTGTATAAAGAACTCTAATCGGCTTTCGGGCATTGTTATCATACAATATTCCTACGTAGACAACCAGTGACTTTTTTGCAAATAGCTAAGCCCTTGACTCGCGCCAACTGCAAACCCACGGCCACTTATCAGTCATTCATGAATATCCGCAAGTGGCTCAATCGGGCGTCCTATGGTTCTAGGGTACGAATAACGCACACATATGTCACTATTTACGGATTAGGCTGTTAGCTCCACCTATTGGGTTGAGGGAATGGGACATGACACAAACTCTGGTTAGCGAGAAGCAAGTGTTCTTGCGATGGGGGTTTCAATCTAACTTGGTAGTCAATTCGGAACTAAATACGGTCATAACGCTATTGTTTGGCTGATGCAAATGCGATTTCGAAGCTTTTTTTGCTGAGGTAAACCATTAAGTTTGTCCAACATGAATGGCTCGTGGGATTTGTCCAGATTGCCAACCTGACGTTTTGTCAAATGGCTAAACCAGGAGTACACCATGAGTGACGTTAAAAACTTTGAATGTGAGATGTTGAGACTGATAATACTCTTGAAGTAATCAGTTTGAAGACAATTAAATCCCTATCCAATCAGGTTGATTTCTCGATTCTTACCCAACTGAGTACGAGCAAAAAACCAGGGGAAAGAAGAATTAAGTCGTCTAGTATTATCCAACGCCAAAGAC
>CAIKYO010000136.1 GCA_903831655.1 uncultured Burkholderiales bacterium
CAACAACTATTGATGACGCATATACAAATCCATCTCCTCCTGAGATTTTAGGATCAGGATTGAACATATCTTGCGATACGTAAGTGTGATTCGTGCAAAGTAGCCCAATGTTGAGATCACCGAACATATTGACACAACGGCGAACAAGCTTCTTTAATTGCTTGGGAGTATGACCCATATCACCTTTCATGTCGCCTTTGTCGAATTGTTCAATTTCGATTGGAGTCATTAGCATTCCTAAGGAATCTACAACGAATAATACCTTAGGACGATCATCGACGCTAGCTTCTCCATAATTTGCTTTATATTCAACAACGAACTCAGAAATGATTTGTGCCACTTCATTGATGAGTGAAGCAGATATTCTTAGCAATTTATCAGGACTTGTATCTACCCCTAATTGTTTTAGCCATGATTCGTCTAAGGCATTTTCTGTATCAATCAACACGACGAAAATACCCTGTGCTTGAGCGTTGCGAACAATGTTTCCTGAACAAATATAGGATTTACCACTACCGGATTCGCCAGCGAACATTGTGACCTTTCCAATTGGAATACCTTTTGTAAAGTCGTTTGAGACTAATTTATTGAGTAGGAAACTTCCGGTTGATATCCATATCTTTGGATCACTGAAACCCATTGAAATATTGGGTATTGATTTAGCTGCGTTTTTTACAAAACGTGAAACGTCAAATGGTTTTCTTAATGTTGCCATAGTTTATTCTCCCTTCGTAAACTTACGTTTAATGATTTCTGCATCGACTAACAATTCTAATCGTTCCATAGACTGAGGATCACCAGGATACCAAACTACCTTATCCACGAAATATTCAAGATCACTAAATACTTCATATTTTTCAATAGTCATTTGCTGTCTCTCAGTTCTTAGAATCTCTTTCATTTTTATGAGATTTTCTAAAACAGATTTTTGATCATCTTTAAGATGACTTTCTTTCATAGCCCAAAATGTTCTGTTTAAGCTACTGGTAAATCGTGGTTTTGATGTAGGACCATATCCTGATGACATTATAGTTCCTTAAAAATTAGTTGGTTTAGCGACTGATCTGGTCAATGCCATGAAACCTTTTTGCAGGTCCATCTTAGCAATTTCAACCCAACGTTCACTTTCAAGATCATTTGCTGTTACAGCTTTATCCTGAAGCTTTTTAACTAAGTCTCCAATGACTTCGCCTTTGGTCTTTATTTCGTTCATAAGATTTAATTCTTCTTGTGATAAATCCCTATAACCGCGTATTTTTTTATGCTGATTGTCTACCATAATATCTCCAATTATTTTTCACAAAATGTTCTAAATGCACGAGTCCCGCAGTCCGCTCCTTCATCTTCATAATTCGTCTGCTCTAGTAAAATACAGGCCTTGTATCCATCCGCAGCTTGTTGAGCGGATTCCTGCGTTTTACAAGCAGGAATAGGCTTACACCCTGTAACCATAATAATTAATGCTATCGCAATGACTCTATCCATGAAAATTACTTTGTGAGTAATATGATCGGGTATAAAAACCCGATCATATACCTTTCCTGCTTGTTTAATTACCTGCTGCTTTCTTAGCTTTGATGGCTGCAAGCAAATCCTGGACGTTAGGCTTTGCCTTAGTTTCAGTTGTTGCTTCCTTAACTGCGGTAGGTTGAGCTATCTTGTTATCAGCTTCAAATGGAACTTCATCATCTTTTGCGGTTTCCACAGCTACAGTTGTCTTAACTGTGTGTGTTCCAGCACCAGTTGAGGGTGTTGCATTTGCATCTTCTTCGATGCCATATGGCCTATAGAATGCTCCATACTTTTCAAGATCATACGCATTACCTGACATTGAATCAGCAAACAACTCCATAATCACAGCCATTTCTTCTGCTGATGGTTTCTTTGGCAAATATGAAGAAAGCTTAGGCAAAGTAAACTTTTCAATTGCTTCTGCTTCTGCTTCTGTCAATGCGGACGGCTTCTTAGACCAGCGTGACGTTGCATAATCTGCCCATTCACCTTTTTTAGTCTTATAGATATTGAAATCTGAACCTTGCATATAATCAGTAGGAATATCTTCCATTTCTGGATCCAATAATCCTGCATGAATAAGTTTGAAAAGTTGCGAACCGATCACAAACTTACGAATAGGATTTTCAGGAATATTTTCCTCACCTAATGTTCCGTCTTTGCGAACAATTGCATCCTTACGAACGAAACCATGAAAAATCGATGACTTCTTTCTGTAATAGAGTCGAGCAGTTTCTTCGTCAGTTTTCCATAATGGCTTGATTTCTTCCATTACCGGGCAAACTTCTCCATACGTCTGAAGACAAGGAACTTTTACTGTAACTGGTTTCGTTGATTTTCCTCTTACGCCAGCAAATGGCAATCTGATTTCCATCTTGTCAACCCAAAAGAACTCTGACTGATCATCACCATCCGGTAGGAATCGAACGGTTGAAAAATCACCGTCCTTGATGTTCCAAAAGGCATAGTTTGATTTATCAGTTGAGTTGCTAAACTTGTTTTCGGATTTTTCTTGAGCTTCTTTGAGTTTCTGACGTAATTCTGTTAACTTAGACATATTTTCTCCTTTATAATAAGACAGTTTACTAGAAACTGACAAAAGTTAATGAAGTTTTTCGAGGTGAAACCACAAACCTAAATTGATACTTACTAGTGTCTAACTGAATAAGTAACGA
>CAIKYO010000137.1 GCA_903831655.1 uncultured Burkholderiales bacterium
CCCAAAACTTAAAACAAGATGACCGCCGATGGCGGTCATTTGCTTTGAGGTGTCAACATGTGTTGGACAGACGCTTACATTGGTCTGGTCAATGCCCATGACCAAACTCTCAAAGCAATTCGAACTCAGTGATGTTGGACTAAGAAAGATTTGCGTCAAGCATCAGATCCCCCTTCCCCTTCAAGGTCACTGGACACGCAAACAATTTGGCAAAGAAGCTCCTAGACCAGAGCTACCTGACAAAGATTACAACCCCATCATTGAGATCAATGACGATTACAAAATACAGCTGAATAGAGAGCGGTCTGAACTAAAAAAGGCTGCGATTAAAATTGCACTCAATCCAGCAATATCTCAGTTGCGAATGCCAGAGCAACTAAAGCATGATCGCTGCATAACAGCGTTCAATGAAATCAAAGAGTTCATCGTTGAGATGGAGAAAAAGCAAAACGTAGTAAAGTTTGAAACCATCAAGGACAAACCACCAAGTTTTCCTCCATCACACATCTTTTCATTTTCGTATTTCCGGTCGTCTAGACATGGTTTTCCTTTGTACGCAACGGCTAGAAACGCCATCCGAGCCGTCTGCATTGCTGATGAGCTGTTTGAACGATTAGAAGAAAAAGGGATCGAAATTCAAATTGATTTTGATGATCGATCAGGGACAACAATGAACGCGGTTAAGGATGGTGAAAAACTTCAGTTCAGTTTCAGAGAACCTTACACAAAGGTGGGACGCACACCTGTCTTAAGCAAAATCGAAAAACAACTTCACAACTACGCATGGAATTCGGCTCAAATTGAAGTGCCCCAAAATGTACTTTGTATAAATTTTGGATGGAGCTCTTATACAAAGAAAACATTCAAAGATTCTGGTTTAAAGCTCGAGTATCAGATCGAAAACATAGTTGGCTACATCGTCAAAAAATTGGACGCTGAAATTGAAGAATCCAAGCAGCGAGATATTCGAGCGCGCGAAAGCGAACGAAAAAAATACATATGGGACTACAACGAGCGCATTGCCAAATCTCGTAAAAATCAACTTGAACACGCGCTAAAAGAAAGCAAGAATTTAGAGAACCTTATTCGATTGAAGGTCTATCTAAAAACGATGAAAGGGATCTTCTCAAAACTTCCCGCTAATGAGAAAGAAGCTGGCTTTACGTGGATTGAACTTGTAAAGACTGAGCTCAAAACTATACAACCAATTGAGACTCGGATAAAAAGAATCAAGCGCGCTGCCAAGAAGCCGACAAAGAAAATCAAAGAGCTTTGGTATGTTGATCCATTACCTGAAGATCACCAACCAGACTTTGAAGCCATATATGCAGAAGAGCGTAGACATTACCTAGGCTAAAAGTTGTCCAGTAACGATGAAACATAGTCTTTGGGAAGTTGATGCCCTGCATTTGGTACAACAGTGACTGGTAAGCCAAGCAAGCTTGCAAACTTAGTGACATTTTCTGGATTGCTCTGCCAGTCCTCTGATCCAACGTGAAACGAACAGTTCAGCGGCGCTGGGTACTGATTGGAACTCGCAAGTTCAATAAGTCGATCTGCATACGGCGGAATAAATCCCATGCTGATTTCTTCACTTGAAAACTCCCCTACGATTGGCGACAGAAACAGGATCTTGCCTATGTATGGATCCAATTTTGACAACGCATGAAGCAACAAATAGCCACCAAAAGAGTTGGCAATGATCTTGGCATCCTCGCGCCAAAATTGTTCTTTTATGTCATTGGCAATGGTTGTGATTTGAGCGTTGAAAACCAGCTTCTTAAAGTCACCTACCGTCTCTCGTCCAAGAACTTCATACCCCCGAGCAACTAAAGCCTGCCCTAAGCCATTGGTGATACGGCCCCCATGCCCAGGAAGGTAATA
>CAIKYO010000138.1 GCA_903831655.1 uncultured Burkholderiales bacterium
ATTTGCCAATGGAATTCAAGAGGTCCGTATCTCGGACAGCTCAAATACTGCCAAGTACTGGCATCAAAGGGTTTCAGACTGCAAAAAAATCGGATTAGGCACCGTACTCAACATCATCTATACCGTCTCACCGGTTCATTCAGATGATTATTTTGAACGCAAGATCAAGGAAGCTCACAAAGTAGGTCCAGATCGAATTTGTTTTAAAGATCCAGGTGGACTTTTAACTCCGGAGAGAACTGCGACTTTAAGTAAATTATTTTTAAAGCACACTAATTTACCAATTGAATTCCACACCCACTGTAACACTGGTCTTGGGCCATTGTGCGCAATCGCTGCAATTAAAGCGGGCGTCAAAATTATCAATACTGCTATGCCCCCTTTGGCCAATGGTTCATCTAATCCGTCGGTGATGAATGTGGTTGAGAACGCTCGGTCATTGGGATATTCGACAAATATTGACTTGAATCGAGTGAAAAGAATCGGCGATGGATTGTTGAGCTATGCCAAGTTGAATCACTTGAACCTTGGGGTTCCTTTGGAGTACAGAGAGTCTCACTTCACTCATCAGGTCCCTGGTGGAATGATCTCTAATTTGCGTCATCAACTTACCCGAATGAACATGCTTGATAAATTGGATGCTGTTTTAGAAGAAATTGTTCAAGTGCGCAAAGACTTTGGCTACCCCATTATGGTTACCCCATATTCTCAATTTGTAGGTGTTCAAGCTACTTTGAATGTCATGTCAGGTCAAAGGTATAAAGAATTGAGTGATCAAACCATTCAATATGCCATTGGTCTTTGGGGTGAAGTGGAGAGTCAATCATTTGATCCCAATGTCAAAGATGTTATTTTGTCCAGTCCCAAAGCTAAAAAATTAAAAGGCTGGACTCCAACAGAGTTAAGTTTGACTCAAATCCGAGAGAAATTCGGTGGCCAAAGCGTTTCAGATGATGATTTGATTTTGCGCTATTTGGGTGGAAATGAGCAGTTTGAGGCTTTGAATCAAAATTCATCAGCTCATAATTCTGCCTTTTCTAGAGAAGCTTCCTCATTGGCCTCACCTGCAAGTGGTTCAACAAGTGAAAATTTCCTGAAAGCGGATGTTTTGTCTTTGATAGATAGGCTGAGTCAAAAAAGTGATATTGATAGCGTATCAATTAAAACTAGAGATCTGAAGCTGTCTTTATTTCATTGATAGATGAACTCAAAATAGAAAATTAGAAACATGAACCAGACAAATTTGACATACGAAGAAATTGTTTCTTTGATTCACAACTTCGAAAGATCATCGGAATTTAATCGACTTCACTTAAAGTATTTTGATCTTGAGCTTGAGTTGGAAAAAAAAGGTGCCAATCCACGGGTGAGTAATTTGGTTTCGGGAGGAGGGTCTGGAAATCCTTTGCGTGAAGGTTTGCAAAGTACAAAGCCAGATGATGAGTTGTCCCCTCAAACAAGTGCCAACGCTCTTGTGACCGCTCCATTTACAGCACAACACTCAACCATCGACTCATCTCAGCAGGTGGGACTGTTGAGCATTAAATCTTCAATGGTGGGTACTTTTTATTCCTCTCCAGAGCCAGGTGCAGAGCCCTTTGTGAGAGTGGGTCAACATGTTTCTGAGAGTACCCAAGTTTGTATCATTGAGGTCATGAAGTTGATGTCCTCAATTGAGGCGGGAGTCAACGGAACCATCGTTGAGATTTTGGTCAAAAACAATGATCCCGTTGAATTCGGACAAGTTTTATTTCGAGTCAAGCCCGACTAATTGCCTTGTAAAGGCTGTCAGAGCGTTAGATCTCAGCAGAGATTTGGTTATCTTTATGTTTTTTTGAGCTCGAAAGCCAAACCCTAGATTTTCGTGCCGGCAGGTCCACCTTTTCAGGCAATCGTTAAAACGCTTTTAGGCAATTTTCGAAGTTCATGGGTGGCTTCGTTCAACCCGGTGACGTATTCACCTCTC
>CAIKYO010000139.1 GCA_903831655.1 uncultured Burkholderiales bacterium
AGCTCCAAGCTCCAAGCTCCAAGCTCCAAGCTCCAAGCTCCAAGCTCCAAGCTCCAAGCTCCAAGCTCAAATTAACGGCTTTTTGTCTTGAATGGTGTCAGCCAAAAACAAAATGATTTTGAAGGCATAGAGCAGCAGCAAAGTGCCGAAGATGTCTCCTGTAAACATCACGAAGATGCCCTTAAGAAAATCCTCTGAGCGGCCCATCCAACTGAACCAAATTTGATGTAGCGTTGAACTGATCAATGCAAACATCAATGCCAGTTTGAACAAAACGAGAGGTGACTTACTGGACAAGCCGACATCCCATTTGAACAAATGTTCAGCAATGAAACGAGCCAACAATGGCGATGCTCCAGAGATGAGCCCAGTTACTAAAAAATCGATTTCGTTGTTGAATGGGTAGTAGGCGAATGACAGCCAAGCACTACCTATGGAGATACCTATTGAAGCCCAAGGCCCCCACAGCAAGACCAGCAATAGCCTTAGGCCGCTGGGTAGGAACACCCAGTTCACGCCTGAGGAAAATTCAAGCCAGCCGAATAGGAAATTGTTTAGCTGGAAAAAGACGCAGTAAATGAGCGCCGTAAAAAGGGGAATATAAAACCAACGAGCCATACACTTAGAAAAAATTTGCTTTCGGCTTATTATTATCAATATTGTAACCATCATAACTGTTCATGTTGTCCTTCAGCATGAACAAGTATTGGCAATTTCCGGGGAATTTCTCTCCTAAAGGTGAGATCTTGAACACCAATAACAGGTGCTTATGAAAGTGGATTTCTTGTTTGGCTTGCTTGGGGCTTTAACTTCGAAATCGACTTCGCTCCCAGGATGCAGCATCTCTAACTTCCATTGATCTGATACGTGTACTTGGCTGTGCTGAGCGCATTACTAAATCCAACAATTTTTGCCGCACCTTGGTGAGTAATGGAAAAAGTAATTGATGTCACAGAAGTTATCCGACTCAATGTGTCTTTGGTCGTACTAATCACTTCAAATTTCAATGTGTCGTCTTGTTGGATATTGGCGCTATAGCTGTAATCAAGACTTCCGGCAGGCTTAGAGGCTGTAAAGTCTGTGTAGCAAACATAGTTGCCAAGTGTCCCAGTCTGGGTGACATTGATGAATGATGGATATGCCCAAACAAACACACCCGGGCAATAAGCTCCATTGTCGATGGCAAGGGTCTGAAGGTTGCCGTTAGTTAGCTGAGTCTGAGCCAGATTTATTGGTACATCACCACTTTGGGAGTCAAAGCCTGTGACCGTGATGGTATTGGACGAGACCAGGTTATTGTTAAAAGTTATGGAGGTTGATGGCTGAATGGTCACCGTAATATTTCCATAAACGAGATATCCAGTGCCTTGGTCTATAGAACCATTGAGAGTTAGAGGTGCTGAAGTGCCAGACTTAAAAATGGTGGCCAATGCACTTCTAACCGGGAATCCAGTTGTAGTCGAAACGGGATCGCCATTTCCGCTTTGCGATACTGAAAGGCCACTTGGGATCGCTGTGGGAGGACTGATGAACGGCCCACCGTCCAATGTGAAGGACAAGATTGCCCCGGGATTGGTTGGACTGGTACTTGAACTACCACCGCCACAAGAGACTAGGAGCATTGCAACTATGAATGTCAAAGGAAGTTGCAATTGGAAATTCATTTTTGAGGAACCTTAATCGGATGTCAAAATCATAGCCTAGGTGATTGTCAAAAAGATTACTTATTGACACGAAAGGCTATCGGGACAATCAGCTTGAGATTTAAAACCATTTGGGCATAGCCTATCGTCCGTTTGGCCACGGCCTCCAAAAACACCATAAATTTAGGTCGAAATCCACCACTTTTGGGTGGTTTTAGTGCGAATTAGCTAGTGGACAAGCCGCTGCTGGCGAGGCCTGACCAGTCTTTTTGGACTACTCGAAGCAACAAAATTTTGGTGCAAAATTACATTGCTTCTGTCAAAAGGAGCCAGTAAATGATGTTCATAGCACACCCCTAAAAAGGTGTGCTTTTTTTTCCCATTCCACGTCTATAGGGTAATCATGGACTGCTTTTACAAGCCGTTAACACACAGCCCTTGCATTCACAGTTAAAGTTGGTTTGCCTTGCACGAGGCTTTTTCACGTTAATACTCCAGACTCACAACACACCCCCACAAGGGTGTGTTTTTTTATGGCTAAGTGGCTCAAATACCCCCAAGGTTTCGCCAGCGATGTTCAGCCTCTCTTTGGCGTCGCTGGTTTTCCTTTTCCCTACTGAGCGCGTCCTTTTGACGGTCCACATTGGTCTTCAAGTTGCTGATACGCATCTGCTCAGGTGACTGGGGCTTGAGGGGTTTAACTGCTTTGGGCTTTATTACTTTTGGCTTGGGGGCTGTGGGTTTAATCGTTGGAGCACTTGGGGGTTGGGTGCCAATCAGGTCATCTAGCAAGGGGGTGTGATTCCCACCCCCTTCACGGATCTGGGTGGGGCTACCACTTAAACACCCCATGCCAAACTGGTATTCACAGATCAGTTGAGCGTGGGTGGCACTATCCGCATACACAGCGGTCTTGACGAGTTGGCCTTTGAGGCGAAGGGTGACGAGGTATTTGTTCATACCAATATTTATCACCCCTGCCCCACTCCCTTTTATTTCTTGAACCCCTCACGCAACTTGACACTGGCGGCTTCAATTTGAGCGTCAAGCTCTCCCGCTTCCACTGCCCTCTTGATCAGCTCCAATGTGGGGATCAAATCAGCAGCAGTGGCCATCTCCACTGAAGACTTGCCCTTGCTGAACTCAACAGCCCTTGCACCGTAGCGAATGTTCAGCGCCACTTTGTTGGTCTCCGTAGTCCACCACCAAGCACGAACACGGCGGGGAATTTCTACACTCTTACGCACACCGTCAGGGTCAGTGACGGTGCGAAACTTTTTCATGGTGAACTGCTGACCTGCGGCCTGTGCTCGAGCCAGTTCAATCTGCTCCCAAATTTTTCTGGATAACTTCAAGCGGCGATGCACTTGGGGGTTGTTGCCAACGGCCCGCTTTGAGGCGGTGATCTTCAGTGCTTGAAGCGTTGAGGTTGAATTTGAAGTTGCATTCGTCGTTGAGTTCTTGCTTTCATTTGCTGCTGCAGACATGTGCTTTTCCTTTCAGTAGTTGATAAAGCACAGGGAATTTTGTTGTCGAGAGCTGGACTTGGGCAACCAAAACCATTGATGTCCAGAAGGTTTGGAAGGACACC
>CAIKYO010000140.1 GCA_903831655.1 uncultured Burkholderiales bacterium
ACTGGGCTCGAAAACTTGAGAGCTTTGGGCATACGGTGAAATTAATGCAGCCGCAGTACGTCAAGCCGTATGTGAAAACCAATAAAAATGATGCTTCCGATGCTGAAGCGATTTGTGAAGCGGTGACGCGTCCCAATATTCATTTTGTGCCGATTAAATCTACTATCTGAGCCCTAAGGGGCTTGAGTATTTCAAGAATATTGAAGACTTTCTGGACTTAGCCCTGATGAGCAATCACTGACCAACCTATCGGTTGCCAACCAGAAAAACTCGATAGCAATTGAAATTGCTGTCAAGTATTTGTTCCCAGTATCACGTTAAATTTGATCAAAAGTCAAAATAATAGATGGTGTTGGCAAGTAAAAATGTAAGTTAAAAAGCTTTTAGCCAAATTCTTCTAATCATCAGATGTGCGCACAAAGCAATTAAACCGTTTACCAACAACGCCACTTGGACACCTACAAAATGAACCAGGAGTCCTGTCATTAAACTTCCAAGTGCCATGCCGCCGCGCATGGCTAGCATGAACAGACTTACACTTTGACCACGAATTCTTTCAGGTGCGTTTAACTGAATCAATGCATTAGCTGAGGTGTTGCTTGCAGTCATTGCAACTCCTGCTATCACCATTAATAAGGGCAGGCCCCAATCCTTTGGATTGAATGCGGTAAGACAGACAACCAGTCCAAAGCCTATCGCGAAATTACTGCTAATAAATCGTCGATCACTTTTAGGATCTACTGCCATCAATCCAATGGCCCCTATGAGGCCGCCAATACCCAATGCTCCCAAAGCCATACTAAATTGACCAGAGCCTCCATGGAGCACTTCTTTCACAAGCAAGGGAGAAAATGTGATTACAGGGGCGCAAAGTAAAGCAGTCACCAAAACAGTAAGTAATGCGCCGCGCAAACTTGGATCACTAACTACTTCTCCAACACTGGCCCATAATCTAGGCATATTCTTTTTATTTTCATTTGTTTCTGGATTATGTCGTGTTCGTGGAAGGATCCATAAAGCTACGAATATGAATGGTACGTAGGAGGCAGCGCTGACTGCAAAAGCTCCTACCATCCCTACACTGGCCATTAAGACTCCAGCCAGTGCAGGTCCCAAGATCTTTGATAGATTGAACTGTGTAGAGTTTAGTGCTATGCCTGAAGGAATTTGTTCACGCTGAACAATTGAGGGAACTATTGACTGAAATGACGGCAATGAAAGCGCATCAGTCACACCTACCACCAAAGACAAAGCAATCACTATCCAAGGCTCTACTAAACCTGCAATCAGTAGCCAAACTAGCGTAAGTGGACAAAGCATCTGAATAGACTGAAAGAAAAGTATGGTGCGCCTGCGGTCTGCACGATCTGCCAATGCTCCACCAACCAAAATAAGCATGAGAGTTGGCGCCCCTAGCGCGAAAGCATCAAGTCCAAGTAAAAAAGGGGAGGCGCCAAGACTGAAAAGTAGCCAAGGCTGGGCCATCTGCTGTGCCCATGTGCCAATGTTTGATAGCAAGCTTGCAAACCAAAACGTCCCGAATCGCTTTGTTTCTAGTAGTGATAAAGATTCACGTAGGTGCACATTTTTCATGCAGCTATGTAAATCTTGTTTTCATCATTGCATTTCGCATTTCTTCAAGTCTATTTGAAAAATCGTCAATGTTTAAATTACTGAAACTCTCTGGAAAACTAAATCTTTCATAAGGTTTATCGAGGAAAAATTTCACCCAATTTTCTTGCATATCTATGTTGATATTTGATTCAACTGAAATTTGATTATTGATAATTTGTTCTTTTGAAATAAACATGATGGATATTCTTTCAAAGTAGATGAATCATTAATTACTGACTAAGACTACCCTATAGCAATTGCAATTGCTGTCAAGTATTTGTTCCCAGTGGTAGCCGATTGGAGGTGGTTGTGGTTGATTGGGCTCAATTGGATAGTATTGCGGAGGTTGTTGAACAACTATTGGAGGTCTTGGCTGACTGTTAACAGCTCCATAGACCAGAACACCTCCAATGATCGCCGGAATCAACCAACCCGCATCGCTATTCCAGCGTGCGTCAGGGTGAGGTCGATGCTCATAATCTTCTCTACGCTCAATGCGGTCTCGATCTGCAAACACACCACTTGAAAAGATTGAAGCAATAAAAGCCACAATAATTATTTTTTTCATAACAGGCGCTCTTTGATTTTTTGATTCTGCAGTTCAATCACTTTGATAATTCATCAGGTAATTGATGCTCGTAAGCCAATTGTTTTTTAGGTCCATCCAACATACTTCGTGCGTGTTGAATTTCAGCTTCGCTGCCATGGACCATTAAAAGGAATTGGTCTGCCTTTAGGGCTACTTCGTATTTGATTGCGCTAGAGTGATCTATTCCTAATTCCAGCATTGCACAGCCTAATGCAGATAAGCCGCCAACAACTATTGCGCCCTCTAAGGCGCTGACAAGAACACTTACAACTGGTCCGGCCATTGCAAGCATGCCAAGTCCAGGGAGTATGAATACAGCAGGCGCAAATAAAAGCCCCCAAATCGCTCCCCAAAAAACGCCGAACTTGCCCCATGATCGGATCCGATCCCCCTTGGTGTAAAAACCCAGCGGATGCTCCTCAGTGTGATAACCCCGGCCAACCACTGAAAGGTGCTTCATATTGAATCCAGCCATACCAAGTGATCTAACAGCATTTTCAGCATCAAAGTGAGTTTTGAATACATAGACATTTGATAGTTGATTTTCCATTTCAATCTCCGCTCATTTTGTTTTTGATGAAATGGCACTAGACGCACTGGCTGCTGTTTCTAAGGCCAGAGATTTGGCATTGCTTAGAAACGCATGGCTTGAATCCAATGCGTTCTTAACTGCTACCATGGCTACAGTAGTGATTGGGTTCCCTGATAACGCGTGTGATTTCAGTACTTCGTTGGTTAGAGTTCTGTTGTTTTCAATTTGATTTTGGAAAATGTCCATGACTTGTGCGTGTGATTCAAAACCCATTTGAAAGGCATTCACAGCAAAATCCAAGTACTCTTTGACTTGATTGACCATATGCTTAGATACAAGCTCTGAAAAAGCATGTGTATCGTTGACTTGAAGTAACTCAGCAGCTCTTTGATGTGATGCCTCAATTGCCAACTTATTATGAGTCAAAGCTAAATTGATCAGTGCCATCGATTGCTTGTGATACAAATTCGCAATCTCCATAGTTCGATTGGGAATGACTTTTACTTCTTCTGCGACGGTATTCATAGGATTACCTTTATCAATGTGTAGTCCTTATCTAGCGAATAGGTCAGTATTCGCGTTCAGCATCAGGGGTAGGCTCACTTTATACAGATTTTTAAAAATTCAATTGATACATATCAATCAAATCAAACATCTTCAATGTTGAATTCAACCGAAAATTTATCAAAAAAGGATTAAATGTTCAATTGAAAATTGACCATGTGTTAAACCCTACCTGCCTAGTTATTAGGCAGGAGGCACAAGGTGATCACAATGGACATGATTGGCAAGGTCAGAAGGCTTAGATTGGCCGACAAGTTGTCGCTGAGCGAGATCGTGAGACGCACGGGTATATCCCGAAACACGATCAAGAAATGGGTGAATCAAGCGGTGAACTTGAAGCCACCACGCTACGAACGAGTATTTTCTCCTGGGGTATTGAGCCACTTTGAGGCAACTTTGGTTGAGGCACTGACAGCGGACGCCAAACGCATCAAGCGTGAGAGGCGTTATGCCAGGGCAAAATGGCAGCCCAACAAGCCCAAGCCACCTTAGGATTGCGCTGAAATCCCCATTAAAGGGCTGTCTTTGTGTCGACTTGAACGCCCTCTGAGCCAGCAAAATGCAGTTTTTGTTTGAGCAAAAGCCGGCAAGGATAAGGCAATTAACTGTATGTTCATACAAATATCATTTAACTTGATTACAATGCGACCTTGGCAACCAAGCAAATTTCAGAATATTCAGAAAATTCCATTCGCGTTTTAAAAGGCCTCGAGCCTGTGAAGCAGCGACCAGGAATGTACACCCGCACCGATAATCCACTGCACATCATCCAAGAGGTCATTGACAACTCTGCCGATGAGGCATTGGCTGGGCTTGGTAAAAAAATATCCGTCACCTTGTACGCCGACGGCAGTGTGACCATTGAAGATGATGGACGAGGCATTCCATTTGGCATGCATCCTGAGGAAAAAGCTCCAGTGATGGAGTTGGTCTTTACCCGTTTGCACGCGGGTGGTAAGTTTGACAAAGGCTCTGGCGGAGTTTACAGATTCTCAGGGGGTCTGCATGGCGTAGGCGTGAGTGTCCCAACGCTTTATCCAAACGCATGCAAGTGCTCTCCTTTCGGGAGGGCAAGGTTGCGGGAATGGTGTTTCAAGGCGGGGACGTTCTAGAGAAACTCCAAGTCAAAGCCGCTGGATAAGAGCATCGCAAATCAGGCACATGCGTGACCGTGTGGCCAGACCTCAAGTATTTTGAGAGTGCTGCACTGCCTTTTCAATAGCTCACCCATTTGTTCAGAAGCAAAGCCGTGCTCATGCCTGGACAGACGACATGCACAAAATGAATCTGAAATCAATGTCAAAGCTAAACTTGAAATTGAGTTGCTTCATGAAAAAATGGATATCTTAAAAGAACAAGAACTGATGAGGCTTACGGATTCTGTTCGTGATTTATCTGCGCAATTAGAAAAAATCTCCAATCAATTGCTAGATAAACGATAAATTTTTCAAATCACTGTGGCATTCCCCTGTAATCAGATCTCGTTTGATTTAAGTCAAGACTAAGTTATCTTTTTAGGCGCATCCTATTGGTAATGACTATAGAGTGAACCGCTCATGCCAAAAACCAACCACCAACTAGGTTTGATTGCCCTGATCAAACGCTCAAGGCCGATCAATTTAATCACTGGCCCGATCATCTACAGCATGGTTTTTCCGCTGTTGATATTGGATGCTTTTGTTTCGTTTTATCAGTGGTCGTGTTTTCCGATTTACGGCATACCCAAACTCTCGCGCAATGACTTCATCATCTTTGACCGTCAAGAACTGAAGTATCTCGATTGGATATCAAAATTCCATTGCACATATTGTGCGTATGGTGTCGGTGTAGTGGCCTTTGTAGGTGCAGTAATTGGTGCAACAGAAGCCTATTTTTGCCCCATCAAACACAAGTCCAAAAAAATACTTGCTATACAAAAGCATGGCCAATATATTCCATTTGATGAGCCAGCTAATTTTGATTTCAATGCGTATCTCGCCAAGGCAAGAAATAAATTGCCGCAATCTGATAAAAATTGACTGCTTGGTTCGATATCCATAGCGTGATCGCTCTGCTGGGGCTGTTTCTTTACGCCATTGACTCACATACTCGCAGAAAACGTCGCCATCCCTCTGCATCAATCGCTTGGTTCGTTTCCCTTCTTTTGCTGCCTTACGTTGCGTTCCCGCTTTACTTATTCTTTGGACGGCGAAAAATAGATACTCCTTTCGGCGTTGAAAATAGAATAAACATTGCTTTTCCAAAAAAGCCAAGCTTTCCGACAGAAGCGGTTGATGAAAAGCTAGCAATGGCACTGGGTCTTGGTCGAGCTGTCGACATACAAAACTTAACTATTCATCAAAATGGGCCACAAGCACTTCAAGCGCTTGAGGCGTGTATTGCAGGCGCCAAAGAAACATTAGACATCTGTACTTTTATTTTTGGGCATGACGTCAATGGCTATCAAATCTCTCGGCTTTTGATGGAGCGCGCAAAGCAGGGCTTGAAAATTCGTTTGCTTGTAGATAGTCTTGGATTTTTCTATGAAGGTATTGTGAGTTTTAAAGGCCTAAGGGATGCGGGAGTAGAGGTGGTTTTATTTGCTTCACCACTAAGCTCTGCATTTTTTGGAAAAACCAATATGCGAATACATCGCAAATTTGTCATTGCAGATTCCATACACCTATGGTCTGGAGGCCGCAACTTAGCTGTCAAGTATTTTGAAGCCCAAAAAAATAAAAATAAGTATGGAAAGCCTCGGGTGGATTTAAGTTTTGATCTCTTTGGAGATTTGGCATATCAAGCCCAAAGAGTTTTTGAAACCGATTGGGCGTTTGCCACACTTCAAAGCCCCTCGAAAGAACGTGAGAGAAAAATACATCGTCCCCAATCCCCGGCATTGGGTGCACGTTTGGTTCCTAGCGGACCCGATCGCGTAGAAGACACGATTTACACCATGCTTGTTTCAGGTTGTTACACCGCACAGTCCAGAATATTGATAGTCACACCCTATTTCGTTCCAGACAATAGTTTGCTCACAGCACTAGAACTAGCAGCACAACGTGGTGTGACTATTGACCTTTTAATCCCAGTCAAATCAAACCTATTGGTAGATATTGCGCGACGATTAGCTCTTCGCGACTTGGCCAAGGTAGGTGCCAATATTTGGTTATTTCCAGCCATGATGCATGCCAAAGCGTTTATTTTTGATGAATCATTAGCTTTAGTAGGCTCTGCTAATTTAGATGAACGTAGCTTATTTCTTAATTATGAATTGATGGTTGCCTTCTACGATGCATCTGTCATTAATGACTTTGTGTCTTGGATTGACCATCAACGCCATATATCTTCGGCATTTATTCCAAAACAACCCAATATGGTGCGTGAAATATCAGAAGACGTGGTTCGCTGGATTGCCTTCCAGTTGTGATTTTTAGGTTTTACTCAATATGTATAAATCTACATAAGAAACCCTTCACCTGTTAGGCACCCAGAAGATGTGAATTACCAAGAGGTGAATTTCTTTTGCGTTCGTTGATCGTCCAGAGTACTAGATGACAAATATTGATTCATAACCGAACGAATCTCTTTGGCCAATTCACTCGGTGTCATGCCTATAGGACCAATACCTTGATCCAACAGCCTATCGCCAGCTATTGCGTGCACATGAACACCTAAGCTGATCGACTGCCACATATCAAGATGGTGCTGTAAGCCTTGTGCCACGATTGCCGCTACACATCCTGTTAGCACATCTCCCATTCCGCCAACGGCCATACCTGGATTGCCTGCCAAGCATTCAAGAGCAGCGTGCTTAAGGGCCGCTAGCAAACTACGATGACCTTTGAGCACCACATGTGCGTGCGTAAGTTCTACCAACTTGGTTAAACTTTTTTCACGATTGAGCTGTACTTCCTGGTTGGTGATGCCTAGTAATTTGGCAGCCTCACCGGGGTGTGGTGTCAGACATGTCGGAGCGCTTCGATTTTTTAATATTTGAAGTAATGCTGGATTCAAAGCTAATAAATTAAGTCCATCTGCATCCACTACCAACGGGCTCTTCCAATGTAAGCAGCTTTCAAGCCAAGCCTTCGCAGTTTTAGACAAGCCCAGACCCGGTCCTATAGCCACTACATCAGGTGCTATCGTCTCCAAAGCCCGCTGGGGTAGCCAATGCTCAGCGTTATGCACCATTAATTCTGGATGATTTGGAACAAAAACAGCACTTGCTGAGTCAAGCATCATTAACTGAACCCATCCAGCGCCGCTGTAAAGCGCACCTTGCCCCGCAAGTACCAATGCCCCAGTCATACTGCTTGAACCACCAATCAGTAGCACCTTGCCAGCATCACCTTTATGCGCATCCGGTTTTCTGCGAAGTCTGGAGGTGTATGCCAAAGCATCAAGTTGAT
>CAIKYO010000141.1 GCA_903831655.1 uncultured Burkholderiales bacterium
AGTTGTCGGTTTAACCGACAATATTTTTCACTGCTTGGCACAAGTCATGCTGAATTAAAAATTATGGTTTCAAACACACGAAATGCCCCAATTTGGGGACTAACTCTTTTATTTCTGGCAAATCACTGCTCTACTTTGGCACAAAGTTCATTGCCGGAGGTGAAGATCATCGGGCATTACGACAATTCAATCGGCACATCTGATGCGGCTTCACAGGGCATTGTTAAAGGGTCTACCTTAGATGACCAGGCAATTCTTCGTCCTGGAGAAGCATTAGAAACTGTACCTGGCCTGGTTGTGACCCAGCACTCTGGTGACGGCAAGGCTAATCAATACTTTTTAAGGGGCTACAACCTCGATCACGGAACCGATTTTTCAACAAATATCAATGGTGTTCCAGCCAACATGCCAACCAATGCGCATGGTCAGGGTTACTCAGATGTCAACTACCTCATACCTGAACTGATCGATCAAATTCATTACCGCAAGGGGCCATACTTTCCGAGCGATGGGGATTTCTCGTCCGCTGGATCTGCAGACATCCGGTATAAAAATCAGCTTGATCAAAGCATCTATCAGCTGACCTTTGGCTCCTTTGGATTTAGGAGAAATTTACTTGCGGGCTCGATCCAGCTGAACCAAGATCCTAAAAAATCCAAGGAGGGGCTAATCCCTGACGGCCCTGTGTTGACCACCGCACTTGAACTTCTTGAAAATAATGGACCTTGGACGACTCCAGAAGGACTCAAGAAAATAAATGCCTTTTCTCGATTAAGCAATGGGACACGTTTAAACGGGTGGTCAATGGATGCTAATTACTACACCGCCGGGTGGAACTCCACAGATCAAGTGCCCCTGGAACTCATCAATTCAGGTCAGCTTGGGCGTTTTGACTCAATGAATCCGACGGATGGTGGTGACACAGGTCGAGCCATCGTGTCAGGTGAATTTCACGACCTCGATAGCAGTGGATACACAAAGATCTCTGCTTTCGCAGAGCACTACAAGCTCAATCTTTGGTCAGACTTTACGTTTTATGAACTAAGACCTGCAACTGGCGATCAGTTCAATCAGTTTGAGAGTCGAAACATACTGGGTAGCAAGGTTGCTAAAGGTTTTTATCACAGTCTGTTTGGGCTTGATTCATTGACAGAGATAGGGGCTCAACTGCGTCAAGACTACATCCATGTTGGGTTATTGAACTCTCAAGCACGAATTCCTTTTGCAACCGTTTCAAACGACATGGTCAGTCAAATGCAAACCGGCCTCTATGCCCAAACCACAACGGCATGGACGGACTGTTCAAGAACTATTGTCGGGTTGCGTCAAGATTACATAAACATGGATCTGACTGCGATGGCCAACCCCTTAAACAGTGGCAATGCAAGAGATCAAAAAACCTCCCCTAAGTTTTCATGGATTTTGGGGCCCTGGGAGAAAACAGAGTTGTTTTACAACTACGGCAAAGGGTTTCACAGCAATGATGCACGAGGGGTGATCGATAAGTGGGATCCGACTCAACCAGGAGTAGCTTCTAGCCCCGTTCCTGCTTTGGTTGGAAGCATAGGCAAGGAAGTTGGCCTGAGAACTCAGTATTTTGAAGGTCTTCAGAGCTCTCTTGCCATTTGGAAATTGAATAGCAATTCCGAGATCATTTACAGCGCTGACTCCAGCATCGGGAGCACCACACCCAACGGGGCAAGTCAACGCACAGGGGTTGAGTGGAACAACCATTACATTGCAAACAATTGGTTGTTCTTTGATGCGGACATTGCTTGGACACACGCAGAGTATTCGATCATGAACGACAACGGAAGTACTGGAAACTCGATTCCAAATGCTGTTGGAAAAGTTGCTATTTTTAGGGGCGCAGTTCACGACTTAGGCTCTTGGGCTGCTGGCGTTGAAACACGCTACATAGGCGCTTATCCATTGAATCAGGACAGCAGTCTGATTGGCCCATCTGCTATCGTGACTAACCTTCGCTTGCAAAACAAGTTGTCCAACACAACCACAATTTATATAGATGGATTGAATATTTTCAATCGGCAGTATTACGACGTTGCTTACGCTCAAGATTATCAAGTGACGCCTGCAAGCCCATTCGTACCCGAAGGTATAACCGTACACCCTGGGGAACCAAGGCAAATCAGATTATCGGTTCGAGTTCTTTTCTAAAAAAGCAAAAATTTAAAATGCAAACTTTAAAACTACTTGGATTTCTTGCCTGATAGCAATCGCCCTATCTCCCCTTTGTCGTGCAGGCCACGAGTTTGTTTGGCGATCATTCGGCTCGTATTGGCAATCGCGTGAGGCTGCCATCAGCGCGATTGATTCGTTTTGCTTGAGCCACCCTGACTTAGGCGCATCCCATGGCGCTGCCAAGTTCTTGAAGCAGTTGTTTGGGTTGGCTTCACATTGACCAACCTTGCATGTCACAAGCCCTCTGTTTGAAGTTGTCGGTTAAACCGACAACCTTTTTCCCTTGCTGAAGCAACAATGCGCTCAGATGGTTCTCAAATCACCCGTACAACGTTAGCTAAAAATAAGCCTAAGCCGCCTCAGTAACGTAAATTTAACGAGCAGCACATAGGGTGTTAAAACTAATGTAGCCTTTAGGTGATAGTGCTGATTGAATTAAAGCAAATGTAAAAGATACTTTGGTCTGAAAAAAAGTGGTTACTTGCCTAGCGTGAACCTACCTGCGCATGCCGATATGAATTAT
>CAIKYO010000142.1 GCA_903831655.1 uncultured Burkholderiales bacterium
CTCGCCCTGTTATTAACCTGTCGGATGAAGTAAAACTCCGATTGAATTAGTGGCCTTATGTATTTGGAAGTCTCTGAAGTCAGTTCTTATCAAATTCACAGTGGAGCGGTCGAATCAAGGCACGGCCGTTCATAACGGCTGCTCTAACCTTGAAAGACAATAGCTTCAATTCTGACCATCTAGGTAACTACAACTTAGAGTAGTAGGCAGCAAGGATTGCTAGACTCTAAGCAATAGATTTGTTAATGAAAGGGATTAAACCCTCATGACGGAAAAACTAAGAGCGGTATCTGGAGATGAAGTAGGCCCAGGGTGTCCAAAATGCAAAGCCCGCAACACTGGATCCCCGGAACTTATGACGGGATTATGTTCTGGTTGCGGAAGAACATTGATGTTCTTTACCTGCCCCACCGATGGTGTTCGAATCTCAATTGAAGTTCCATCACGTGCTACAGACTTCGCAAAAAAACTGAACTCCACATGGACTTGTATTCGATGCGAAAACACCCATGTTTTGCGAGACATTAGGTCTCCACTTGGTACTAGCGTCTTCAAAAACATGGAGGAAGCCTCTGGATATTTGCAGAAAGCTAAAGATTTGGGCATTGGTGTAGTCACGGCCAATATCGAGGACTCCCTTGACAAGTTGCAACCTCGACTAAAGGACGGCATAAAGAGCTCACTTTATGAAGGTGAGAAAATTGAGAAGATGTATTCAACATCTGGAATGAGTATTAAAAATACACAAGTTCTTATTCTCACAGATCAAAGAGTGCTCATAGGTAAGTCCGGTCGCTATGCGGGTATGCATTTTGGAAAGGAAGTAACCACCTTCAATTACCATGAGATTACATCTGTTGAATATCGAACAGGTCCTCTTACTGGCTGGATAGAAATATTAAGTCCGGCATATCCAGCTATTTTGAACCCGCATTTTTACTCAAATAATGAAGCTAATGACCCTTGGCAGCGGCCTAACTGTGTGCCAATTCATGATAAAAAGGCCGGGTCCAATATTGTGCTTGAATTGCGTAAAAGAGTAGACGAGCGGAAAAAAGAAACTAGAGCTCCTAGTTTTGTTGTACAGACTGATTTAGCAGATCAAATCTCAAAGTTAGCGGATCTCTTGGCTAAAGGTCTGATATCAGAGGACGAATTCAAGTTGGCAAAATCAAAGCTCATTAACTAAATGATTGCTTCCACAGATCACCTGCTTTTACCGAGGCAATTTAATCTACTTGCTTGAAAAACTTATTAAGGATTGTTGCTCAACGGCAGGACATTCAACTCCTACATTGCATGGCTCAATTAATCAAGGTTCTCCGACCAGGTCCTGGTTTTTCGATCCTCCCTCGTTCTCTGGCGATTCTTAATCTGTTATGTATCGTTGCCACCGAGACACCCTCTTGAAGCGCTAAAACTGCTGCTGCCGAGGATTCGGTCCAAGCCATCAGGTTTGTATATCTGCGGGCAGTCTTTTCAATGACATCCTCTTCGATCGCCATGGGGGACAACGATTCCGGCTCATTTTGAAAAGCAACAATAAGGTGTGATGTCAGGAGTGAGCGTCTTGTTTGTGTATTTAAAAACGAGGCTAGATCATCGGCCACAACGCCCTGGTTGGTTC
>CAIKYO010000143.1 GCA_903831655.1 uncultured Burkholderiales bacterium
TGCAAAATTGAATACCTTTTTATAAGTTCTATGATTTCCACTTGAGGGGATTAATAATCCTGCTCTCCTTTTTGAAATGTATTGATAAGAAATACTAAATTGAATATTTTTATTTATTCCTATTTTTGAATCTAGGCGTTAATTTATATTGATGGAGGTGAACGAACATTTCTATTAATCCTAGAAGTTGAAATCCGAATTAACTGATGTCTCATGAAAATTGATAGCTTTAATGTTATAGGGACAAATAACTAATCATTTTTATAATCATCTAGATAAACTAAATATGCAATATTGCATAGTTTCAGGAGAATCTTAATGTCAAAGCACGATCATCACCATCATGCAGCCAAACATTACGAGGCAGCTGCTCACCATCACCACGAGGCTCACAAAGCGCATGAAGCTGGAGACCATCATAAAGCCGCGCACCACCATAAGCTGGCACATGGCCACGCATTGCACGCTCACGATCACCATGAACATGCCACAAAAGCTCACTCACACCATCATCCAGAACATCCTGATCATCAAAAACATCACGGACATAAGTAAAAATCAGGTCAAGCTCTGACCTCACCTTTAAGCCTTAAATCTGATTATTTTGATTTAAGGCTTTTTATTTTTAATTAGAAAATTTAATTAGATTAATTGATTTTTTATGTTGGTCCTGAACACAACAACACAAGCAACATTCTGATCCTTGAGAAATTGGCGATAACAACTGAGTGATGGCGTTTATAAAACCTAAGTACTCCATGAAATTCCATACATTCCAACTTAAAACTAGATGTTGTGAAGTGGAAGCGCAGTTTTGTATCGAACTTGCTTGAGCGCAAAGCTCGATCTAATCTTCTCAATCTGCGCAATCGGCGAGAGTTGCTCAAGTATAAAACTCTCAAGTGCTGGCATATCAGGCACTGCTACCCTTAATAAGTAATCGGCATCTCCTGTCATGAGATAGCACTCCATTACCTCGTCGCGCAAGGTAATTCGCTCCTCAAACTCTTGAAGTGCCTGTCGGTTTTGCTGCTTTAGGCTAATTGATATAAATACATTTAAATGCAGCCCCAATTGCTTTGCTTCAAGCAACGCAACATACTGCCTTATCAAACCCCGGGACTCCAAAGCCCGCACACGAGCTAAACAAGGCGAAGGCGACAAATGTACTCGACGAGCAAGCTCTACGTTGGACAAACTTGCATCGACCTGGAGTTCATCAAGAATCTTCAAATCTATTGTATCAAAGTTTTTTATGCTTTCATTCATAATTAATTCAGAATTAAATTTCACTAAAGACCCAATAATGCATCATTTTTAAAACTAACTGCCTAGGCGTATTCCCTAAAATCCTCTCATTTAGTGCTCTATTCAATCAATGTAATGACCAACCCACACAACTTCACCCAAACCACAGAAGTAGACAGCGATCCATCTGAAATTCAAGAGTGGCGAGATGCTTTACTGTCTCTCGCCAACACCAATGGACCGGCTAGAGTTCGACAAATTCTTGACGAACTCGTTCGATTGGCCCGCACACAAGGCATTGGGTGGCAACCTGAACTGAACACGCCCTACATCAACTCCATCTCAGTTGAGGAACAACCAACTTTTCCAGGTGACTTGGCCTTAGAGGAACGCCTTGGTTCACTCATGCGCTGGAATGCACTTGCAATGGTGGTACGTGCCAATCAAGCCTATGGTGAACTTGGCGGCCACATTGCCAGTTATGCTAGCGCAGCTGATTTATTCGAAACTGGGTTTAATCATTTCTTTCACGCGAGAAATGAAACCCACCGTGGCGACTTGGTTTTCTTTCAGCCACACAGCGCCCCTGGTGTGTATGCTCGTGCGTTTCTTGAAGGCCGCTTGAGTGAAGCCGACTTGTTGCATTACCGCCAAGAAATCACTGCTCCATCTAAGGGAGCTCGTGGACTCTCAAGCTACCCCCATCCTTGGTTGATGCCAGATTTCTGGCAATTCCCTACTGGTTCCATGGGCATTGGACCGATAAGTTCTATCTATCACGCGCGCTTTATGCGTTACCTGACACATCGCGAGTTGCTTGATTGCAATAACAGAAAAGTTTGGGGTGTTTTCGGCGATGGTGAGATGGATGAACCTGAGAGTATGAGTGCGCTAACTTTGGCAGCCCGAGAAAAACTTGATAACCTGGTGTGGGTGGTTAACTGCAACTTGCAGAGATTGGACGGTCCTGTTCGTGGCAACGGCAGAATCATAGATGAGTTAGAAAAGCTCTTTGCAGGTGCAGGCTGGAATGTCATCAAGTTGGTTTGGGGATCAGATTGGGATGGATTATTTGCACGGGATACAACAGGTGTATTAGCCCGTACATTTGCTCAAACGGTGGATGGTCAGATGCAAACCTTTGCAGCCAAAGATGGGCGCTTCAATCGAGATAACTTCTTCGGTCAAAACGAGCAATTGTCTCGGTTGGTAGAGGGAATGACGGACGAACAAATTGACAATCTCAAGCGAGGTGGTCACGACTTGGTAAAGATACATGCAGCTTATGCTGCTGCTGCTGCACACACAGGCCAGCCGACTGTGATTTTGGCACAAACGAAGAAAGGCTACGGTATGGGTTCTGTTGGCCAAGGCAAAATGACCACGCACAGCCAAAAGAAATTTGAAGAAACTGACTTGATTGAGTTTCGCAATCGCTTCAATCTACCCTTAAGCGACGAACAAGCTAAGGGCTTGGAGTTTTATAAACCAGCGCATGACAGCGCTGAAATGCGCTACCTCCGTGATCATCGAAAGGCTCTAGGCGGTGCGATGCCTAGAAGAGAGACTGACTGCGAAATAATCCAAATCCCAGAGGTCAACCATTATGCTCAGTTTGCACTGAATGCAGATGGAAAGGAAATGAGCACTACGATGGCTTTTGTTCGAATATTGGGCAATTTATTGAAAGACAATACATTAGGTCCTCGCATCGTACCCATCGTTGCTGATGAGGCTCGAACATTTGGCATGGCAAACTTGTTCAAGCAAGTGGGTATATACAGCAGCGTTGGTCAACGCTACTCACCTGAGGACATCGGTACTGTACTGTCCTATCGCGAGGCAATAGACGGACAAATATTGGAGGAAGGCATCAGCGAAGCCGGTGCCATTGCAAGTTGGACAGCAGCAGCAACCAGCTACAGTGTGCATGGCATGGCAATGTTGCCCTTTTATATTTATTACTCGATGTTCGGATTTCAACGTGTTGGTGACGCAATCTGGGCTGCAGCTGATCAACGCGCAAGAGGATTCCTACTGGGAGCCACCTCTGGAAGGACCACCTTGGCTGGGGAAGGTCTTCAGCACCAAGACGGCACCAGCCACTTGGTAGCCGCCACCATTCCCAATTGCAAATCCTATGACCCAGCCTTTGCATGTGAACTTGCAGTCATCCTTGATGCGGGAATGCGCGAAATGCTGATGGAGCAAAAGGACGTTTTCTATTACATCACCCTCATGAACGAAAACTATCCCAACCCCAACTGTCCAGAAGGCGTGAAAGCAAATATTTTGCAGGGAGGTTACCATTTTGGCAACTTTGGCCCCAAAAATGGGCAACGTGTGACATTATTGGGTTCAGGTGCCATTCTCACTGAAGTGATTCAGGCCGCAAAAAAATTGGCTGAAAAAGGGATAGGTTCTGATGTCTACAGCATCACCAGTTGGAGCGAACTCGCGCGTGAGGGCATGGCGTGCGAAAGTGTTAACGCTAAACCATACCTGGAACAACTGCTCATCAGCAGCTCAGGCCCTATCTTAGCTGCAACTGACTACGTTCGCGCAGTGCCCGAGAGCGTTCGAAGTTATCTCCCACCAAGTCGCGTTTACCGCACGTTGGGTACTGATGGTTTTGGCCGCAGCGATACACGAGCTGTTTTAAGGGATTTCTTCAAAGTTGATGCAGAAAGCATTGTCTCGCGTGCTTTGGATGAACTGAAACAAAGCTAAATACATCACAAAAGCTCTAAATGATGCATTAATTAGCCTTCATAAATTAAGCAAAAAAATTCTGGGGCCTTGGTAATTTGGAAATTGATTAGTTATCCGCAACAAATCCTGCAGCTTTAATGACTTTAGTCCACTGAAGCAGTTCTTTTTGCATTTTATTTGTGAATGCATCACCACAAATATCTTTAGTTGCCAAAAGTCCTGAATTCGCCATGCGAGATTCAAATTCTTTTGAATTGGTAACTTGTTGATGCAAGTCAGTAAGCCTCTTGGTGATGGAAGAAGGCAAGTTTTTAGGTGCTGATAAGCCAAACCAAACGGTGGTCAAAAGTTGTGGGTAACCAATTTCGGAAACGGTCGGAACACTTGGAAAATCTGTAGACCTGACTTCTGAAGTGGTAGCCAATGGAATAATTTTCCCGGCTTTTATACTGGGCGTTGCTGTGGAAATTTGAACAAAACCCAAAGGCGCAACACCGGAGAGCATGTCGCTTAATTGTTGAGGAGTGCTTTTATAGGGTACGTGAATCATGTCGACCCCCAACAAGTCACTTAACTCAAAGCCTAATAAATGTGCCGGAGAACCCATTGAGTAAGAGCTATAGGTTGGTCGGAGTTTTTGATCCTTTAACCATTTGACCAATTCAGAAAAATTCTTAACATTTAAACTTGGATGAACTGCCAACACAAGCGAGGCACTTACGCCTTGACAAATTTGAGTAAAGTCGGCGGGTAGATATTTAGCATTTGGATTGGCTGATGGGGTAATCGTCATCATGCCTGCGGTGTTGACCAGTAATTCATAACCATCACTTGGAATTTTTGATATAGCTTGAGCAGCAATCATCCCTCCTGCTGCAGGCATGTTCTCCACGATAAAAGGCTGACCCAAAGCTTTTGTAAACGAATCTGCAAGAGCACGCGCATAGACATCAGGTGGGCCGCCTGGAGTTGATGGCGCAATGATCTTTACTGCCTTAGTTGGCCAGGTTTCTGCGTATGAGAATAGACTGGTCAAAAACAACGTAATAATAAAACATATGAATTTACTCATTTATAGCCTCACCTTTGCGGCATATTTCGTTCATCGTAGCCAACACTAGTGCTTGCATCTTCAGGAATTGCAGGAACGGTCAACGCCCACTCATCCCAATTTTTTCGCATTTGATTTAATCTCTCGGGGAATTTTTGAGCCAAGTTTGCTCGCTCCCTTGAGTCAGAATTCAAATTAAATAAAAAATCATTGCCTTCAATGCTTAAATATTTCCATTCACCACTTCTCATGGCTTTTTGATTGCGATGCTTCATTCGCCAAAACAACGGTCTATGGAAAGATTTATCTGGATTAAACAACACATCCTTGATAGAAACTCCATCTGGTGGAAAGTCAGGGTGCGAATTTCCTCCACCAACCTCCAGAAGTGTTCTAGACCAATCCATGGTCATGCAATGCTGATTACTAACCGTATTGGGTGGAATCATTCCAGGCCATTTAGCAATCCAAGGCACACGAATTCCACCTTCAGTTAAATCCATCTTCCCACCAACAAGCGGCCAATTGTCTGAGAAACGCTCGCCTCCGTTATCACTAGTAAAAACAATCAGTGTATCCTGGTCTAAATGGTTATCCTTTAAGGTTTTCACCAAAAGGCCAATACCCTCATCCATGTGATGAATCATTTTTTGATAAGTTGCAACATTTCCACCATCTAAATGAAACAAATTTTTTGCAACTTGAGAAGCAATACTTGAGTCATCACGCGTCTCCCAAGGCCAATGGGGAGCTGTGTAATGAAGACTCATGAAAAATGGTTTGTTCGCTTTTTCTTGTTTCGATCTGTCATTGATGTAATCACAGGCTCTCTTTGAAAAAATATCGGTGATGTAGCCAATCTCCTTGTGCTCAGTCTCCCCTAAATAAAGATCGTGATCTCCTGATCCTGAACAATGCGTGAAATAGTCTACTCCACCAGCCATGATCCCAAAGAACTCGTCATATCCAGATCGCATTGGACCAAAAGTTGGGGGGTAACCCAGATGCCATTTACCGATCAAAACAGTTGAGTAGCCTACTTCCCTAAGCAATGATGGGAGTGTAGGAATATTTGTAGGTAACCCTAAAACTGTACTTCCCTTGCTTTTGCTGTTAATTGGTTCATCCATCCCACCTCTTAATCGGTATTGATAACGCATGGTCATCAATGCAAAACGAGTAGGAGAGCAAACAGGAGCATTCGAGTATCCATCTGTCAATCTAAGGCCTTGGGAGACCAATTCATCGATATTGGGTGAGACTCGCCCAAAA
>CAIKYO010000144.1 GCA_903831655.1 uncultured Burkholderiales bacterium
ACAGGGGATGTCATATGCTGACAAATTCAGAGAAACCGCCAGTTACGACCGCACGTGGGTGACGGCCTATGGAATGGAGAAATATATTTGTGCGACAGGTGGCTCCTGTGAGTCACCGCGAGCATTGCCAAAAGAACAGTGGAACGATGCGTGGAAGGAAGCGAAACAAAGAGTCACCTCGTATTACAGCGTTCCCAAACAGCCTGTTTCGAATGGTGTACCGACACAGAGTCCCCAGTGAAATTGATGAATGAGCCCCTTGGCGACTCGTTTGGAGCGCTGCGAACGACCTGAATCAGCCGTCTGGCGGCAGAATGCCCACGAAAGTGAACCGCTGGTTCGTCGCAATACTGGTCATCCAGAGCGCACTTCAATTGAAGTGTGTGCCAAGGAAATTGCGCCATGTGTGTTCACAATATATTTGACCGATTGTCCGAGATAACTGGGGACTTTCCGACTAATTCAAAGTGAAGGCTCTATGCTGCTGGACGTGAAACTACTGCGAATATTGCTTGGAATTGGGGTGACAGTGACCCTATGTGTCGCCGCTGTTATCTCATTCACCTTCCTGGCAGCCGCGCTGCAGCCAGTCGGTTCCGACCGTTTATTATGGCTCTCATACGGGGTAGCTGCAACTTTCGGCTTTATTGGATGTGCGTGGTCGCTTTGGCGCATTCGCCAGTTCCCCATTAGAAGGTTGGCGCTGGTTTACTTGGTCTCCGCTTGCCTAGTGCTTCCCGCGTGTCTTTTGCTCACTGTGTTTGCAAGAACTCCACCATGATCATTCATCTCGTGCATCACGCAAAAGCGCCATACTAGGGTCATTTATGGTCAGATTCATTGCAGTCATTTTCAAGTTATTCTGGCTCCTCTCTATATGCTCTTGCTCCGGAGTTGATATGCACGCGTTAACAGAAAAATTGCCACATACGTCGCAATCTTTCAGTATGAAACAAAGTGGTTACGAAATATCCACTGAATTTCTGGCAGGAGGGAATCTGTGGAAAAGATACAGATACACAATGTATCTGAATTTTCAAGCTTTGCCATCCGAATCAATTGATGCTTCAAGATTACGCCATTTGCTTGGACTAACCGCATCGCAAATCGCGGATCAAAGTGCCGGCATCGATATACCCATCAGGATTCAAATAAGTCAGGTAACCAATGGAATTGAAGTCATCTTTTACGATAAAACCTTTACTAAGCTTTACAACTTAGGATGGGGGGAGCATGAGTTCGATAAGGGGATAGATAGTATTTTCATGGACCCAGGTAAATATACAGTGCGAGTTAAGTTGTTGGATGCCGTGCCAGAACTGGCTAACGTGCCCGTTACATTTGAAATTGGATTGCCAGGTAAGCACTAGGTGTATGATTTCAGCCAAAGCTAATCCCATGTCAAGAGGTTCAGAAGTCGGTAATTTGTGTCGTGCTGAGTGACTGCATTGCTGCGCAGCGCAAGTCCGCTTTCAGCCCACTGTTGAAATTCGAGTCCAGGCATTTTTGACGGGCGCGCTGGAAGGAAATCACCACCCTCATCGGCGGACCCAGTGAGATTTGGGTCCAGTTGATGGAACTTGCATCAGTGCAACTTTACAAAGTGTCCGAATTTCGGGGGTTGGGCACATATAGCGAGCTTGTAACGCGCCATCGCCTTGGACAAACCACCATGTTGAACCTCGCCGGTTTGCGTACGGGCCAGCGATAGCAAAGTAGCCCATGTTTTGACATCAATCCAGCGACGCCCAAAATGATGGAACTCAACCTGTGCTTGGGCAAAGACCGAGTCGCCGCCGCCCCAAGTGACAGGGTTTACGAACACTTCATGTTCGATTAGCAGGTTACCAAGTTCTTGTGCATATTGCGCAAGGCTAACACCGGCACGGTAATCTTCATTGGTGATCCCCGTGAGCTGTGTAATGAACTCACTGATTGACCTGCCCCCTACCTGTCTACTTCTTTGTGCCGTAAGGCGATTGATTGGTGGGCTTGAGTGATAAACCAATCTCGGAAGCATGGCTTTGAACAGCACCTGGCGTTCGCCCCATTTTTAGTCCTATTACACGCGTCGGCGTATTCTCTGTAGCCAGTTTTTGCAGTTGCTTGTCGTCGCTGGGTGACCAATTTTTGCCGTGATTAGCAGGCGTTTTAGCCATGATGAGCTCCATGTGAAGTATTGTGGTTTTTGTTTTTACAGCTTCGCTATAAATCTTTTACCTTGTGTTTTTACGATTGAACTGCAAAACGCTTCCTGGCGTCTGCACGGCATTATGATCACTGTTTTTCTGAGGAGTGCGCAGAGTAGCCAATTCGATGACCTGTGCAGGCCCATCAAAATAGCCGTCATGTAGACTGGCAATAGCCTCTACATCTCTTGGAGACAGGCCAAGGTGACGCGGTATGGCCGATGCTGGCATTACACCAGAACTGATGAGAAGCTCAATCGTTCGGCGTAACAGCCTAGGTTGCTCTGGTTCACGCTTGTCATCACCTGGTTCAGATTTCGCACCCCAACGAGCAGATCGGCGTTTGAACAAACTCAGTTTGTCGTCAGAGTCGATGATCCCCAGCGCCTCTAATCGCATCAACATTGCAGCCACGGATACACCCCAACGTTGTTTTAGGATTAACAGACTATCAAGCGTCACAGGCACCTGAATTTCACCAGCGAATGTTTCTGCGGGCAGCAAAAAAGCCCCTGCGAACTGATGTGCCTGCTTTTCTATTTGTTTGTATCGTTCCCGCTCAGTAGCCGCTGGAATGTGCTTATGTAGAACAATGTGAGCCAACTCATGGGCCAAATCAAACCGACTTCTGAAAGCGTTTGCTTTGTCAGCCGACAGCAGAATGATGGGCCGTTGCAGCACATCGCTCCAACAAGAGAGGCCTTCGATCGAGGAGATTTCAGTTTCTTCACGAACTAAGATCACCCCCGCACTCTCGACAGCCAAAGCGAGATCTTGAACGGGACTACGTCCAAGATGCCAGAGATCACGACACTCCTGAGCTGCTTGCTCAATGTCAGCTGCACTGATTTGGTCGGGGTCGGTGAAAGCCCTTGTCGGAATGTTTACCAAAGGGTAGTTTGCAAACTCACCAAGCTTCACTGCAACCTCTTGTGCCCACTCCATTCGTGCTTCAAGCTTTGAACGAGCAGAGGCCAGCGCCTGGGCGTTGCTGCGGTACTTTGGAGTGAGGGTCTCACCCAGCAATGGCCTTGTGAACCACTCTGATGCAAGACTAAGTTTGTCAGCCAGACGGTCCAACGCATCCGCTTCAGGCGACTGATCGCCAGAGCGCCATTTGCTGACTGTGGCTGCTGATACCCCAACCAGAGTTGCAAGTTGCCCTTGTGAGAATTTTCGAGCCGCTAGAGCCTGTTTTGGGCGTTCGGGTTTGAAGTCTTGCACCCCTCGGCTCATGTTCCACTCTGCAAGTTTTGACCACCCGCAATGCCTGATTTGAGTTGGGGTACTGCCAAATCGAGTTGTTCGCTGGCGAAATCTTGCGATTCGTAAAGCGTTAGAAATTGGGTCGTAGACATGCGAAAGAGCCATTCTTTCAGTTCATGGTTTGGAACAGTGATGTCAATGCTCAAAGGTATTGCAGCAGTGTCCTGCACAGACCGGTCGAATACGCCAACAAAGAACACTGTCGCTCTGGTTGCGGGTTGATACGCATCAAATAGATCAGGTGTCACCAGTGGCTCGATCGATAGATTTGCCATAGCCATTTCTCTCCTGGTACGACTGCGGCGGCCATTGTTCCAAACGCCGTTGGAAATATTGAAGCGCCCCAGCGCAAAAATCCCAGATACGGCAGTTACAACTCGGTTGCCTTTGATCTGAGTAGGATTCGTGCCAGCCGCATCCAAAGCATCCCGGAATGTTTCGTTCATGTGGAAGTGCCGCATTTGCCCCACAGCGTGCGACCGGTGACCGGGATTCATTGCGGCCCCTGCGCTGGTACCGCGTTGCGCACCGATCAGGAGCGCATCTTCCACGCCCATGATGAGGTCACGGGGAATGTGTTGCACCAGCAACGAAGCAATAGTTGGTTGGTGTTGCTCTGACATTCTAGTCTCCAAGATGATTTTTCGTTAAACTGGATTTTATCATCGAAATATTTCGTGTGCAAGTTTTTTTTTATAATACTCAATATACAAACCAGTTTTCCACAATTCTTCGGCAGTAAGATTACACAGAAGCTTTGCCGCACGATCTGCACCCACTTGAGGACTAATAAATGCCCAAAGGCCCGCCATCACCAGATCACATCATTGGCCGCAAAGTCACTTTCTTTTCAATTGACACCAATGTCTTGGAAGGTAAGGGCTTTGACTTCAATCGCGGCGCATTAAATGTTTTGCACCGCCAGCGCCCTACGTGGATCGCGCTGCGGCTTTCCGATATCGTTGAACGGGAGGTGTATGCCCATCGCATGCGTGACTTGACGGAGGCCAAGCAAAAGCTGGACTCAGCTCTAAATCACATGCGCAGAAAAGCGGCGTTGGACGTAACTAGAGTGGTGTCTGAACTGGATGAGCTGACTGTCCTGGAGTCTGGAGCAAATCAATTCAGAAATGAGCTGCAGTCGTTTCTGAAAGGGTTGGATGGTGAGGTTCTTCCCACCGTTGGTGCAACACTATCCAGTGATCTGTTTGATCGTTACTTTGCGGTGCTCCCGCCGTTTGAGGTGGTCGAAGACAAGAAACTGGAATTCCCGGACGCTGCTGCTTTGCTGGTATTAGAGCAATACGCAAAAGACCAAGCCGCAATCGGAGTGATGATTTCAAATGACAGAGGGTGGCGTTCTTTCGCTAACCAATCTGAGTACCTCTTTTGCGTCAAGTCTCTTGAGGAATTCACTGGGCTTTTCGCGGCGCTATCGGATCATGCCAAGCACCTATTGGCAAAGATTCAAGAAAGCCTAGAAGCTCCGACATCTGTTTGCAGTACATCGTTGCAAGACGCGATAGACACTCATGTAGCTGACGCTGAATGGTCGGTAGATGAAATTTACTCTGGTTCTGCACACCGGTTAGAGGGGGAAGTCTACGATGCAAGCGTCGTTGGATTCACCCCAGATTTTCAGAGCATGCAGGGATGGTTCACGGATGAGAACTCGCCACTATATGTGGTGGAGTTGCCTGTATCAATCAGCGTTGAGATATCAGTTTCAGTCTCTTTTTACCAATGGGATTCGATCGACCATGAAGAAATTCCAATGGGATCGCAAGACATATCGGTGCCAATGAATATTGAAGTTAGTGTGTTCTTAACTTCCGCAGGTGGACTGATGGCCTCCCCAGTTGATGAGTGGGATATCGAAATTGAAATCACGTCAGGGAGCTACTCTGTTGATGTTGGAGAGGTCAACCTCGACTATGAGGATGATGAAGATCCCAATGCCTACGGCTAGGCGAGTCGACATACCTCGCGGTGCGCAAACGCATTCCATAGGAACGATTGCCTTGCTGACGCCCTTAGTCAAGCAGATTGCTGACCGACCGTTCTCACGGCAAAGCCACCACCGCTCAAGCTGAATGCATTTGCTCCAAAAAATCTCGGGAAGTCACTTTTGAAAAATTAGTACCGAGCTATCCAAAGACTACAAATAGAGTAGAAAAGTCAAGTTCCTATTCCCTTTGCTCATGCAGCGGCCAGGTTCAACCCAATCGCGAAAACCCGCATGAATACTAGGCCCAGCTCATGGATACGTCCACAAGCCAACAGAGAAAAGAGAGAGAAATATGGTCTCTGAGGACAAAAACGGGGAAGCACGCAGAAACAGGGCCTTCGGGGAAAGAAAAAAGGGGGACAGAGAAAATCTGTCCCCCGTGTATGGTGGTGGTAGGTTGACTGTTAGCGATCTTTCTATTCGCACTCAATCATGCTAGCGGGTACTTGAGCGTAACTGCGAGGTAGGGACTTATACAAAACCGATGGGCTGATCTTTCCTCGTTGCACCGCTCTGACTCAATTTCAAATCCAGTTTTGGAAATTGAACCCAAAACCATAAGCCGAGATTTTTATCACACAGAGAGATCCTTCGTCTCGCCGTCAAGGAGGTTGTGGGTCTTGGATACAACCTCATGGGACCCAGCCATCTGCCCAATTTGGTGCAATGCCAACAACGCGAAAAATCCGGCAGCACGA
>CAIKYO010000145.1 GCA_903831655.1 uncultured Burkholderiales bacterium
GACGATTACGAGTCATGTGGTTTTCAACTCCCCAAAGTGATCAATCCTTTCCCGGAGAGCGCGCACCAATGATGGTGCAATGGACGAAAAATTTTCATACAGGAAAATGGCGCGCTATTCGAATTCCTCTCAATCGGCTTTTGAAGCACCAACATTACTCGAAAGCATTTGCAAAAAATTTGGAATGGGTCCGGTTTTTGTTATCGACTCTGAGAACTTTGCTGATCATGAGACGAGTGATAAAAAAATCATTGGTACAGCAACCCAGTATTTCTCGGCATTGGGTACCACTGGCCCAAAAGAATCTTGAACAGGTTAAAGTGGACTACATGAATTTTTCAATTACCGATGGATGAATCGAGGAATTATTCTCTATTTTGGGTCATGGGGTTTTGGTGGCTTCTCTTAAGTATCTTGAAGCAATTGAATATAAGCACCGGGGTTTCGGATTCAAGTTGGAGTAAATTTTGGATACACGAATTATCGATACTCGGGGTTTTGGCGCTTAGCTTAATCGTTGCAATTTACGCCGAGTACAGAGCCATTGTCTATGACCGCTCTTCAATTTTGTACAAACTACAAGCACAAGAGCATCTCGGACTCATAAGCTCATTGGGTAGCTCAACACATTTTTTACCCTGTCCTTGGGTTAATACTGGCATTGTGAAGAGTTTGGATTTTGATTCAAAAAACCTTCAACTGTGGTTATCAAAATCTCAACTCAGAGGAAGTATTGAAGTCTTGCGCCTGATTGAGCAACTGAGCACCGAATATCCATTGCATGCAGCAACCATGTTAAATTGCTTAAATTTAATGGCGCAAGAGCCTCTTTGTCCAGCCTACCACGGGCTTGAAAGTGACAGCAGTTTGAGCGATAAAGAGAGACACTTTCAGCCCCAAAACATTCACGGCAACACAACGCTAATTGAACACGCAATGCAAGTATGCGTTCATGGACTACAAATTTCACAAAATTTTGATTACCAAGGCATTCGAGGCGAGTACAACAAAATCGCAAAAAGAGATGCCTCGTTTCAACTCGCTGCCTCGGACCCAATGATTCCAGTAATTTGTTTGGCGCATGACATTGGCAAATTGATAACTTTTAAGCGCAATAAAAGTGGAAAGGTTTTACAAATTCAGGGTTTGCATGGTCAGGTAGGATGTAGAGCACTTGCACAAAGTCCATTCATCAAAGCACTACCCATGAACGATCAAAGTGCTCTATTGAAAGCTTTACACTTCTACCATCATCCTTTGGATTTCACCTTGGATGTTGAAGCAAAAATTGAAAGTGATAGACAAGCGGCATTGATGATGTTGCTCATAAAAGCCGATCATCGCTCTTCAATAGAAGAGGCACGACTTGAATCCAGGATCAATCACCCACCAAAACCTATATAAATACCATTCGGAATTGAAACGGTTTTACTTAAATTTTCAAGTTGTATCTGCTCAAATACAGCACCGACGCTTTTCAAATCAGCCGCTGTCACGTCTAGATGTGTCAGCACACACCAATCAGCACTACTCTCAGGCAGCGTTCCGCTTTGAATCATGTCATTGATCTCGGTCAGTGCTTTTTGGAAAGTGGTTCTATCAGGCTGGTGAAGGACATAACCCTGATTGGAGAGAGCAGCAGAGTTGATATTCATTATTCGACAAAGATTTGCCTTTGCATTGACTTCAAGAACTGATAATTTGTTCATGGTTTCAATGGCGAGGTGCACCTCTTGGTTGATCAAGGGGATAAAAATTTCAGCTTGCCATGCGTCGGATGGGCATAATTTTGAATTCGGATCAAACACCTGAAGTGGATTTAACTCAGCAGGATATATTTTGCACGCCAATGGCCTGGACTCATATTGCCCACACCTGAAATCTGAAAGTAAATGAGGACAGGGGCCTTCATATTGAGCCACCAAGATCGGGGTGACACGAACTTTCAATTGACCACTTGTGGCTTCAAAACTAAGGCTTTTTTTACGCAATGCAACCATGTCGGTTAATGGCGGCTCATCAACCCACGGCATCAAATCACAAATCACCCCAACCTCCCCTCCTCTCTCGAGCCAATCAACTGCCTCCGAAATGCTCAAGGGTAGCTTCAAGTCGTGACAACATTTACCACACGACGTGCATGAGAATCCAACATCATCATTCATTTTGAGGGCCTATGCAGGTCGGTATGTACGTGGCTTTTCCTAGTCAATTTTGATGTCCTTAGAGGACAACAATTTCTGCCATCTCTCGGTTTCAAGCTTGATCACATTGGTGAATTGCGCGGGACTGTCCCCTACCGACTCAACACCGGCGTCATTGAACGTTTTGATCACTTCTGGATCTTGTAACACCCGTTTTACAGTGCTTTGAATCAAATTGACGCGATCCATATTAATACCAGCAGGGGCGGACAACCCAAACCAATTCTTAAGAACAAAACCAGGCAAGGTCTCAGCAATGGTTGGAATATCAGGCAACAGAGTCAGACGCTTTGAATCTGTGGTTGCTAGAGCTCTCAATCTTCCGCTCTTTAAATGCGGCAATCCTATTGCTGGGGCCTCAAAGGTGAGCTGAACTTGACCTCCAATGACATCAGCAATGCTTGGCGAGCTACCTTTATAGGGCACATGCCCCATCTGAATACTTGCGACTTGGTTGAACATCTCACCCGCCATGTGCGGCAATCCACCATTTCCGCTCGAAGAAAAATAAACCTTGTTGGGATTGTTTTTGGCATATTCAATCAATTCATTCACGCTCTTAATAGGTAATTGAGCATTGACAAAAATGATGAAGGCAGAAGCAGCAACTTGCGTAATTGGCTGAAAGTCCCTTTGAACTTGATAGGGAAGATCTTTTACCAAAGCAGGTGTGATGCTGTAGTTACCCAATGTGCCCATGAACAAGGTGTATCCATCCGGATCGGCCTTTGCAACAAATTGCATGCCTATCAC
>CAIKYO010000146.1 GCA_903831655.1 uncultured Burkholderiales bacterium
ACATCAACGATTGCATTGACGATAGAGTGATAACCCGTACAACGACAATAATTTCCGGAGATCCATTCGCGAACTTCTTCACGACTCGCCTTAGGTTGCTTTTCAATTAACTCTGCAGCAGCGAGTAACATGCCGGAAGAGCAGAAGCCACACTGCATTGCGTTATGACGCATAAAGGACTCCTGAAGGTCAGCTAGGGCGCCGCTTTTAGTGAGGCCCTCGATAGTCTCCACCACGCAGCCATTAGCCTGAACAGCCAAAAATAAGCAGCCTCGAATAATTTGACCATCCACCTTAACGGTACAAGCGCCACAGGCACCCTGCTCGCAGCCCAGATGCGGACCCTTCAGATGCAAATCTTCGCGCAGAAAATCTACTAAGTGACGACGTGGCTCAATCTCTGTGTTCACATGAACGCCATTGACTGTCATTGATATTTTTTTCTTTAAACTCATTTTCTTTCTCCAGAGTTCCGAGTGATTAGGCAATCAAATGCTTGAGGCCACGCTCTAGCAACACACCAATTAAATGTGTCTTTGCTTCTGCACTATTAGTAATGTCTGCAATTGCATCGATCTCTTCGCGCACAGTAGAGACTGCTTGAGCAATTAATTGTTCATTTAGGGCTTTACCATTTACTATGCCCTGTGTTGCAGCTGCCATTACCGGGGTAGAGCTCACCGAAAAGAAGGTAAATATGCAATTGCTCAAAACATTCCCTTTTTTCTGCGCAACCGCTGCTAGCCCTGCAACAGCGTAATCCCCATGGCGCCTTGCGAGCTCATGAAAATAAAAAACTTGATCACTACTGGCTAATGGTATTTCAGTGGCAACCAGAATTTCATCTGGCTCTAGAGATGTGGTGTACAAGTCAATGAAGAACTCCTGTGCTGCAATTTTGCGCTCACCTTTGGGTCCATGTATAACCATGGTTGCTTGCAAAGTTAAGCTACACGCGGGCCATTCAGCTGCTGGGTCACCATATGCAAGCGAACCACCCCAGGTTCCTAAATTGCGAATAGCACGATGTGCAATATGAGGGGCGGCAGCTTTTAATAGTGGCGCATGTTTAGCTACTAAATCAGAATCTTCAATTTCAGTATGTGTTACTAAGGCGCCATTTCTCAGCTTCTCGCCTACCACTGAGATACCTTTGAGCTCCTCAATATCCGTAATATCAATTAAGATACCCGGCTCGGAAAGCCGCATATTTAATGTTGCCAAAAGGGTTTGTCCACCAGCAATCAATTGAGCATCATCACCGCCTTGCTCTAACAAAGACAGGGCATCACTTAAAGCTTTTGGCTTTATATAGTCAAATGCTGCTGCTTTCATAATGTCTCCTCCACTGCTTAAGAATGTAAGCCATTGCGGCTTATTAGGAATTACTTATAATTTTCACTACGTTTTATTTTTTAATTGCTTTTTATTCGACGTTAGGATCAGAGTCCAGCACGACTATCTCTCCGCCTAATTCTTTTGCAAATTTCTGAAAAAAATCATCTGCAATTTTTTTTGCCGAGGCGCTAATTAATCGTCCACCGATTTGCCCCAATTTGCCACCAATTGATGCCTCAGTTGTATAGGCGACCAAAGTGCCGCCATCAACCTGCTTAAGCTCGACTCGAGATTTGCCCTTAGCAAAGCCTGCCGCTCCGCCAGACCCTTCAAATGCCATTGAACAGGATTGATCAGGCACAACATCACTTAAAAGGAGCTTTCCTGAGAAACGGGCTCTAACAGGCCCAATCTTGAACATCACCTTGGCATGAATCTCTTCTGGCGATACTCGACTGATCTCTTCACAACCAGGGATGGATTTGGCCAAAACATCAATATCGTTCAATCCCTTCCAGACTTCTGGGATTGGAGCGCCTATGAGCTGCTCGCCATTTAATTCCATTACTTCTCCTTGGGGTTTGTACGAATAGAGTCTTATCTACCAACTGTTCAACAATGTACCATTATTTAACTTTTGGTCAATAAGTCCAAATTCGGATAAACCCTGAGAATCCATGCGCTTTACTGAAGATAGTGTTTCCAGTTCGAATGCAGTCGAAAACTCGACTCAATTGCTAGCGCCAGCGCGGCGAAGAATGAATACTGCTGATCGAAAGCGTCAAATATTGGATAGTGCAATTCAGTTTTTTGCTAAGTATGGGATCGATGGTCAACTCCGCAACCTTACAAAAGAATTGGGTGTAACGCATACCCTGCTCTACCATTATTTTCCAACCAAAGATGCATTGATTCAAGAAGTCTATAAGGAAGTTTTTGAATCGCGCTGGAAGCCAGAGTGGGAAGAATTGCTCGATGACGCAAAGCTTACGCCGGAACAAAAGTTCAACGCCTTTTATCTTGACTATACCAATACCGTCCTTAC
>CAIKYO010000147.1 GCA_903831655.1 uncultured Burkholderiales bacterium
CAAAGCGTTTTGATCACAGGATTTTCTTTGCCCTCATTCAAGAGCACACCCATGACCACCAATTTGCCAGCTTTGTTCTTGTGTACAAAGTGCACCGTCATCGCCATGTTCTTGCCATCGATTTGCTCTTCGCTGGGGCGATGGAAGTGGAATTGAACCAAGTCATAGGTTTCTTTGTTGATCGTGATGGAGCCACTACCGGGTTCTACATTGACTTGGATGGTGTGCCCATTGTTGATCAACTTCAAGGCCGTTTGTTTGTAATCAGGAGCAATGGTGTCCTTGGATTTATCCATGGGCCCAGCGATGTTCAAGGGAGACTGTTTTTTGCCTTTTGCACAGGTCGGAAAATTGTCTCCCCAGTGCTCAGGTCCGTTGTCACCTTCGTAGCCCCAGTGGACATCATGCGCATTGGCTTCTGATTTGGCTTTCTCATCCTTGTCAGCGCCAGCCATGGCTTCTTTAGAGGAGCATTCAGCCAAGACAGTGATTTTCTTGCCCGCGCTCACGAGTGCGTTTTGAGCAGCACAAACGGCTTGCATGCGAGCACCGAGTTCAGCAATTTCAAGAGATTTTTGGAACGACTCAACCGCTGAAGGGTCTTCAAAACCTTTTGTGAGTTGTCTGACCGTACCCAAGGCCACCAAACGCTCTGCGCTCAAGGTCTTCTGAGCTTTGTACAAAGCCTCAACGTCTTGGAGCAACACGCCGTTGGCAAAAGACTGCTTGATTGCGTCAAACTGCTTGGCATTGGCTTCGAGTTCTTCTTCTTTGGCTTGAAGCTCTTCGAGTTGAGACTTGGTTTTATCCAAGTTGTCCTTGGTCTCGTCAAGCTCGGCTGAGACCTCGTCCATGTCACTTGAGAGTGCTTTTTTGCCCGCAAAATTGACATAAGCGAATGCACACGCACCCACCAACAACAAGGCCAATAAAACTTCAAGGGCAATTCGCAGGTACTTCTTCATATCTCACACCATTCAAGGCAAAGGTTAATCGTTGATGGAAACCCGAGGTGTTTTGCTCTTGGCAGATGAACCCGGGGTTTTAAAAGTAGGGGTTGTGGATGAATGCTGATCAGTTAAGGGTATTCAAACGCTCAGTCGATGGGACCACGCGTGTCAACCTGATGCCGTAGCGGTCGTTGACCAAGACCACCTCGCCTTGTGCAACAACGGTGTCGTTGACCAGCAAGTCCAAAGGTTCACCCGCAATGCGGTCCAATTCAACCACGCTGCCTTGCGTCAAGCGCATGAGGTCTTTGATCTTGATGTGAGCACGTCCCACTTCAATGGCGAGTGTGACGGAGATGTTTTGCAGCACATCTGGGTTGATGTTGCCAGGGTGACTCAACTGGAAGTCTTGTGCGTTGGGCAAGGGCTCAGCATGATCAAAGCCAGTGCTGGGCGTTGCAGCAGCCTCTTGTTCTGCGGGCACGTTGTCTGCCTCAGGTGATGTGTTTTCTGTATCTGCCATGGTATGACTTCCTCTGTATCAAAGCTGTCCGGGGATGATTTGTTTCTCAATGCGCACAGCAACTTGAGAGCCACGGGTGCCCACGTTGACCCCAAAGGAGGGAACGCCATGGGCAATGAATTGTGCAAGTTCGGGTTTCTTGAAGTAAATCAAGTCGCCTTCCTTCATGTTTTGCAGGTGCTGCAATGTGGTCTTGACTTGACCCATGACCACTCGAACATCCAAATGAGCGTCGCCCACAGCAACCGCCATGTCTTCTCTCCAAATGCGGTCCGTGCTCTCGTTGCCATCACCGGTTTGAACGCGGTTTTTGAGCAAGTCTCTGAGCGGTTTAAGGGTCGAATAGGGGTAGACCAAATCGATGAATCCGCGCGCACTGTTGGCGGTGGCATCGGACTCAAAGCGGCTCAATACGACCAAATCGTTTTCGTCGGCAATTTGAGCAAATTGGGGGTTGATCTCGGAGGCCACTCGCTCGCAGTCGATCTCCATCACAGGAGCCCAAGCGTCCTTCATGGATTTGAAGAAGACTTCCAAGATGATGTTGATGATGCGAGTCTCAGTGGCTGTGAAAAGGCGTCCAGGGGGCAAGTCGCCAACACCTTTGCCAAATCCACCAAAAAACGAATCCAAGGAGCTGAAAATCACAGAGGGGTCAATGATCACCACAGAGAAGCCTCTCAATGGACTGATGCGAACGGTGTTCACAGCCAAGGGAGGTTTGATGGTTTTCAAATAATCCCCAAACTTCAAAATTTGAACTTTGGAGGGGTTCACTCTGGGGGTGGTCCTTAAGACCTCCAATAAACCCAATCTGAACATGCGAATGAGTCTTTCATTGATCATGTCAATGGAGGACACATTCACCCCGAGACTGCTGTCTTCGCTGGCCAAGTCGTGTTTGTGAACACGAACATCTGTATTAAAGCCAGTGTCGACTTCAATAGAGCCGTCGTTGACCCCTTCGGTCAAGGCCAGAAGTTCTTCGGGAGAGAGGAGATTGGATCGATCGGACATGGTGGGGTCAATTATTGCATCACAAAAGAGGTGAAGAACACGTCTTCAATGCCTCCGAAATCCTCGTAATTCTCCAACAATTCATTCATCGTGTCTTTGAGCTTGGCGGCCAAGTCTTTTCTGAAGTCGGGTTTGTTGATATCTGCCTCGGTGCTTTGGCGCATGACGTCAAGCATGGCGGAGCGAAGAGCGAACTCATGCTTTTTCACGTTGTCAAAGACGCGGCTGTCGTAGTGCGTCATGAGCGCGATTTGAACCACCATCACCTTTTTGCTGCCGGTGATATTGGTCATGAGCTCTTTGTCGAGCTGCATGTAGTTTTTCTCAAACCGAGTGGCCTCAGGTGCCTCTTTCTTGATCTTCGAAGGAGCCTCGACTTTGGCTTTGCTCGCTGCAGCCTCAAGTTCCTCGAGTTTGTCCTCGGCTTCCAATTCGGCTTGCTTTTCAAAGTAACCTGAGAAAAAGAGGGTGCCAAATACGACGCCAACGATCAAAACGATGCCTCCAACGGCCGCTGCTGCGATCAAGAGGATCGGTTTTTTCTTCTTCGGAGCTTCCTCTTCAGTTGCTTCGGTTGCTTCTGGTGCTGCTGTTGCCATGTTGATACTCCTAAAAACGATTCTGTGGTTGGTGCGCTGGGGCTTGGGTCAATGGGTTACGCAAACAAGTCCAAATTGCCATCGGTGCTCGCACCCTTGATCGAAACATCGACAGGGGGGGTGGAATCTTGAGCACTCTGGGTGCTAGCCGCTTGGGTATTGGTCATTTGTGCAAAAGGATTTTGGCCTGCAAAGTTCGATCCCGAGTTTTGTCCACCGCCCGATTGGGTTTGGTTTTGTCCAACTTGAACATCGGTTTGGGTGAGCCCTAAGCCTTTTAAATTGTCCTTCAATTGATTTGAGCCATGTTGTAGCAAACTTTGTGTGAGTGCGTTGTCTGCTTGGAAATTTGCGGCCAATTTGCCGTCTTTCATCTCAATTTGAACATCCACAGCACCCAAACTAGACGGTTTGAGGGCGAATTTCATCTTCCATTGCCCTTGGCTGATTTGTTCGTTCATGCGACGTGACAACTCAGCGGTCAGTTGATTGCTCAATTTTTCATACGTGTCCGCCATGTTACCAACATTAGAGGACCCATTTGCATTTAATTGTGCGGATGCGTCCGGATTGTTGTTGGCCATGCCAGATGGGTTGCCTGAGTTGCCCGACGTGTTGGCTCCCAAATCAAGTCCTCCAGCCAAACCAAGCCCTGCGTTCAAGGGGCTGGTATCAGGCGTCAAGCCCAAGCCAAAGGCGCTGGAATCAGAGCCCTCACTGGAGGCGAGGTGTCCTGTGCTGGTGAGTTTGTTGAATTCGGACTGCAAGGCTTCAATCGCAGAGCCTGTGATCTCCGAGCCCGTCATGTTCAAGACCGACAAGGTACTGGGACTTGAGGACGCTGCACCCGCTTGGTTCAAGGCATTGAGGGTGGAGGAGAAGTTCACGGACCCAGATTTAAGGGTCGCACCGCTTTGCATCATCAATTCATTCAAGTTGCCCAAATTGGCGTTCGTGGTTCCGGTCAGGGTGTTGGCGCTCACCATGTTGGCGTTCAAAGTGCCCGACAAGGGGTTCAACAAAATGGCCTGGGTGGCGCCTGGAAGCGCCGTGCCGGCCAACGCAGCACCTGCGTCCAAGGCCGGATCAATAGAGGGGCTTTGTCCCACACTGAGGGTATTGGTGCCCAAAGAGGGCAGTTGAGACAAGGGATTCAAAGGCGTTCCGCTATTTAAACTCGCAACGGCTGCACCGTCCACTGCAGGGGTGGTGTTGAGCGCCAAAGTCGATTGCGAGAGCGCACTCAGCGTCAATGTCGCTCCAGCTGCCAAGGCGTTGGGGTCACTTGGGGCGGGAGCTAAAACGCCACTGCTCAACACGGATTGCGTGGCCGCAGCAGTTGAGCCAGTTTGAGTGCTCTCATCTGTGCCAAAGAGTTTGGCAATGGCGGTTTTGGTGAACCCCATGGATTTTGCGAAATCACTCAAACTCTTCTCTGTGGGCGGATTTTTGTTTGAGGTGACAATTTGTGAGTTCGGCCCCAATGCGATGGTCGAGAGCTCACTGTCGTTGCCTTTGAGATTGGCTGTATTTTTGGTCTTCAGTGCACCTGGGTGCAAGACCTCAGGCGTGCCGCTTGGGAGCCTTTGCGTGAGCAAGGACTGGTTGGCCAATTGGAGCTTTTGTGCGTCTGTTAAGGGCTTGGCTTTGTCTGCAGAGGAGGAGGCCTCTTGAGCGCTGGTCTTGTTGGAGTCGGTGCTGCTGCTCGCAGTGGTTCGTTCAGATGTGCGGGCACTGTTGTCTTTGGAGTCGTTGGATTCGTTGGAAGTGCGCTCATCTTTTTGCTGCGTGTTCTGTGCGGAGTTTGAGTCAGAGGCGGACGCGGGGTCTGCAGCGCGTTGGGTGTTGTAGCTGGAGGCGTTGGAATCTGCTGCGCGCTCACTCAAAGTTGAATCGGTCCGCGAGTTGGAGTCACTGTTCAATGAGCTGCTGCTTGCAAGTGCAGATTCACTGCTGTTGTCCAAGAAGCTTTGTGAGCTCACTCCCAAATAGCTTTGGCTAAACGAGAAGGCTTGACTTTGTGAGTCGAGCAAAGCTTGGGTCGAGGCCCAGGCGCTCGATCCTGCCAAGCCTGGATCTGAGGGAAGGCTTGGGAGGTTTGAAAGGGGGGATGCACTGCTACTCAATTCACTGCCTGCACCAGCCGAGCTTTGTGCATCAGTTGGGGCGACGGTGCTTGGACTGTTGGTGCTGCTGGCGCTCTTTTGATTGAACGCTGGGTGCATCATGCGTTCAAAGAAGACAGAAAACTGTTCACCATTTGGCGCTGCGTTGCTTGAATCCGCATTGCCCGCCGTCGACCCGGCACCATTTGTGCTGGTGCTGTCTAGGGAGGGCAATGAATTGCTTGAAATAAAAGGATTCAGTGAATTCAGGCTCATGATTGATGTAATTAAGTGTACTTTTTGAGTTTTTCAATGCCAAGACACCTATTTCTGAAAGGCTGTATCAGCACGAATGTTCTTTACAAGCAAAAATCGTGACTGGTTGATCGTTGCCAGGGATCGAAAGCCAGAGAAAAATTGTATTTTAATAATCTTATGATTAAATAAGCCATTGAATATAAAATTTAAGTATTCATATTTTGTAAATAAAAATATATCTTGTGTAAATGTTAGCCGTTGAAACACCCCTTTGTGAGCCCACCTTGGAGCGAAAGTTTGCCTCATGCAAAGGCAAAAGCGGTTTGATTTTGCAGTTTGGCAAAGGCAGGGCTTGCATACACCTTACGATGAGTCGTTTGGGTTGTTTTAAAAAAGTCACCAATAAATTTCACAATGTGGAATGCTGGAGTAAATCCTGAAGTTGGATCTTGGTGCCTGGGTGCGGCAATTGCATCTCTTTATTTAGCAAGCAAGGGAAAGTGTCAAAGTCGATTGGCATATCGATTGCTTAGAGTAAAGGACAGTCCTAAAAAACTGAACGAAATGAGAACTTAATATCTAATTTTTGAGCAAAAAAGAACCATGGCCACACTTAGCCTGTCAACCATTCGACAGAATTTGATCAAATTTGAATACTCCGGTTTGGGAATTCCCGCGCTGGTGTTGATGATCATGGGCATGTTGGTCTTGCCTTTGCCTCCTTTGTTGCTGGACTTTTTGTTCACCTTCAACATTGTGGCGAGTTTGGTGATCATCATGATTGCCATTGGGACGCGTTCTCCGCTTGATTTTTCATCCTTCCCCTCCGTGTTGTTGTTTGCAACGATGCTCAGACTGGCCTTGAACGTGGCCTCAACGCGGGTCATTTTGGTCCACGGCCACGAGGGTCATGATTCTGCGGGCAAGGTGATTTCTGCCTTTGGTGAGTTCGTGATCAGTGGCAACTACGTGGTTGGATTCATCATCTTTGCGATTTTGATGATCATCAACTTCATCGTGGTCACCAAAGGTGCGGGTCGTGTGTCAGAGGTGAACGCACGTTTCACCTTGGATGCGATGCCTGGTAAACAAATGAGCATTGATGCGGATTTGAATGCGGGCGTGATTGACCAAGCGACCGCCAAAAAGAGACGCGAAGAGTTGTCTCAAGAATCTGATTTCTTTGGATCCATGGACGGTGCCTCTAAGTTCGTGAGCGGTGACGCGATGGCGGGTCTGTTGATTCTCTTGATCAACGTGGTGGGAGGACTTGCCATTGGGGTTGCTCAGCACGA
>CAIKYO010000148.1 GCA_903831655.1 uncultured Burkholderiales bacterium
CACTTCTGGCGCGTATCTTTTCAATGGTTCTAACCACCTCATGGCGCTCATTGGTGCGAGCACATCTGGAGTTCATGTGAACTTTGGTGACAAGAGCTCATTGACGCTCACTGTGAACGCCTATGGATACGAGCAAATCCATTACGACAAGGTTCAATTGCTCCCTAACCTCAATGTCACGGTTCCCAACGGCAACATCACCATCATGGGTGCAAGCAACGACAGCTTAAGCATTCCAGCGGGTACTTTGGGTGTGGTCGCCGATGCCAATGTGGGTCAAATCAACCTCAGCAATTCACTTTTTACAGCCAGCAGTGTCACCTCAAATGGAGCGGTGCTCAATGTTTTAGATGCCAGCAACAATAAAATTTTGAGCTGGAGCGTTGGTGCAAGCAGCAATGAGACGCTTGACTTCAGCAATGCGATTGGCGTTTTGAGTTTGACTCCAACAGGGGTTGCTCAGTTCACACTGAAAGATTACCTGATTGGGGTGGGTCAAGCCTATGTGTTGAACCAAAGTGGTGTGACGGTTTTCGGTAATTCAGGCACTGAAACGCTGGTGCTCAATGCCAGTGATCGACAAGAGGTGGTCGATTCGAGAGTGGAATGCATCTCATTTCCAGGCAAGATGTCAACTTATTCTTGGAAAACTTCGACTGGTGTTATCCATGTTTATGACGCCAACAATGTTGATGTCGCAGACATCAGTGTCGTGAATTCGAGTACAGGCACTTCACTCCAATTTGCCGATCAAACGGTCTCTGCCAAAATCGTCTCAGCGGGGGTATCGGTCTTCAATTCTGCTGGGCAAATACTGACCTCATCCACGAGCTCTCCAGCGCCTATTCAGCCAAGCGGTAGCAGCTTGGGTACAAGTTCTAGCAGTAATTCATCTCATTTCGCCTATACCTTGGACTGGTCGCAATTTGCCTCCTATGCAGCTGATGAGAGCGGTGTTCAGGCTTGTCTGACTGCAGCACTCAATAAAATTGGGGCCTTCTTGAATGCAAAAGGAAGTTTAGACATTCAAGTGGTTGCTCAAAATACAACTCCCAATGTGTTGGCCCAGGCTTCACCCGCTTTAGTGAGTACTCCAGCCTCCATTCAATCAACAGCAAACGGAGCGAATGTCAGCACTGAATTTTTGGTTGAAAGTCAAACGGGTCAAGATGCCAACGCAAACAAAGCTGATGCCACGGTCTATATCAACCTGGCCGACTACAGCAAATTCAATTTGAATCCAACTCAAGCACCGGGTTCTGCACAGTTTGATTTGACCACCATTTTGGAGCATGAAATGATTCATGCTTTGGGCTTTTCAGGAGAAATTGGCTCTTCAAGCACTTTGAAGACCCAATTTGATACCTACGTGTCCATGCTCAATGGTCAACCCTATTTCACGGGAACCCATGCTGAGGCCGTTTATGGTGGACCCGTACCCCTTGCTCCAGCTTCCGCTGGCGCAGGCTCAGCCTATTACCATGTCAACATTGCCAACGATTTGATGAACGATGCGATTGGGCCTGGTCAAGTAAAAAATATTTCATCACTTGATATTGCAATGCTGCAAGACCTAGGTGCACCCATTTTGGTGGGTGTCAGCGCATAAAGCTTTCAAGTTTGAAGTCTAAGACTTCAATCATTTCAATTCACAGAGATCAGGAATACCCTGATTTTCGATTGATTTTTGATTAAAAGGCGCTTTCGACTTTTTCCTGACACGATCGATCAATTAAGATGTCAAATCAATGTAAAAAGGCAAGGATTTGATGTGATTGAAGCAGACCCAGTCGCGGCGCATTGCGATCTAACCCAAGAGTCAGATCCCAAATCATTGAGTCCTGGTTTGATTGCAGCCCTTGCCAGTGCTTCACTTCTTGAGGCTTGTGGTGGTGGAGGAGGAGGTGGCTCAGGCGCTTCCACCTCAGTCGCTACTCCCAACGTACCTGTCGCAACTCCTCCACTCGCATCATTGACTCAAGCTGAGGCAGCTCGGTTTTTGCTTCAAGCAGGCTTGGCCGCATCAGATGCCGATATTCAATTCATTCAAACCAACGGCAAGGAGGCTTGGATCAATCAACAAGCTTCATTGACGTCCAGCATGAGTCGCGTCGATTGGTTGGTGGCTACCAATGATGGGGTGGCTGCAAACATGAATTCTGACGTGGGTTTGAACAATGTACTTTGGCATCATTTGCTTGCAGAACAAAATCAGTTTGTACAAAGAATTGCATTGTTTTGGTCAGAGTTTTTCGTGGTCTCTGTGCTGGGCCTTCCGGTTGCATGGAGACAGTTCATGGCTGCATCCTACATGGACACGTTGGAGAAAAATGCGTTAGGCAATTTCAAAGACCTTTTAAAAGCCGTCACATTGTCTCCGGGAATGGGCGAGTATTTGAGCTTAGCTGGGAGTCAAAAGGCAGACCCAACGACTTCGCGTCATCCTGATGAAAATTATGCACGTGAAGTCATGCAGCTCTTTACGATTGGCTTGTATCAGCTCAATTTGGATGGCTCTGCAGTCATTGGAGCGGATGGACAACCTGTTCCAACTTATACACAATCGGATGTGATGGGGTTGGCTGCGGCTTTTACGGGTTGGAACTTCAGCGGTTCTAATTCAACCTACGCCTATGCGACCACTCCGATGGTCATGAATGAGAGCCTTCATCAAAGCTCAACCAGCAATGCTTTTTTGGGTGTGACCATTCCAAGTGGAACCACCGGTGCGAAATCTCTTGATCTCATCATTTCAACACTTTTCAATCACCCCAATGTGGCGCCATTTGTTTGCAAGCAAATGATCCAGCGTTTGGTCAGCTCAAATCCAAGCCCAGCCTATGTGAGCCGAGTGTCCAAGGTTTTCAATGACAACGGATCTGGGGTTAGAGGAGATTTGTTGGCGGTAGTCAAAGCTGTGTTACTCGACGCTGAGGCAGCCCAGGATGTGACGGTGTCGATTGGGAAAATTCGCGAACCCATGCTGAGGTTCGTGCAGTGGGCTAGAACTTTCAATGCATCGACTGCTACGGGTGCTTGGGCAATTGGGGACACCAGTGATCCTGCGTCTCGGTTGAATCAAAGTCCCATGCGTTCGCCTACAGTCTTTAATTTTTTTGAGCCTAATTACTCGCCTCCCAATTTGTCCTTGAATTCGCAAGCCTTGGTGGCACCTGAAATGCAAATTGTGAACGAATCATCTGTAGCAGGTTACTTGAACTTTTTGCAGCAATTCGTCACGAGTGGCGTCTCAGATGTGGGATCGAGTTATGTCAACGAGGTGGCAATTGCAGCCAACACCACACTATTGATCGCACGTTTGAATTTATTACTCACAGCCAATCAACTCTCTGCCAATACTTTGAATGCATTGAGCTCTAGCCTCAATACCTTTTCAACTGCCACAGCTGCTTCTATTTTGAACAAAGTGCATGCTGCCGTTTTTTTGGTCATGGCCAGTCCTGACTATCAGGTGATGAGATAGGACTGAAGATGAACAAACTAGCACGGCGAGATTTTTTGAAAAAAATGGCCAACTACACGGCCCTGGGTACAGCTGCACCCCTTGCCCTATCCCTTTCTTCACTGGCAAATGCCAGTTCTTTTACTGCCAGTGATTACAAGGCGGTTGTTTGTATTTATTTGTATGGTGGAAACGATTACGCCAATACTGTCGTTCCTTACGATGTCAATAGCTACAACCTGTACAACTCTTTGAGGCCTGCCATTGCACTGGACCGGGCTTCATTGGTCAACACGGTTTTGACGCCTTCCAAGCCTCTGAGCAATGGGTTGCAATTTGCCTTGGAGCCCAATTTGTTGCCGCTGATGCCTTTGTTTAACAACAACCAGATGTCGGTCTTGCTCAACATTGGAACCTTGGTGCAGCCCACCACCAAGGCTCAATATTTGGCCAATTCAGTGCCTTTGCCGCCCAGACTTTTTTCTCACATCGATCAACAAAAGTTCAGCCAATCTTTGACCAATTTACAGGTGTCGGGCTGGGGTGGTCAATTGGAGAGTTTGTTGATGTCAGCAAATACCAATAGTTTGTTCAGCGCAATTTCTGCCTCTGGGCAGGCTTTGTTCCTGACAGGAAACTCAGTTTCACAATACCAAGTGAGCACCAACGGCGCCACTGCAATTGGGGCACTGTCTGGCAGTCCTTTTGGTAGTAGCTCGGTGGCGGGTGCGCTCAAGTCCATTATCACAACGCCATTGAACCAACCCTTGTCAGATCAAATCACGACTTGCGTCAATCGAGCCATTTCCGCTCAAAGCACACTCACCTCAGCCATCGGCAGTGCGACTCCGTTTGGCAGTCTATTTCCGAGCTCAAACAGTTTGGCGTCTCAACTTCAAATCGTTGCTCGCATCATCAAAGCCAATCAAACCTTGGGCACCAAGCGACAAGTCTTCTTTGTGTCTTTAGGTGGTTTTGATACGCATGATCACATCACGACCATTCATCCTCAGTTGATGGCTCAAGTGGGAGACGCTGTTTCAGCGTTTCAATCGGCCCTTAGCAGCATGGGTTTGTTACCCAATGTCTTTGGTTTTACGTCCTCAGATTTCGGTAGAACCCTCACCTCCAATGGAGATGGAACGGATCATGGTTGGGGTTCACACCATTTTGCTTTTGGAGGTCCCATCACCACATCCAAGTTCATTGGAGTGGCGCCTGCCTTGGCGAACAATGGTGTTGATGATGTGGGGCAGGGAAGACTCATCCCCACGACTGCCATTGATCAGTTGTCAATGGCAATTGGATCTTGGATGGGGGTATCTGGCACTGACATGGCAACGGTCTTGCCCAATGCCAAGAATTTTCAGGCTCTCAGTCTGTGAGAGGCCTAGAGAAGAGCTTGTGCCATCTGGCGGAAGCGGTGAGATTCGAACTCACGAACGGTTTCCCGTTGCCGGTTTTCAAGACCGGTGCAATCGACCACTCTGCCACGCTTCCGGATGTGAAAAAAGAATTACTTTTACTTTAGGTCGATTGAAGTAACCTAAATATTATAGTTGAAATACCCTGCACTCTGATCATTCAGCCAGTATTTGTGGTGTTTGTCGCAATCGTTCTGGCTTAAACGGATTAATCGTTCAGGAACAGGGTGGTCAAGTCATTTAAGAAGTCAAACCCCTTTGGGGTGGGTTCCAGCCAAGAATCCTTTTGGATAAGAAAACCTTTTTCGACGGCCAATTGGACTTGGTTTTGTAAGCTTGAGGCAGGCAGTCCTGTGCGCTCGAGGAACTCGGACAGGTCAAATCCTTCCTTGAGCCTGAGGGCATTGAGCATGAATTCAAAGGCAAGACTTTTGCGTTTGATCTCATGGTGTTGTGCCAGTTGAGAGCCTTCTTTTGCCCCAGCCACATACTGTTGAGGGTCGCGGATGCGAACCTGTCTCACGATGCGGTGGGCAAAGCTCAATTTGCTGTGGGCTCCCGCGCCAATGCCCAGGTAGTCACCGAAGTGCCAATAATTCAAATTGTGTTGACAGCGATGTCCGGGTTTGGCGAATGCTGAGACCTCGTAGCGCGAGAGACCCTTTTGCTCTGTCTCTTGGGTGATCCAATCCAGCATGTCAAAGGCGGTGTCCTCATCGGGAAGGTCTTTGGGGGGGTATTTTGCAAAATATGTATTGGGCTCGAGCGTCAAGTGATAAATCGAGAGGTGAGGGGGGGCAAAGGAGAGGGCGGTTGCGAGATCTTCTTTGAAGTCCTCTAGACTTTGACCTGGCAAGGCGTACATCAAGTCCAAATTGAATGTTTGGAAGGTGCTTGAAGCCTCTTGCAATGCCTCAACGGCTTGGCTTTTGTTGTGTACACGGCCCAAGGCATTCAGGAACCGATCGTTGAAACTTTGCACCCCAATGGAGAGTCTGTTCACGCCAGCAGCCTTGAAGGCTTTGAATCGATCGCGCTCAAAGGTGCCTGGATTGGCTTCGAGCGTGATTTCACAATCTGCAACCAAGTTCACACGAGCTCGAACGAGGCTCAAGAGTTGATCAATGAGTTCAGGCTCAAAAAGGCTGGGTGTTCCACCGCCAATGAAAATGGTTTGGATGGAGCGCCCCCAAATGAGATCAAGGGATTGCTCTAAATCGTGGATGAGGGCTTGAATGTATTCTTCTTGCTTGCCGTGGAGTTGCTCTGAGGATTTGACCTCGTGGGAATTGAAGTCGCAGTAGGGGCATTTTTTCAAACACCAAGGCAGGTGGATGTACAGGGACAGGGGGGGGAGAGAATTGAGTTGAAGCGTTCCAACACGCATCATCTCTAGCAAGGTGGGTTTGATCAAAGCCAGCTCTCTGTCATCAGTTCACACATCCGTTTGGCAGCCAACCCCCTGTGACTGTTGGCGTTTTTGACCTTGGGGTCGAGTTCAGCAAAGGTTTTACCAAAGGCTTCAATCCACATGATGGGATCAAAACCAAAGCCATGTTCACCAATGGGCTTGTCTGTGATGTGACCAACTGCGCGTCCAACGGCAATCAAGGGTTCTGGATCGTTGGGATGTTTGACAGCCACCAAGGTGCTGACCAATGCTGCACGACGATTGGAGATGCCCTGCATTTGTTCCAGGAGTGCTTTGACATTGTTTTCATCACCCTTGGGGTAGCCAAATCGAGTTGCATAAAAAGCGGTCTGTACGCCAGGCTCGCCGTTGAATGCATCCACGCACAGCCCAGCATCATCGGCCAAGGAAGGCAGCCCACTCAAAGCACTGGCATGCCTGGCCTTGGAGAGCGCATTTTCTACAAAGGTGTGAAAGGGCTCAGGGGCTTCAGAAATTCCAAGTGCACTTTGCGCAATCAACTCAAAACCCAGGGGCTCAAACAGAGCATTTAACTCCAATAATTTACCTCTGTTGTTAGAGGCGAGGACGAGCTTTTTCATGGGGTTTTTCAATGCGCCAAAACTTTTTGTTGAAGGGCAATGAGTTCTTCAATGCCTTTTTGTGCGATGTCGAGCAGGGCGTTCATTTCGGTTCTGCTGAAAGCCGCACCCTCGGCGGTGCCTTGGACCTCAACAAAGTGGCCAGCTCCGGTCATCACCACATTCATATCGGTGTCGCACTGCGAGTCCTCGGTGTAATCTAAATCCAACAAGGCTTGATTGTTCAATAGGCCAACGGAGATGGCTGCCACAGAGTCTTTGATGGGGTTTTCTTTTAAAGTGCCGCTTTTCATGAGTCCTTGAATGGCCAGTTGAGCCGCCACGTAGGCACCCGTGATACTTGCCGTGCGTGTGCCTCCATCGGCTTGAATCACATCACAGTCCAAGTGAAGGGTGCGTTCACCCAGCTTTTTAAGATCAAAGACTGCGCGCATTGAGCGGCCAATCAAGCGTTGAATCTCTTGGGTGCGACCCGACTGTTTGCCTTTGGCAGCCTCTCGGTCGCTTCGGGTGTGAGTGGATCGGGGAAGCATTCCGTATTCCGCGGTGACCCACCCCTCTTGTGTACCCTTTTGGTGGGGTGGCACTTTCTCCAAGACCGAGCAGTTACAAAGCACGCGGGTTTGACCAAATTCGATGAGTACCGAGCCTTCAGCGTGCGAGGTGAATCCGGGTGTTATCTTGATGGTTCTCAATTCATCGGCTTTGCGAGCGGTTCTGGTGTAGGGAGTCGATTGGGTCATGTTGTGCGGTCCAAATTGAAGATTTTGTGAATGAAGCTACCAAGATCATGCTCCCCAAGGAGCACATCGGCATGACTGGTATTGTCCTTCATGTCTGATCATGAGTTCTGAAGCCCTGATTTAGGACCATTTGACGCGATGACCCCGTTTTTTTCTTTTGTTAACTAAGAAAAATGAAAATGACGGTTTTTTTTCTGTCTGCGTTCTAAATGGCTGATTTTTTTAGATTTTAAGAGGTTTATTAGGGTAATTACTAGTTATTTGACCTCATTTGCGCCAAGAATGCTTGTGATTTTCAGTCATCATATAGGATGTTTAATTAGTTAACTAAGTTAGATCCAATCGATCTGTTGGCAAGGAGTGAAAGATGGAAAGCATAGAGCAAAACCAAATGTTGACCCAAGTGGGAAAAGGCACACCCATGGGGGAGTTGATGAGGCGTTACTGGCAGCCTTTCGCTGCGGCCAGCGAGATCAAGGACAAGTGGACTTTGAAGGTTCGTTTGTTGGGTGAGAATTTGGTGCTTTACCGCAATCGCTCTGGAGAGTTGGGTTTGATCTCCGAGAGTTGTCCCCACCGCAGGGCTTCATTTTTTCATGGCATTCCTACGCAAAAAGGCATTCGCTGTCCCTACCACGGATGGGAATTTGATACCAAGGGTCATTGCGTAAACCAACCCAATGAGCCCGACAATCCTGCCTTTAGAGAGAAGGTGGCGACTCCTGCTTATTTGGTGCAAGAGTTGGGCGGTTTGTTGTTTGCTTACATGGGGCCTTTGCCTGCCCCATTGCTACCGCGCTTGGACGGTTTTGTTCACCCTGGCACCATCAGGATGTTGGGGCGTGCGCTGTTGCCCATCAATTGGTTGCAAATCATGGAGAACTCACTCGACCCCGTTCACACCGAGTGGCTGCATGGACATCACTACGAGTTCTTAATGGAGCAAGAGGGCGTGAAGGTGGCCATTAGCGCACACCACCAAAAAATCGATTTCAAAGAATTTGAATATGGCATGACCAAACACCGTTTGCTCGAAGGACATTCCGAGGACGGAGACGACTGGCGCATTGGTCACCCGATTGTTTTCCCCAACACTTTGGCGGTGGGCAATGGAGATGAATCACAAAGGTATTTTTCATTCCAAATTCGTGTTCCTGTTGATGACGAGCACACCCTTCACCTTTGGTACAACGCCTATGTTCCTCCACAAGGCGCGAAGATCCCTGAGCACCTCTTGAACGAGGTTCACCTCTACAACGTTCCCTTCATTGACGACAAGGGAGATTTCATTGTCGACAATGTGGACGGGCAAGACATCATGGCATGGATCACACAAGGCACCATTGCTGATCGTTCGCAGGAAAACTTAGGCTCCACCGATAAGGGTGTGGCCATGTACCGACGCATCTTAAAGCGCGAGATGAAAAAAGTTCAAGACGGACTCGATCCAATGGCTTTGGTGAGAGATCCGTTCAAGAATGAGAGAATTGATTTGCCCAACGAAAAGAAAAAACATCACAACAGCGATGGATTTGCCAGCTTCATGCTTCGCACCCACGCCAAGTACTCACCCATTGCCAGGGACTTGGTCAAGGTCTTTGAAGGCGAGGGCTCAGTTGCATACAAAGAGTACAAAAGTCCTGTAGTCGCTTGAGACCTGGGACGCAAGAGTTAACCCAAAAAAACGAAAGAAGTCATGATGAATTTAGAAGAAATTACGCAAAAATTAAAAGACGCTGGCCGCATTTTGGAGCAACAAGGACAAGGGGATTTGACCCGTGGACACGTCTCTATTCGTGTGCCCAGTGACATGAACCGTTTCTACATGAAACCCCACAGCTTTGGATTTGATGAGATCACGCCTGAGAACATGGTGGTGTGTGATTTGACGGGTGAGAAAATCGCTGGCGGCGGTAGACGCCACAGCGAGGTGTTCATTCACTCTGAAATTTACAAAGTGCGTCCCGATGTCATGAGTGTGATCCACACGCATCCCACCTACGCTGTTGCTTTGTCTGCAACTGGAAAGGCTCTCGAGCCCATCAGCCAACCCAGCGTTGCCTTCTACGATGGCTTGCCTTACTTCACAGAGACCATTGACTTGATTCGTTCTCCTGAGATGGGTGCCGGTGTTGCCAAAGCACTGGGTTCACACAAGGCCGTCCTCATGAGAAACCACGGAGTTGCTGTGGTGGGTGCAAGTGTTGAGGAGTCCACCATATTGGCCATCATGCTGGATAACGCCTGCCAAATTCAATTGGCTGTGATGGCCGCAGGCGGAACGGGCGAGCAATTTACCGCTCAAAGCATTCAAAGGTTGCACCACAACATCACCCGACCTGAGCAGTATGTGGTGAATTTTGATTACTTAAAACGCAAGGCCGACGCTTTTTACAAAAATCATTGAAACCTTGATAGGCGTTGATCGATGTCACTCAAGATGATTAGAACCAGGAGACGTGTGTGAGCACTACCAAAACCATGTATTTAAAAGCCCTCATTGTCTGTCTGAGCGCCAGTGCCACACTGGCCTTTGCTCAAACAGGCAAGCCAATCATGACAGGTTCTGAGGCTGCGTTGTACCAAGGAGCTGACCGTCAGCAACGTCTCCTTGAAGGCGCTCTCAAAGAGGGTGAGGTCTCTGTCTATGACGTCTACCCAGCCTTGGCCAAGGTGCTCGATGCGTTCTCCAAAAAGTATGGCATCAAGGTCAAGGTGTGGCGCTCGGGTTCAGAGGGAGTGCTGCAACGGGTGATCACTGAAGCCAAGGGTGGACATTTTGATGTTGATATTGTGCAAAACAATTCTCCTGAGAACGAGGCTGCATCCCGTGAGAAATTGCTCCAAGAGGTGAAGTCCCCCTATTTCGCGGACCTCATCCCCCAAGCCCTGCCCACCCACCACCAGTGGACGGGACTCACCGTTGACGTCTGGGTTGCTGCTTACAACACAAACAAAGTCAAAAAAGAAGATCTACCCAAGACGTATCAAGACTTGCTCAACCCCAAGTGGAAGGGCTTGCTGGGCATTGAAGCCTACGATCAAGCATGGTTTGGCACGATGCTTCAAGAGATGGGTGAAGACAAGGGCGTTAAATTGTTTGGCTCCATCATGGATAACAACCCCATGTCTTTGAGAAAGGGGCACTCTTTGCTCACCATGCTCGTCTCCTCGGGTGAGGTTCCCATGGCGCTCACTGTCTACAGCTGGATTCCTGAGCAGCTTAAAAAGAAGGGTGCACCGATTGAGAATTTTCCTCTTGAGCCTTTGATCGCTCAAACGAGCACCATTGCGATGCTCAAGAAAGCGCCTCATCCCAATGCAGCTGTATTGCTCTATGATTTTTTATTGAGCGAAGGGCAAACCCTTTTGCAACAAGACAGTTTTGTGCCAGTATCCAAAAAGTTCCCTGCCCCTTTCGGAGGTTTGCCCATTAGATTTGTGGATCCCGGTCAAGCCATTGATTTGGAACAAAAGTGGACCAAATCATTTGAGGAAACCATCACCAAACGGTCTAAATGAGCAAACACCAAGATGCTTTGAGCAATGAGAGATTGGCTCATTTGGTCAAAACTGTCTTCAAGCAGACTTCGGGTGTTTTACAAAAAAGACTCAAAGCCTTGGGTGTTCAGTACAGTCACTGGACACTCTTGCGGGTGCTTTGGAAGGGGGATGGACTCACCCAACGCCAACTGAGTGAGCAAGCTGGTATCAGTGAGCCCTCCACCTTCACCGCCCTCCAAGCCATGGAGCGGTTGGGGTATGTGAAACGCCAGAAGATGGCTGACAATCAAAAACAAATCCGGGTTTTCTTAACCACTGCAGGCATGGGTCTTAAAAGCTCGATGGTGCCTGAGGCAGAGTGGGTCAACGAGAGTGCATTGAAGGGTATTGATGCCTCCGATTTACAAGCGACCAGAAGAACTCTACTGGCCATGATTGAGAACCTCTCTTCTTTGGCTGAGGGTCAAGCACAGGAACTGGAATTACCGAAGTCGAGAGCACCTTCTGCTGCGCCAACCCCATTGAGAGCTTCAATCTCTCAAAGTGGAATGCATGATGCTTGACGAAAAAAGGAACTCATCTTCGATTCAACTCGCAGTCGTTGGCTTGGGTGCAGCAGCGAGGGCCTTTTTCAAGTCCTTTAGAGAGCACCCTGGTATTGATTGGGTGGCCTATGCAGAGCACAGCCAAGAGGTTCGATCTCAATTCAACCAGACCCATGCAGACTGGGGGATTCGAGGATATGAAACGCTTGAAGCCATGCTTGAAGCTGAACCTTCAATTGATGTGGTCTACATTGCCACCCCCACAGACTTGCACAAAGAGCAGACTCTTTTGGCTTTGGCCAAGGACAAGCATGTGTTGGTAGAAAAACCGATGGCCTCTAACTTAGCCGATGCAGCCCAAATGGTGCAAGCGGCCCAACAGGCCAAGCGGCATTTATGGGTGGGTCATTCTCACAGCTACGATTTACCCATTTTAGAGATGCGACGCCTCATCGAGTCCAAGGCCTTGGGCTCGGTCAGGATGGTCAACACGTGGTGCTTTACCGATTGGATGTACCGCCCCAGGCGAGTTGAGGAGCTCGATGAGCGACTGGGAGGAGGGGTGACTTACCGACAAGGGGCACATCAATTTGACATCATTCGGCTCCTGTGTGGTGGGCTTGCCAGGAGTGTCAGAGCGAAGACCTTTAATTTAGACCCCATGAGATCAGGCATTGGTGCGCACACGGTGTTCATTGATTTTGAATCAGACTTGGTTGAATCTTCATGTGCCACCGCCATTTACAACGGTTATGCAGGAATGTCCAGCATGGACTTGGGTTTTGATATTTCGGAATGGGGTTTCCATGAACCGATTGGGGCTCGAAAATGGAACGCCAAACCCACCCAGACCCAGAGTTCAGAGCAGGAATTGAAAGCCAAGAGGGTCCGTGCTGCACATGCCATTCCTTCAGAGGCGCCACATCAGCCCTTTTTTGGATTGACCTTGGTCAGTTGTGATCTTGGAGACATACGTCAGTCCCCCAATGGTCTCATCATTGACTCACGCATGGGGCGCGAGGAGAGGGTGTTGCCCGTGAACCAAAGCCCTAGAGATTTGGTGGTTCAAGAGGTGTATGCGACCCTCAAAGAGGGCATGAAGCCTGTGCACACAGGCGCTTGGGGTCTGGCCAACTTGGAGATCTGTGAGGCCAGCATTGAGTCGAGTCGAATCCGAGCCGAGGTGATGCTCAAGCACCAAGTGGCAATTTGATCCCTTAGCCTGGCATGGGTGTGATGGATGCGATGGTGGCGCCCGTTTTGGAGAAAAAGCTTTGCCAAAACTCTGTCAACTCATCACTTTGGTATTGAGGCGTGTTAAAGAGCAGGTACAGATCGATTTGAACGTCCTTTAGATTAACGTAAGTTCTTCGACCGTAATCACTGGCCAAGAAATCTTCGATGTTGGGTACTTTTTTGTACAGGCTCAATTCAGGGGTGTTGTGCAGTAAATCAGAGATGATCAAGAGTCTTCTCTCGCCTTCAATGGGATGGCGTTGAAAGGAGGCCAGGCTCACCATTTGAATCATTTCAAAAATCGGTGAATATTTTCCCGATTGATCGCTCACCATGGACTGCATTTGTTGCATGAGCGGGGTGATGAATTTCTTGTTGTACTGACGCTTTAATTGTTTGAGGTTGGCCGTGAGCTCACTCTTGTCTTCGCCCGTCCCGGGATTGCAAATTTCAACCAATGGTTTTGCATTGGCTTTGTAGTCCTCACCCATCACAAAAACCGATACCAAATAGCCCTCAGGTATTTTTCTCTCCACAAGGTCTTGCAAGAGGGTCTCAAGCGCTGTGCGCTGGGTAAAGCTCAAAGGATCCGTTTTGTCGACCAGCAATGCGTAATGTCCTTTGGGTCCACTCAGTGGGCACAAGGTGTCTGGGTCAAAACCGGCGGAGCGGTGGGTGAACTGGTAGGTCACCACACTTGCAATCACAGCAATCACAAGGAGTATGAAAAGACCCAGAATGATCTCCCGTCTTTTTTGGGCTCTTGCACGTCGGCTCAGTCTTGCCATGTTGGGTGATCGGTTTTAAGTGGGTCAAGGGTTTCAATGGGCACGTAGGTCAAGCGGTCCATGAAACGCAAAAAAGTCTCATTGAGTTTGTTTCGAATGTCTTGAGACTGAGAGGTGAGAGTTTGCATGAGTCGGGTGTGCAAGATGAGTTGCTGCTCGTCGTGCTCCACCCAAGGAATCTCCAGGGGTTTGAGCCTTGGAATGTCATTGAAGTATGCAGGCCTTAAGCCATCGGTTCTGTGCATTTCATTTTCGGTGCGAAAAATTTGCAGCAAGCTCTCCAACACGCGGTTGGAGTCGTGAATCATTTGATCGAATTTCAAGCGAATTTGTTTCTTGCGATCGATTAAATTTCTGTACTCGGCAATTGAGGATTGAGCTTTTTCAATGGAACGATCGAGTTCAGCCAGGGCCGTGGACTTCATCTCCTCCAAGTCTTGGCGGACCTCATCGAGCTCATCCATGTAGTCATTGAGTGCGGCCTCTGTCTTTCTTGCCTGTGCCCCGTAGCCGGGGTAGAGGTCATCAATGGTGAGTCCATCCGCCATGGCGCCCAGTGCAAAGGAAATACTCACCGCGAGCAACAACCAAGAGAACAAATCACCTAAATCAAAAGGCGCCATGGTCAAGGTGGTCAGTGCCATGCGTGCTGGATTGACAGATTCGATCACGAGTTGATCTCGAATGTGGGCAATGCCAAGTGCCATTCCAAAGACAAAGGTCAAGGTCAAGAGCAATGACAACAACCCCAACGCTTTTTTGGCCGGATCTGAATGAAAGATCAAGCGCACCAGTGTTTTACCCAAAAAGAAGGACATCAAAACGTTCACAGCAGCCAAAAGGGCTGCATAAGTAAATCCTCCCAAAAGTCCTGTGCTCAGGCCTTCAGAGAAAAACTCTGCGTTAAAGAGAGCTTCAACAACGATTAAAAATATCAACAAGCAATATCTTAAAAATCGTCCGGAACCCAGCGGATATTCAGGCTCACGTTGAATTTTGTTTTGTACTTTGAATCTCTCCAGCTCGCGAACCCGTTTTTGTGCATTGCTCGCCAAGCCTCGAATCAATTGACTTTGCTCGGACACGAGTTGGGTTGCATCTCGGTCATATTGAGTTTCAATGAGCCAGACATTTTGTAGGTCGGGCAGTTCGTTGAGTTTTGAGATGTCTGCTTGGGTTTGTTGCAATTCACCCAGCAAGAGCTCAAAGCGTTTTTGTCTAAAGAGCTCAATGCTTTGAATCACTTGACTCTCGGCGTTGCTCAAAATACTGGACTGCGGGTTGGGCAGGTTATTGGAGGCGAGTTGCTGAGCTTGTTCGGTGAGGCGAGCCCTGCGAGCTATCTCTGTCGGATCGAGAGTTTGTGCTGAGCTGATGTAGTTCTCAACATCGTCAGTTTTTTTCGAGAACCATCGAGCGCTCATGTTTGAAGTGTCTTAAATGGAGTGGATCAAATCAAGCACAACCGCATCAGGGCTTGCAAGCCAGATCCATTAATTTTTCAATGACAGAGTCGGGCTGAACCGCATGCCAAGGTTGTGCCGATAGGTTTTTGAAGATGGGTTTTCCCCCAGCCATGTGCTCTTTGTGGGACGTGAACGCAATGGTTCTGCGCTGCCTCTCATCGCAATTGAATTCAATCAATGTGAGTTTGGAGAGCACCTTGTTGGGTGTGGGACTCTTCAAGTCTGACAATTGCCAAAGCGTTGGGAAGCCTGAATTTCTCTGAATCCGATCGGGATCAAAGTAAATGGTGGCTTGGTTATTTTCATCGAGTTGTTCCCATTCGGCATTGGCCGAACCGACAACAAACAAGAGCAGAAAAAGGAGCGCTATTCTCATCATGATTGGATTTTAAAGGCTAAAACAAGAAAAGTGATTGATTTTGCCTTGAGATTGCGTCCTCCACTGTGCCACTTGGTTGTCACAATGAGCTCCAGGTTGGGTGGACAAGCCCTGGGGTGACGTTTGGGGTAAGCTTAGAGGGTTTCAGCCCTCAAACCCTTGTGATGCTCAAACGCTGTGCACTAAAATGGATAGGGTCTTAGAGAAGACAAAAACACAAGAAAAGAGTCACACCATGGAAAACGTCGACGTGTCAGTGTTGAAGGCCTTGAGGGATTGGCGACTTCAGGGGCACAGAGCTCTTTTGGCCACTGTTACGCGCACCTGGGGCTCTTCTCCCAGACCCGTGGGCTCCATCATGGCCATGAATGACACGGGCGCCGTCGTGGGTTCGGTGTCTGGGGGGTGCATTGAGGACGATTTGATTGCTCAATTTTCGAAAGCATATCAAAGCTCTCTGGGTGGGAGTGATTTGGCCAGGAGCATCGACGGCCCCCCAGAGCATTTGAAATATGGAATTTCGGCTGACGAGGCTCATCGTTTCGGGCTTCCTTGTGGCGGAACATTGGAGTTGTTGCTTGAGTTCAATCCAGAAGTGCAATTGTTGAGCGCTTTGCTTGGGGATTTAGAGGCGGGGCGCTTGGTCAGAAGACGCACCGATATCAAGACTGGAGCGGTGAGCTTGAGTCCCACAGCCACACCTGAGGCCTTGGTGATCAACGAAGATGAATTGATCAACACGTTTGGTCCAGAATACCGAATGCTCATCATTGGCGCGGGACAAATGTCAGAGTATTTGGCGACGATGGCGCTCTTCAATGGTTTTTCAGTGACCATTTGCGATCCCAGGCAAGAGTACAGTGGTTCATGGTCAGTTCGCGATGCCTTGGTCACCGCTGAGATGCCCGATGACGTGGTGTTGTCTTTCAAGCCCGATAGACGCAGCTGCGTGATTGCGCTCACCCACGATCCCAAGCTCGACGACATGGCCCTCATTGAGGCACTCAAGACCGAGGCCTTCTACATTGGTGCCATTGGCTCTAGGAGAAACAACCAAGCCAGACATCAGCGCATGATCGAGCATTTTGATCAAACTCCCCAGTCACTGGAAAAGCTCAGAGGTCCCATTGGCTTGTACATTGGGAGTAAAACGCCAGCGGAGATTGCTGTGAGCATCATGGCTGAGGTTTTGGCGGTTAAAAACCAAGTCCATTTACCCAAAGAGATGAATGTGGCCCAGGCCAAGAACACCATGCCACACGCATGAATAGCGGTTTGGGCAAGGGCTTATCGGTTTGACTCAGCTTGAGAAGAAAAACTGAATGGTTTTAATGCCCAAGGCAGTCAGCGCCAAGGAGCCCAAGACATGCAAGCCAATACCGCTCAAGGCACTGAGGTACCTCTCATTCAAAATAAATCCCACGATCTCTGCGCTGAAGGTTGAGAAAGTGGTGAGCGTGCCTAAAAAGCCAGTCACCAGCAAGAGTCTCCACATGGGGTCTAGGTTGGGTACAACTTGCGTGACCCCTATGAAGATACCGATCAAGTAACCCCCGATCCAGTTGACAGCCAAAGTTCCCAGGGGCAGCTCGGTGGTGTTGTTCCAGATCACGCCCAGCTGCCACCTGAGCAAGGCGCCTAAGCAAGCGCCAAAACAGATGATGAGTGCTTGTGCCATGGTGGTGTTGATCAAAGGGGATGAGCGTAAAGTCTAAAAGAGGGAGGAAGTGGGATCACTTGAATAAATGTTCAACGTATTGAGATACGCCGTCTTGAACATTTGTGAACTTGTGGTCACATCCTGCTTGTTTGAGCTTGGTGAGATCGGCTTGCGTGAAAGACTGGTATTTTCCAACCAAGGCTTGTGGAAACTCGATGTATTCAATGAGACCTTTGGAGGTGGCCTCGCCCAAAGTGACAGTGGGCTTTGATTGGTGCTTTAAATGCGCGTTCACGACTGCGAGTGCCACATCGTTGAAGGGCTGTGCACGACCCGACCCCAGGTTAAAGATGCCGCTGACACTGGGGTGATCAAAGAACCACAAGTTCACATCTACCACGTCTCCTACCCAAACAAAATCTCGAAGTTGCTCGCCATTGCCGTAGCCATCGTATCCCCCAAAGAGTTTGACCTTGGAGTCCTTGATGAATTGGTGGTGCTGGTGATAGGCCACACTCGCCATGCGTGCCTTGTGTTGTTCTCTGGGTCCGTAGACATTGAAGTATCTAAATCCCACGACTTGGCTTGTGTTTAAATTCCATTGATCCCCACAGGCTTTTCGCATCCTTTGGTCAAAGAGCAATTTCGAGTAGCCGTAGACGTTGAGTGGGTTCTCGTTCTTTGGGGATTCACTGAAGTGTTTTCCACCCCCATAGGTGGCTGCAGAGGAGGCGTAGAGGAGCCTGGTTTTTTGGGCCTGAGCGGCCTCAAAGAGTTCGCAAGAGATTTGGTAGTTGTTCCTCATCATGTACTGACCATCCATCTCCATGGTGTCACTGCATGCACCTTCATGAAAAATGGCTTCCACATGACCATAGTGTTTGTTTTGAAAGAGTTTGTAGAAGTCGTGTTTATCGACGTAGTCAGAGATTTGAAGGTCAACTAAATTTTTAAACTTGTCGCCTGACTTCAAATGGTCCACAGCAATGATGTCGGTGATTCCTCTGGCATTGAGACCCGCAACGATGTTGCTACCTACGAAGCCGGCAGCACCGGTGACGATGATTTTCATAAAAACAATTCCTCAAAGCTCACACATGCAGTTCCAAATTTACCCACGACGATGCCTCCTGATTTATTGGCCCAAGGAAGCGCTTGTCTGAGCGTGAAGCCACAGGCCATGAGTGAGGCCAAGGTGGCTATCACGGTGTCTCCTGCTCCAGTCACATCGAAGACCTCTCTGGCTTGGGCTTTGACGTGAAGACAGCCTTGGTCATCAAAGAGACTCATGCCCTCTTCGCTTCGGGTGACCAAGACCGCATCCAAACTCAATTGCTCTCTGAGTTGCTGGGACTTTTGGGCCAACTCCTCCTCACTTGACCATTCACCCACGACCTCAATCAACTCGCTTCGATTGGGAGTGATCACGGTTGCACCTTGGTATCTGGAGTAGTCGCTCCCTTTGGGATCCACCAAGATGGGGACATGATTGGCTTTTGCATATTGGATCATGTCCTTCACATGCGCCAGGCCTCCTTTGCCGTAGTCGGAGAACAAGACGGCTTGGTGCTTGGGTACGAGTTCATTGAATCTCTCGGTTTGCGAGGCCAAGACTTCGTGCTTGGGGGTGGCTTCAAAGTCTGCCCTGAGGAGCTGCTGTTGGCGACCAATGATGCGAAGTTTGACCGTGGTCTTTAGGGAATCATCGCGACCAAAAAAGGGTTCGATCCCTGTTTCTTTGATGAGGCCCTCGAGTTTGTGGCTGGCTTCATCCTCTCCAACCACGCTCAAGAGGGAAGCTTTTGCGCCAAGGCTTGCCACATTGAAGGCCACATTGGCACTTCCACCCAAGCGGTCTTCCTCACGCAGGACTTTGACCACGGGCACGGGAGCCTCCGGGCTGATGCGCTCAACACTACCGTACCAATAGCGATCGAGCATGACATCACCCACAACGAGCACACGCGCATTTTGAAGGGTTTGACGATCAACGGATTTCATTAAAGTTCCTCGACGCGTTGACTGGGATAGCTGTCCCAGGTTTGACAGCCTGGACATTGCCAAAAGTGCTTTTGAGCTTCAAATCCGCAAGCTGCACAGCGGTAGCGGTTGAGCGGCTGAGTGGCCCGGTTGAGAGACTTTTGAAGAGCCGGACGATCGCTTTCATGTTCAAGCTTTTCCAAATCAATCCACCAAGACGCCACCAAGAGGGAGGGATCCTTTTGCAAATGGTGACTGAGCAAAGCTTGACACTTTTGTGTCGATGGCTCTAAATTGGCCAGCGCTTTGAGCACATCCAAAGAGGGGGAGTGCTCATAAAAAGCGGTGAGTGCCGCTTGTGCCTTGGAGACCTGACCCAATGCCCGAGCCCAAGTGAGGAGTCTGTCACAAATCAGGGGCACGCCAGAGGGGCAAATCTCAAACAATTCCAATGCAATTTGAAAGGCGATCGAGGTTTGTCCTTGGCTGTGTTCGAAATCAGCCAATGCAATGCGTGCTCGAGGGTGATGGGGAGCAATGGCAATCGCTTGGTGCAGTAGTTCCCGCGCTTTGCTTTGAGGCGCATCGCCACTGGATGCGACTGTGTTGGCGTCCATGCAAAGCTCAGCTTGCTCGCACAAGTAATGGGATTGACGGGTCTTGAAGTCGCCTTGACCAGAGCCCTCGAGCTCGTTTGCCATGCGTTGTGCGTTGACGTAGTCGCGGGTGCGTTCGTAGATGCTTAAAAGGGCCAACTGAGATTGCTCTTTAAATCGAGTGGAGAGGAGCTTTTGAAATCCGTCCTCTGCACGGTCCAAGAGTCCGGCCTTCAAATAGTCCAGTGCCAGTGCTTGCTGAGCGCGTTCTTGGTCTTGGACACTCAAGTCGCCTCTGGCCAAGAGGTGTTCGTGAACACGCACAGCGCGCTCAAACTCGCCCCTTCTCCTAAATAGATTACCCAATGCGAAGTGCAACTCTGTGGTGTCGGGATCAAGTTGAACGGCTTGGATGAATGCGTCGATGGCTTGGTCTTGCTGTTCATTGAGCAAGTAGTTCAAGCCCTTGAAGTAGGCCTTTGGGTTGTGCCGGTTCTCAAATCGCAGTTGACGAATGTCCAAGCGAGAGGCAGACCATCCCAAAATAAAGGCCACGGGTAAGCCCAGCAAAATCCAGCTTAAATCAAACTCCATGGATATCGCCTTCCAGGTCGGTTTGAGATTGAATGGGGGTGGGGGGACTTGGCTTTGGAGCTGTCGTTGGACTTGGCTTTTGAGCATGCCTTGCTTGGTGGAGCTCGGCTCTAGATTTTTCCAATTCTTTTTTGTGTTTCCACCAATGAGGCAACATACCGATTACGCCCGTGATCAGTCCCGAGGTAAACACAGCCAATACAACCAACACCATGGGTCCAGTCCATTGGGTGCCAAAAAAGAACTTTAAATTGACGTCTTCTGAATTGTTGAGTGCAAAGGCAAAGAGGGTAAAAAACACCGCGCCTTTGAGGACCCATTGAAAGAGTCTAAAGATCTTTTTCACTGAAGTGGCTCCTGATCATCAGACCGATTTTAAGCGTTTTAATCCAAAAGAGATCTTTGAATTGCTTTGAAATGCCACTTGTTTGCCTAAAACAGGCACAAATGGACAAAGAGTTAGGGGGCTTTTTTGGACTGTTGGTCCACGGCTTCTCTTAGTGCCTTGCCTGGCTTGAAATGGGGAACCCTTTTCTCTGGTATTGCAACACTCTCTCCTGAGCGAGGGTTGCGACCCAATCGGGGTGCTCTTCGGTTGATGGTAAAGGTACCAAAACCCCGGAGCTCAATGCGATGCCCTTTGACCAGTGCCTCACTCATGGCATCCAGCAAAGTCTTCACTGCTGACTCAGCGTCAGGGTGGGTGAGTTGACTGAATTTTGCGGCCAATTCTGTGACCAAGTCACTGCGAGTCATGGTGTTACATCGAGGTTAATCATTAAAAAACCCCAACACCTGGGTTCAAGTAAGAGCCAGGTGTTGGGGCGACTTTCATCAAAAGATGAGACAACGATTAGTTGTTGTCCAACTTGGCTCTCAACAAAGCGCCCAAGCTAGTTGTTCCAGCATTTTCCTTAGAGGACTGCTGGCTCAATGTGGCCATGGCTTCTTGTTGATCTGCTGCGTCTTTGGCTTTGATGGAGAGTTGAATGTTGCGTGTTTTTCTGTCGACGTTCAACACAACTGCAGTCACCTCATCGCCCTCTTTGAGGATTGAGCGAGCATCTTCCACGCGGTCACGGGAGATTTCGCTGACTCTCAAATAGCCCAGGATGTCTTCGCCCAAGTCAATTTCTGCACCTTTGGCATCCACTGTTTTGACCTTACCTGTCACGATTTGGCCTTTGTCGTTCATTGACACGAAGGTTGTGAAGGGGTCAGCATCCATTTGCTTGATGCCCAAAGAGATGCGCTCTCTCTCAACATCCACTGCAAGCACGATGGCCTCAACTTCTTGACCCTTCTTGTAGTTGCGAACTGCAACTTCGCCAGTCTCGTTCCATGACAGGTCAGACAAGTGAACCAAGCCATCGATGCCAGCTGCGAGTCCAACGAACACACCAAAGTCAGTGATTGACTTGATGGGGCCTTTGACGCGGTCACCGCGCTTGGTTTGCTCAGCAAATTCTTGCCAAGGATTAACTCGGCACTGCTTCATGCCCAAGGAGATGCGGCGCTTGTCTTCGTCGATCTCAAGCACCATGACTTCAACTTCATCGCCCAAAGCAACGATCTTGTTGGGCGCGACGTTTTTGTTCGTCCAATCCATCTCAGACACGTGCACCAAACCTTCAATGCCTGGCTCGAGTTCAACAAATGCACCGTAATCGGCAATGTTGGTGATCTTGCCAAACAAGCGAGTGCTTTGTGGGTAGCGACGTGCAACACCCATCCATGGGTCATCCCCCATTTGTTTGAGACCCAAGGACACGCGATTTTTCTCGGTGTCGAATTTCAAAATTTTCGCGGTGATCTCTTGACCAGCTTGGACCACTTCGCTTGGGTGACGTACGCGTCTCCAGGCCATGTCGGTGATGTGGAGCAATCCGTCTATGCCACCCAAGTCAACGAAAGCGCCGTACTCGGTGATGTTCTTAACGACACCGTGAACCACAGAGCCTTCTCTGAGTGTTTCCATGAGCTTGGCGCGCTCTTCGCCCATTGAGGCCTCAACGACTGCGCGACGGCTCAAGACCACATTGTTGCGTTTTCTGTCAAGCTTGATGACCTTGAACTCCATCGTCTTGTTCTCATAGGGTGAGAGATCTTTGATGGGACGTGTGTCGATCAATGAACCAGGCAAGAAAGCGCGGATGCCATTGACCAATACGGTCAAGCCACCTTTGACTTTGCCACTTGTGGTGCCGGTGACGAATTCGCCAGACTCAAGCGCCTTCTCAAGTGAGAGCCATGAGGCCAAACGCTTGGCCGTGTCACGGCTCAAAATCGTGTCGCCATAGCCATTCTCAACGCTACCAATGGCCACTGATACGAAGTCACCTGCTTGGACTTCAATCTCGCCTTGGTCGTTTTTAAATTCTTCGATAGGCACGTAGGCCTCAGACTTAAGCCCTGCATTGACGACCACGTGGTTGTGCTCAACACGGATCACTTCAGCGGTGATGACCTCACCGGTGCGCATTTCTGAGCGCTTTAAAGATTCTTCAAATAGGGCTGCAAAAGATTCAGACATTCAGTTTTCCTTGAAAACCGCAATCACAAAGTCATGGGCCCGCACATGCTCCAAGGAGATGCGGTGGACACTGGGTCAAAGAGGCGATTGAGATTTATTTTTTGCGGGTTCAACCGCGATTAAGTTTAATAATCCAATTCGTCAGAGCGTGCAAGGCGCACAAAGACAGGAACGAATCGGGCCATCAACCCTTTTGAAGTTTCAAAAGAGCTGTTTGCTTTGACCACTGCTCAAGCACCCACTCGACACTTTCTTCAATGCTCATGAGTGTGTTGTCCAACAGCAAAGCGTCTTCACTGGGTTTCAAGGGCGCTTCTTTGCGAGACATGTCTCGCTCATCGCGCGCCAGCAAATCCAAATGAAGGACATCTATATTAGCTGAAATTCCTTTAGAAATCAACTGCTTATGTCTCCTTTTTGCACGCGTCAAGGCGTCAGCGGTCAAAAAGATCTTCAAAGTTGAGTCTGGAAAGATCACACTCCCCATGTCTCGCCCATCCGCCACGAGCCCAGGAAGCTGGCGGGCGTTTCGCTGTACATCCAAAAGTGCGGCTCTAACGGCCTTGAAACTCGAAATTTGAGAGGCATTCATGCCCATTTGCTCGGTGCGAATTTCCTCGCTCACCTCCTGGCCATTGAGCCATATCTGCTCACCTTCAAAGGCAATGCTGGCCTTTGAGATCAATTCTGCGATGCGAGACTCCTGATTGGGCTCCAAAGGGATCCCAGCTTGGGTGGCCGCCAAACCGGTCAATCGGTACAAGGCGCCCGAGTCCAAGTAGGCGTATCCAAGGGCTTGGGCCACCCGGTTGGCCAACGTCCCTTTGCCAGAGGCAGTGGGCCCATCGATGCAGATCACTGGAATCTGATGGGCATTTGAGTGGGCAATGGAGAACAAGGTTTCAAAGAATTGGGGAAAGGTTTTACCCACGCAGCGTGGATCTTCGATTCTCACGTTGACTTGGTCTGGATTGAAGGCGGCAAGTGCAAAACACATTGCCATGCGGTGATCGTCGTAGGTGTGGATGCTGGCAGGTCTCCACTTGGAGGGTTCAATGGGGAAGACTCGAATCCAATCTTCTCCAAATTCCACCTTTGCCCCCAGTTTGGAGCACTCGTTGACCATGGCTTGGATGCGATCGGTCTCCTTGACTCTCCAGCTACCAATGTTGGTGAGGGTGGTTGGGCCCGTTGCGTAAAGCGCCAAAGCGCACAACGTCATTGCTGCGTCTGGGATGTGATTGCAGTCGAGTTCAATGCCTTTGAGAGTGGATTTGGAGGGATGAATTTCTAACCAATTGGGACCCGCATGGATGTTGACCCCCATTGATTGGGCCGCTTCAACAAAGCGAATATCACCCTGAATGGAGTTCAGTCCAAGTCCCTCGATGCGAAGCGGATCGGTGCCGTTGGAGAGGGCACTTGCTGCGATGAAGTAACTGGCCGAGGAGGCATCTGCCTCCACGTAGACCTCTTTGGGAGCCAGGTATCTTGAGCCCTTGGCAATTGTGAAACTTGCCCAATCGTGGTTGATCACCTTGACCCCAAAATTGTCAAGTAAATTGAGTGTGATTTGCACATAGGGCTTTGAGATCAACACACCATTGACTTGCACTTCTATGGATTGGTGTTCACTCACCAAGGGGAGGGCCAATAAAAGGGCGGTTAGAAATTGACTTGAAACATCGCCTCGAACTTGAATGGGTCGGTGTATTTGAATCTCACTGGGATTGAGCATCAGGGGTGGAAAGCCAGGGTTTCCCAAGTACTCAATGTCTGCACCGATTTGTCGCAAGGCGTCGACCAAATCTTGAATGGGCCGCTCATACATGCGAGCAATGCCTGTGAGATGTGCTTTTACGCCACGCAGTGCCAAGGCTGCGCACAAAGGGCGCATGGCGGTTCCTGCATTGCCTAGAAAGATCTCATGGAGTTCCTTGGGATCGGTTTTTCGGTCCCCAATGCCTGTGATGTGCAAACTGGAGGGACTTCTCTCGATCACGCAACCCAATTTCTCTAGAGCACTCAACATCACTTGGGTGTCATCAGAGTCCAACAAATCATGAACCTGGGTCCTGCCACTGCTTAACGCACACAACAACAAAACACGGTTGGAGATGCTTTTTGAGCCTGGCAACTGCACGTGACCTGACACGCGGTCCAAGTGTGGAATGTCCAAATGGGGAATGCTGTACATGTATGGAGAGTTGGAATTAAAAATGAATGTGAGCGTTCACTCATTGGATTGAACTCAAGTCTAGCCGTTCAGCCTCCAGTGCTTGCGAACTTGGCTGGCTTGGTCGATGAGTTGGGTGATGGATGCTGAATCATCACATTGCAAACGCTCTTCAAACGCTGATAGTGCCAATTTAAAGGCTTGCAATTGCGACAACAGATCCTCTTTATTGGATAAAAAGATATCCAGCCAGACCTCTGGGCTGCTGGCTGCAATTCTGGAGAAGTCTCGAAAACCTGGTCCAGCCATGTCCAAAAAAAGTTCCCTTTGAGGTTGTGAATGCAGTGCATTGACGGCTGCAAAGGCAATCAAATGCGGCAAATGGCTGATGGCTGCCAAGGCTTGATCGTGCTCGGCTGGACTCATAATGGAGACTTTGGAGCCTGTGAGCTCCCAAACCGATTTGGCCAAGGTGATGAGTTCAGGACGGGTCTCTGATGTGGGAGTCAAGATGGTTTTGTGGTTTTCAAAGAGACTTGCCTCAGCGTGACGCACACCGTGTTGCTCCTTGCCTGCGATGGGGTGCGCGGGCACAAAACTTGGAAATTGTTCGCCCAGGGCCAATTTGGCTTTTTCTGCAACCATGGACTTAGATGAGCCCACATCCATCACCAATGCTTGTTGACTGAGGTGGGGTGCAATGTCGGCCAACACCGTCTCTATGGAGAAGACGGGTACAGCAATCAACACCAAATCCGCACCTGCCACAGCCGCTTGGCTGGAGCCTACTATTTCATCAATCACGCCCAAGCTCAGTGCAGCCTCACAGGAGGCGCGACTGGCACTGGTGCCGCTCACGTGTTCTACACAGGCAGCTTTTTTGAGGGCCAACGCAAAAGACCCCCCAATCAAGCCGCACCCGATCAGGGCGAGTTTTTTAAACCTCATCACGTTCATTCGTGAGTGGGGTATGAACCCAACACTTTGTAATAAGCGCAAAGGCCCTTCAACTCCTGTAAGGCTTTGCTCAAATGGGGTTCTGAAATGTGACCTTTTAAATCGATGTAGAAGAAGTATTCCCATTGTCCTGACTTGGCAGGACGCGATTCAAAGCGCGTCATGGACACGCCATTGGTCTTTAAAGGGACGAGCAAGTCGTGCACGGCTCCTGGACGATTGGGCACAGAGACGACAAGCGAGGTGCAATCGTGTCCACTGGGAGGTGGGGTATCTAAGGTTTGAGGCAAGCAAATGACCGCAAAGCGCGTTCTGTTGATGGCCTCATCTTGAATGGCTGGCGCCAAAATGTGCAATCCAAATTGCGAAGCTGCTCGCTCTCCAGCAATGGCTGCCCATTTGGGGTTGGTGCTGGCCAAGCGAGCACCCTCGGCGTTGGAGCTTACAGCACGCCTTTCTGCGTGAGGCATGTGTTGGCTCAACCACTTTTGGCATTGTCCAAGAGCTTGGGGGTGGGCCATCACAACTTCAATGTTGTCTAAATTATCGATTTGACGCATCAAGTTGTGCTTGATCATGAGGCTCACCTCGCCCACCATGTGAACCGAGGAGCGCAGGAAAAGATCCAAGGAACGAGCCACGACGCCTTCGCTTGAGTTCTCCATGCCAACGACACCAAAGTGACAAGCGCCGTTGGAAGTGGCTTGGAAGACATCGTCAAAGTTGGCGCAGTAAACCAACTCAGCACTTGCGCCAAAGAATTCAATGGCCGCCTCTTCGCAAAAAGTACCCTCAGGACCTAGAACGGCAATCTTTTGAGGTGCCTCAAGTGCCAGGCAAGCGGAGGTGATTTCATTCCAAATGTGTCCGACATGTTCACCTTTTAAAGGACCTTGGTTGGCCGCTTTCATGCGCTCGAGCACTTGCGCCACGCGGTCAGGTCTGAAAAAGGGAGAGCCTTCAATGCGCTTGATCTCTCCGACTTGAAGGGCAACCTTGGCTCGCTCGTTCAACAGCACGAGCAGTTGCTGATCGATTTCATCAATGGATTGACGCAACTTTGCGAGCTCTGCTGATTGAATGGGTGTGGTCATGGTGACTTTGGGTACAACGGTGAGATGAATAAAGGAGAGAGGTTTTGAGTTTAATGGGTCAATGTCTGATCAGGCAAGGGTGGGAACGCGAGTCGCTCAAGCGTGCCGCCCCTCAAAGTCTTGCATGAAATCAACCAAAGCTTGTACGCCTTCAATGGGCATGGCGTTGTAGATGCTCGCTCGCATACCGCCCACCGATTTGTGGCCCTTCAATTGCAAAAGCCCTCTTTCTTTTGCCTCATTTAAAAAGACTTCGTTCAAGCTCTCTTCTTTGAGAAAAAAGGGAACATTCATGCGAGAGCGATTTCTCTCTTGAACAGGGTTATCAAAGAGGTTTGAGCGATCAATGGCGTCGTACAACAATTGAGCTTTCTTTTGGTTTCTCCTCTCCATGGCCAAGACACCTTGGAGACCATCCTCGGTTTGGGTCTTGAGCCACGCAAATGTCAAACCGGCCATGTAGATGCCATAAGTGGGTGGGGTGTTGTACATGCTGTCGTTTTTGGCGACCGTTTCATAATTGAAGGCACTTGGACAAATCGCCAATGCGTGTCCCAAAAGAGATCGCTTGACCACCACAATGGTGAGTCCTGCGGGGCCAATGTTTTTTTGTGCGCCGGCAAATGCCAATCCAACTTTTGACCAATCCACAGGTCTAGATAACGCATGCGAGGAGAAGTCAATGACCAACGGGGCATCGATTCCCATGGATTTGAGATCAGGCAACTCCTGGCACTCCACCCCATGGATGGTCTCGTTGGTGCACAAGTGAACGTATTTGGCTTTGGGGTTCAATTGCCAGTCTTTGAAGTCAGGCAAGTGGTCAAAGCCCGTCGACTGGGAGCTTGCCGCGACCTTTGGATAGCAGTATTTTTGAGCTTCTTGAAATGATTTTTGACTCCAACTGCCACTCAAAATGAAGTCTACTTCCATCGCTTGGCTGAGGTTCAAAGGAACAATAGCGTTCTCAGCGATGCCACCACCTTGCATGAACAAAATGGCAAATTCCTCAGGGATGGCCAAGAGCTCACGAAAGTCTTGTTCTGCTTTTTCGTAAATCGAGATGAACTCTCGTCCACGGTGACTCATCTCCATGACCCCCATGCCACAGCCATGCCAATTGCTCATCTCACTGGCCGCTTGCTCCAAGACTTCCAGGGGAATGGCTGCGGGTCCAGCCGAGAAGTTAAAGGGTCTTGCTGACATGGAACATTCACTCAAAAGATTAGGTTAAAAGACAGACATCGTCCCCAAACCCCAAGCTCAGACACTTGGGCTTGGTTGGGGGGGAGGACGCCCAGTTGTTGGGCGCAAGGTGAGAACAAAAAGTGTTTTGCCTTGCGCTTGTACTTTCAATTATTCTGCTGTGGGACCCTCGGGCTCACCACCAGGCGCGTCTTCATCAGAGGACTCCCCATTCACAGCGGCATCATTTTCAACAATGCGTTGCAAGCCACTGAGCTTGGAGCCTTCGTCCAAAGCGATCAATTTCACACCTTGGGTAGCGCGTCCCAGTTCGCGAATTTCTGCGACTCGGGTTCTCACAAGCACGCCACGGTCGGTGATCATCATGATCTCTTCATCCACATGGACCAAGGTTGCCGCCACCACTTTTCCATTTCGCTCGGACTGCTGAATGGCAATCATGCCTTTTGTTCCTCGACCATGTCGTGTGTATTCGGCAATGTTGGTGCGCTTGCCGTAGCCGTTCTCAGAGGCTGTGAGAACACTTTGGTGTTCATCCTCTGCGACCAACATGGCGATGACACTTTGACCCTCCTCAAGCATCATGCCTCTCACACCGCGTGCGTTTCGACCCATGGGTCTGACATCGTTTTCATCAAATCGAACGGCTTTTCCAGCGTCACTAAAGAGCATGACATCGTGCTTGCCGTCTGTGAGGGTTGCACCAATGAGGAAGTCTCCAGGATCGAGGTCAACAGCAATGATGCCGGCTTTTCTGGGGTTGCTGAATTCATCCAAAGCGGTTTTCTTAACCGTGCCTTTGGAGGTGGCCATGAACACAAAGTGGTCGTTGGGAAAGCTCCTCATCTCAGCGGTCAAGGGCAGCACCACATTGATCTTTTCATCCTCAATCAAAGGGAACATGTTAACTATGGGGCGTCCCCTGGAGCCTCTAGAGCCCACGGGAACCTCCCATACTTTGAGCCAATACAAGCGACCGCGGTTGGAGAAACACAAAATATAGTCGTGCGTGTTGGCAATGAACAACTGGTCAATCCAGTCATCATCCTTGGTACTGGTTGCTTGTTTGCCTCTGCCTCCGCGCTTTTGAGCGCGGTACTCAGACAGGGGTTGGCTCTTGAAGTAGCCCGAGTGAGAGAGGGTTACCACCATGTCTGTAGGGGTAATCAAATCCTCGGTGGCCAAGTCTTGTGCGTTCATCTCGATCACGCTTCGTCTTGCGCCAAGCTTGGTTTGTGCAAACTCTTGTTTGACTTCTGTGAGTTCACTGCCAATGATGTCAGAGACGCGTTGGGGTTTGAGCAAAATGTCCACGAAATCATCAATTTCAGCCATGACTTCTTTGTACTCATTGACAATTTTGTCTTGTTCCAAACCCGTCAAGCGTTGCAATCTCATTTGAAGGATTTCTTGAGCTTGTGTTTCGCTCAATCGGTACAAGCCATCTGTACCCATGCCGAATGCGGCCTCTAGGCCTTCGGGGCGATAGTCTTTGGGGTCAACGGGTAGACCGTCTGCACGGGCTCGTGTGAGCATTTCACGCACCAGTTGGCTGTCCCAAGATTTGGTCATCAACTCGGCTTTAGCGACGGGGGGCGTGGGTGCATTTCGAATGATCCGGATGAACTCATCGATGTTGGCCAGAGCAACTGCCAAGCCCTCTAAGACGTGGCCTCTTTCACGGGCTTTGCGTAAATTAAATACAGTGCGACGTGTGACCACCTCTCTTCTGTGTTGCAAGAAGATGTCAATCAACTGTTTTAAATTGCACAGCCTGGGTTGGCCATCCACCAAGGCCACCATGTTGATACCAAAGGTGTCTTGGAGTTGCGTTTGTTTGTACAAGTTGTTGAGCACCACTTCAGGCACCTCACCGCGCTTGAGTTCAATGACCAAGCGCATACCTGATTTATCTGACTCATCTTGGATATGACTGATGCCCTCGATTTTTTTCTCATGCACCAATTCAGCCATGCGCTCTTGCAAGGTCTTTTTGTTGACTTGGTAGGGTAACTCATCAACGATGATCGATTGCCGTTGGCCTTTGTCGATGTCTTCGAAGTGGCATTTGGCACGCATGACCACCCGGCCTCGGCCCGTGCGATAGCCGTCTTTGACGCCATTGATGCCGTAGATGATGCCGGCCGTTGGAAAGTCTGGGGCAGGAACGATGTTCATCAAATCATCAATGCTTGCCTCAGGAAATTTCAAGAGATGAAGGCATGCATCAATCACCTCGTTCAAGTTGTGAGGGGGAATGTTGGTGGCCATTCCAACCGCAATGCCAGAAGAGCCGTTGACCAATAAATTGGGCAAGCGGCTTGGAAGCACCAAAGGCTCTTTTTCAGATCCGTCGTAGTTGGGGCCAAAGTCAACGGTTTCTTTGTCGATATCGGCCAGCATTTCGTGGGCAATTTTGGCCAGGCGAATTTCTGTGTAACGCATGGCAGCTGCATTGTCGCCGTCAACCGAGCCGAAGTTTCCTTGACCATCGACCAGCATGTGACGCAATGAGAAGTCTTGTGCCATGCGAACGATGGTGTCATAGACTGCGCTGTCTCCGTGTGGGTGGTACTTACCAATCACGTCTCCGACAATACGTGCGGACTTCTTGTAGGGCCGGTTCCAGTCGTTGTTGAGCTCGTGCATGGCAAACAAAACTCTGCGGTGAACGGGCTTTAAACCGTCTCGAGCATCGGGTAAGGCGCGTCCCACGATCACGCTCATGGCGTAATCTAGGTAGCTGCGACGCATTTCCTCTTCAAGGCTAATGGGCAGTGTTTCTTTTGCGAACTGAGTCATTTAGGTTGGGCCAATCTACATTCAAAAGTGCTATTTTAGAGCCCACAGAAGGGTCCCAAGAAAACCCTAGGTTTGTGGTTATATTGCAACGCCTAATTGATTGCCGTCAAGTTAAGGTGATTTTTAAGCCAAGCACTTCACATATATTCACATTGTGCAATGCACCAGTGTGGCACAATACAATTCTATTAAAGCAAAAGGATTGCTTTTATCCAATGATTCGCAGCTTGACTGCATGCTTATCGATCCAAGAGGAAAGACAAATGATGAATTTCAAAAAATTGGCTATGGTTCTTTTTACGTTTTCTTTGGTGGGTGCGGTTAGTGCTCAAGAGAGAAATGACAACTGGCATTCAGCCAGTGGTAGCGTATGGACTAATTCAACTGGTCTTTGCTACAGAGGTAGCAATTGGACGCCTGCAACTGCTGACAAGGCTTGTGATGGCGCCATTCAACCTGCACCCCAAATGGCTGCACCTGCTCCTGTTCAAGCTGCTCCAGCCCCCAAGGCTGCTGCACCTGCTCCTCAACCTGTTGCAGCCTCTAAGGTTACTTATGCAGCTGATGCCTTCTTTGATTTTGACAAATCAGTGTTGAAGCCAGAAGGCAAAGCCAAGCTTGATGATTTGGCCAGCAAAATCAAAAGCATCAATTTGGAAGTGATCATTGCTGTTGGCCACACAGACTCTGTGGGCTCAGTTGCTTATAACCAAAAGTTGTCTGTTCGCCGCGCTGAAGCTGTAAAGGCTTACTTGGTGAGCAAAGGCATTGAGAGAAACCGCATCTACACTGAAGGCAAGGGCAAGTCACAACCTGTTGCTGATAACAAAACTGCACAAGGCCGCGCCAAGAACAGACGCGTAGAACTTGAAGTGGTTGGAACAAGAGCCAATTGATTTTCAATCGGTGCTCAGGTAAGACCCCGCTTAGGCGGGGTTTTTTAATGGTTAAACGAGTCTTTCGATCTGCGCTCTTGATAATTGTTTAAGATCCGCTTTAACAATCCATTCTCCTAAGAATACAAAGGTCCGGTTCATGTCCAATTCTTCCAACGTTGATCCATCCGAGTTGGCCAAGTTCTCTGAGTTGGCTCACCGCTGGTGGGATCCTCAAAGTGAATTCAAGCCGCTTCATGCCATCAACCCATTGCGCCTGGGGTGGATTGAGGAGTTCACTCGATTGTCGGGGCAACATGTTTTAGACGTGGGTTGCGGAGGCGGTTTGCTCTCAGAGGCGATGGCCAAAGCGGGAGCACAAGTCAAAGGCATTGATTTGGCAACCAAGTCGCTTCGTGTGGCACAACTTCACGCACTTGAGGCGGGCGTGTCTGGTGTTCAATACGAAGAGGTGAGCGTTGAAGATCTGGCCCAAAGGGCGCCACAAAGCTTTGATGTGGTCACTTGCATGGAGATGCTCGAGCACGTTCCTGATTATTCTTCTGTGGTTCGGGCGTGTCATGATTTGGTGAAACCCGGTGGGTGGGTGTTTTTCTCAACACTCAATAGAAACCCCAAATCCTACTTGTTTGCTATTTTGGGAGCAGAGTACATCCTCAACATTTTGCCCCGAGGCACTCATGAATACGCAAAGTTCATCAAACCCAGTGAGCTCGCTCATGCCTACAGAAGCAGTGGTTTAGAGCACCACCGCTCAACTGGACTCAGTTACAACCCAATTACTCAACGCTATTGGTTGAGTCAAGATGTGAGTGTCAACTATTGGGTCGCAACCCAAAAGCCATTGTGACGGTGCCTCCAATGCAATCCATACAAGACGCTACCCGTTCAAGTCCCAAGGTGATTTTGTTCGATTTGGATGGAACCTTGGTTGATTCGGCACATGATTTGGGAGCCGCAGTTGATGAGATGAGGATTCGACGTGAATTGCCACCCCTGGGTGTTGCTCATTACCGCTCGATGGTGGGTTCTGGCGCGAGAGGCCTTTTGAAATTGGCTTTTGATTTGTCTCCCAGCGATGCAAGTTATGAGCAGATGAAAGAAGAGTTCTTCCTCCAATACGAGCAAAACCTCACAAAAAACACAGTTGTCTTTGAAGGTGTTGACACACTACTTCAAAGTCTCATGAACTCTGGACTTCAATGGGGGGTCGTCACCAACAAGATGGAACGTTTTACCCATCCTTTGGTTCGGGAGTACGAGTTGTTTAAATCAGCCAAGACGGTGGTCTGCGGGGATACCACACCGCATGCCAAACCTCACCCAGCGCCTTTGTTGGAGGCTGCCAAGCGCATGGGTGTTGATGCAGCAGATTGTTGGTATGTGGGTGATGATTTAAGAGACATTGAAGCTGCAAAAGCAGCAGGAATGGTGAGCGTTGCAGCACTCTATGGCTATTTGGGCAATGCAGTTAGCGTTGATGATTGGGGAGCTGATCACAAAATAAACACCCCAAATGCACTATTAAATATTTTGCATACCCGTTAAAATACAAATCTTGGGGCTGCACTGGTTTCGACATGGGTTCGGACGCGATGCAGGGCATGTCGAGGTTCTGTCACCTCGTTAATCAGCAGAAAAAAACTTAACTGCAAACGACGAACGTTTCGCACTCGCCGCTTAA
>CAIKYO010000149.1 GCA_903831655.1 uncultured Burkholderiales bacterium
ATCTAGCGGCACCAGACAATGGGATCTGCGGTTAGGTACGGCGGGGGATGATGTTGCAACAACGGGCTACGTAGATTCGGCGGGAAATATTTGGATTGCCGGAGCGTCTGCAATCGCAAGTGATGGATCAACTCCGGCTCCCGGGCTAAATCGCCTCACAGTGTGGGAGGTAAGTCCATTGGGCTCACTTCTCAATACATTTACCAGAGATTTACCAGATGTAGATATTCCTACTTCAATGACTTTCAAGGGCGGAAGTTTCGTCCTTCTAGGTAGCTCTAGCCGGGTGGGGAGTTCGAGTTTTAGCGCTTCACTTTCTGCGGGTGGGAAGTTTGGTGCAGTGAAGAACAGCACAAGCAAATTGATGCCAGCTTCTCAAATCTTCAACGCCACAAGTTTTGCTTATGGGTGGCTTAGTTACGTGTCACCTAAAGCTATAAGTGGCGTTCTTGGGATGTCATCGCACCAAAGCACCACGGTATTGATCAAGAATGGCCTAAAGGATAAAGCCCTTAAAGGTATTTACTCTGTTCAAGGAGCTCCACTTTCATTGATTTACCAAAGCGGCATTGGGGTAGTTGAACTGACTCAAAGTGCGGGAACATATTTAGTCACGATTATTCATACCAAGTAGTTTAAAGAGGCTTGAATAGTTGTAACTTTCCACCAACGCCAACTAGCGCATATCGAACTTTATTGATCGTGATCCATGCAGCCCCAAAACTGTTAGAGAGATCAGAACTAGTAACTAAGGCAACAGTTTGATCGGAATCATTTATCGAACAGAGTCGATTCTGGCAATTAAAAAGGGTGTGCTGACTATCCATACTTAGTGGAGCGCTGGGAGTTCCATAAATATCTGTGCTCGCTGAAATGACAGATCCGTTAGCCGAAATATCCATCCAACGCAGTTGATTTGGGTTTGGGATAGAGATTCCGCTAGCCGCCATCCAAGCCCCGCTAACATCTTTTCCGACTACTGAGAGCGCAACGTCATATCCAGCAACCGCTATATCGGGTCCGTATGAGTCCAGCGCAGAGTATTTCCAATCTTCTGGGTAGGCGCTGGCCCGAGTTGCTAGTCTGACCTCACCTTGCAGCGCTTGTTTCTGCTGATTGACCTGCAATACTGAATCATAAAGTAGATAAACCGAGCGGCCGATATTTACCGCTTTGAGATGAAAGCCAACGTCACCTGTCGTGTGACCATTGTTTGTGGTGTCTCCATCTACCAGCTGATAGCTCCATGCTCCGACGGTAGAACCTGATTGGACTGCCGCGAGAAGAATTCCCTCACTCTGATCACGATAAAAGATTTGTATGCCATCAGGAGTATCGACACAGGCATTGGCACCACTTACATCGCTGGCAGTCTTGGCGCGATTGGGATCAGAATATTTGATGATCTGGCCGCCATCGCCATCGACAATGCTGAATTTCCATTTCTTGCCATCAAAGCCCGCATAGCGAATTTGCTTGGCGGTAACGTCAGCATAAACAACATCTAAGCGTTGGGTTTTAGTTGCGGCAGATGTACATACCGAGACGTTGCCTGCGACATTATCTGTGGTTCGTCCACCCACCGTGGAGTTTCCATCGATAACGCTCTTCACCCAAACCTTGCCATTCCACGTCGCGAGTTTGAGAAATCCGCTTTTGCTATCGGTATATACGACGGTAGGTGAACCTCTAAAAGTAGTTGTGGCGAGGTACTTTGCATCTGAAGTGCCATCTAAGACTGTGGACTTCCATGGAGCTTGCGGAAATATGGCGTTGCTTGATTGCGCCGGTGAAACGCCTAGTTGATTGCTTGCCGTTACCGTGAACGAGTAGTGCGAACCATTAATGAGTCCTGTAATTTTGACGGGACTGGTCGTAGCTTGAACGGTGGCGCCAGTTTCATTGACTTTGATGGAGTATGACTGAACTTGCGAGGTGCGGGCATTGTCAGGAGGATCAAAACTAATGATGGCGGAGCGATCTCCGACAATTGCGAAGACATTCCGCGGCGCGTCGGGGATTCCAACGGGAATACCCGCAGGAGGTTTTAATCGCATATCGGCGAGCATTCCCAAGACGATGGAGCCGGGGGTGTGAAAGACCGCGCCTCCCGGCCAGGCAGGCGTAAGTAGAGCATTATCGCCACTATTTTGAAATGTACTTTCGTCGAGATGGCTTACCGAAGAACCAGCCTCGTACGGAA
>CAIKYO010000150.1 GCA_903831655.1 uncultured Burkholderiales bacterium
AAAATATGTAGTACACTCAGCAATCGCTGAGATCCCTGTAACATCTTTCTAACAGCACCAAATCACTAGGAACTAAATCATCATGAACACGCCACTGCAAGCTCAACAACAATTCGGTGAACCTGCGGATCATCCCAAGATCGTTGCGAATGTGAACCGTAACATTCAATACATGAACACGAAGTTTCATTTTAAAAAGACCCTCATCGAAGAAACAGGCGAGGAATACAAGCGTCCCACCCTAGAATTTGAGCAATTTCCTGTCCCTTCTGTGGATGGTATCATTCACATTTTGGAATCCGGTGACGAAAAGCAAATTGCTTTGCTGACTGAAGCCGTTGCCAGCGTCGTTCTGTCTCGCGCTCGTGAGATCATCAACGACAACGAAAACATTACTGTCAACAACTTTCCCTTCGATGAATTGCTGTGGGAAAAGATTGCATATCTGCCTCCCGCAGAGCGTCGTGGTGGTGGTATCAGCAAGGAAACCTGGGAGGAATTCGGCAAGGATTACATGGCAGTTATGCCTGGAATCACTGGCAAGCCTCTCAAAAATATCACCAATGGTGCCAAGATTCTGGTAAATAAACTCAACGCCATTAAGACCGACAAGAAGGTCGTGAAATACATGCTGGATCAAGTTGGCCTGTATCTGCAATCCGCACCCAATGCAGAAACATACAGCGATTGTGTGCAATTCCTGCTTCAAAAGGGCGAGAAGTTGCTCAATGCAGATTCCGACGATCTGTTGGCCAATCTGTAATCCTGCAGTACAACTCTGCCAGTTGCGATAATCTTAACTGTGTCTCCTCCTTGGACTCCTGCATGTATTGGGGAGTCCATTTTTATGAGATTTAACCCTGAGAACGTACCAACCAATATGGATTGAACTAAAAACTAAAGGTCAAGTAAAAATAGCTGCTCCTCCTCAGCTGCATCGTCGCATTGTAAAGGCAGTCCTGAAGGAGAGGTGGCTAGACTTGGCCTATCGTTTTCACTTAGGTGAAGCTAATGTCAGAACGAAAATAAAGCATACTTCTAATGGAGGAATGCTTCATTTTTATTTTGTCGAATATCCTTTGCCCTGTTTAGAAAATTTATAAACTTTATAGGGGAGAATCTTTATGGCAATAAAAAAATATCGCCCTAGCTTTTCCTTGCCCGAGCTTCAGCACATCTATTCAGCTCTGGATGGAAATATGCACCCTTCATCTAAAACAATAAGAGAGCAACTTAGACAAATGATTCTTAAAATTTCAGTGGGTGCGATTGCTGCCTCCCACACTGTAAGATTGCCAATAGAGCAAGAGATAGGAATGGAACCAGAATTACCAGCCGCAGATTCTGATCTTGCAACCGTTCTAAATCTTGCAAGATTGCATGGTCCATCCATGCTCACAGATTCTCAGCTTGAAACTTATGTAACCCATCTTTATAGTACAGATCAACTCACACCAGAACAAGAAGCATTGTTTGAACAAGGAGATTATTCATGGCTTCGGAAATGAATCTTGCAGATCAAATCAGAGAAAAGATTGCTTTGCTTCAAGAATCTTTGCTTGCCCAACATCCAAGGATTCCTGCACTGCTTCAGGAAATTCATGCCAATCTCAGATCATCTCCAGATGTATGCACACTCCTAGATGAGAATGAAATCTCTGTAATTGTTTCCGGTCTTGAGCGTCAAGCAAATATCAAACTTGCAGACTTGGCAATCAGC